>CAYZCH010000001.1:0-4467 GCA_964476405.1 uncultured Desulfurococcales archaeon
TCATCGGGTCAGGCATAACGCCGGATAATGTCGGGCAGTACCTGAGCCACGCCCACGGCTTCATAGTAGGGACGTACCTAAAGGACAGGGAGGGGAGGGTGAGCGCTGAGAGGGTGAGGAGAATTATTGAAGCGATCACGCGTGAAGCATAACCGCGGGCAATCGCTCCTCACGTGAGGGAGGCCGCTTCTCGAGTGAGGGACGCGGTATAAGTAGCGGGTTCCGCCACCCCACGATAACCTCGTTGGGCGGGCCCTCACCTACCCGGTCACCGCACCCCCGGTGCGGGGTAAGTCATTATTGTTCTGCGCCGACACTCTAACTGGGTGGGTCAGTGGGCACGGCAGTCTCCTTCGCCTACTACGCCGCCATCGTGAAGAACCTTCGCGGCGTCCTCCTCTTCGACCCGGGGGATGAGGGCGCCTGGTCGAGGGTTGGGTGGCTTAGGAGGAGGTTCAGGTACAGGAACCTCGGCGTCACCCCCTCCGTGTCCGGTCCCCGTGTTGAGGGCTTGCTCGGGTCAAGGGTGTTTAGGAGGCTCTACTACCCGTTGAGGGCTTATGAGGGGTTCGTGTCAGCCCTCCGTTCCGCCGGCGTTGACGGGCTTTTTGCGGAGGCGGTCGTGCTCTCCTCGGCGTACATATCGCCCCTGCTCGTCCTCAGCGAGGACTACTTAAGGATGGTCAGGCGGTACTCGCTTGGGGAGGTGAGGGTCTGTAAGGAGCTTGGGGACAGGGAATGGAAGCTCCACCTAAGGATAGCGGACTACAGCATCCTCGACTCCTATGAGGGGATGGTTGAGAAGAGTATTGAGTACGTCCGCGCCCCCGGTGATGATGAGGTGAGGGAGAGGGTGTTGGCGGAGAGGAGGGAGTTCGTGGCGAGGGACTCTAGGAGGTACTGGAGGATAGCTTGCGAGAGCGGGGAGCCGTTCCTCCTCTACCTCGACCCGCTGCTTATTCTGGAGTCGCTGGGTGGGGGTGTGGGGGAGCTGACGGAGGACCACGCCGCAGCGCTGGCTGTCGTGCCCGCCGTTAATCTGTGTCTCGTGGGCAGGCCTTCTTAATAATCTTTTTCATTAGTATTGGTGATTTTCTTCCAAATTAGTAAAATAGTTTTTTAGGTGGGCCCACTAATTGATCGTGGTGATAGGGATGTACCTGACGAGGGAGCACGTAGAGGTAATCAAGCTCCTCGCCAAGGGCTCGGTCGGCGAGGAGGAGGCCGTTTCCTCCGGCCACGCAGGCATGGGTAGGGCGGCTATAGGGCGGAGGATAATGGAGCTCCACATCCAGGGCCTCGTGAGGAGGTCCGGGGGCAGGGCAGACCTCACCGAGGCAGGGAAGGTGCTTGCGGAGGCGGTGAAGGACATAGAGACGCAGCTCCTGCCAGACCCCTGGGTAGACTCTAGGGTAATGTGGCTCCTCAGGTACGCTGCCGAGACGGGCTACGTGCCGCCGTACTGGGAGGACCTCCTCCTCGAGAGGATGCTGTGGGGTAGGGGAAGCGGCATAACAAACCTCGGCAGGGCGGTCTACGAGGCCTACAGGGCCGCGAAGCCCCTCATATACCTCACGCCAGAGATATCTGTGTTCCTCATGAGCCTCCCCTCAGGGCCGGCCCCCTACGACGAACTGGTTAAGGTGAGGGACGCGGGGGGCTTCGGCGACTCGGTGGTGAGGGCCCTTGAGGCGACGAGGCTGATAGAGATCACCCCGCCGGGGGAGAGCGGCCCGATATACGCCCTAACGAGGAGGGGTAGGAAGGTTAAGGCGGCGCTGAGGAGGATACCGGTCTACGACTCAGTCATACTCATCGACGACAGGGTCCTTAACCTCCTAAGGAAGGGCGAGCTGAGCAGGGAGGAGCTTACGGAGCTCACGATAATGCACCTCGCAGGGAAGGGCGGTGTGAGCGAGTTCGGGAGGGAGATGGAGGAGGCGGCAGGCACCGGCGAGGAGTCGCTGATCCCGCCCATAGGGTTCAGCAGGGACGAGATGCTCGCGCTGAGGGCCGTTAAGGAGGGCCCGAGCAAGGCCCCTCCGGGCGAGCCGGCCCCGACCGAGGATCACGTCGCCAAGGCCCTAGCCGAGCTCGGCGGGCCTGTTGAGAGGCTCGGGGCCCTCCTGAAGTCGCTTGAGGCGAAGGGCCTGATTAAGAGGGTAGAGATCAAGAACAAGGACACCTACGCCCTCACCGAGCACGGCGAGTGGGTACTGGGCAAGATAGGTGCTGAGGGCTGGCTACCCAGCGACGCCGTTAAGGCCGCTACCTACGCTTTCGCGGGGAGGGCGCCGAAGCCCGAGTGGGTAGCGCTGGCGAGGGAGCACGGCGTGGTGGTTAACGACGTGACCTCGAGGGGCGAGGCCCTGGTGAACCTCTCCGCCAGACTGGTTAGGAGGCCCATACTCACGAAGTACATTGCCGCCGTACTGGCTAAGACCCCGAGCAAGGGGGCGGCGAGGGACGTGATAGTGCGTGACGTGCAGGACTGGCTCGGGTTCGGCAGGGAGGACATAATCAGGGCGATAACTGAGGCGGAGTCGATGTACTACGTCCACGTATACCCCAACGACTATGTCGTGCTCACCGAGGCCGGGGCACTGATGAAGGACGTCGTCACGGGAGGGAAGACCGACGAGTTCCTCAGGCACGAGATCTCTATAACGCCTCTCCACTACCACGTCCTCAGGACCTTCGACGAGAACGTAGACGCCATAAAGAAGATCTGGCAGGAGGTTCAGAAGGCTGCCAGGTTCGGTGAGGAGGTCGCCCTCATATACAACAAGATAAAGAAGTACACGAGCGTCACGCTCGGCGAGGTCGAGAAGGCGCTGACCCAGCTGAGGGGCTACGACCTCATCGGGAGATACACTATCACAGGTGCAGGGAAGGCCCTCCTAGCGGCTGGCGAGGCACTCCTGAGGACGTCGAAGCACGGGCTCATCAGGTAATCACCCACGCCTTTTCTTAGCGGCTACCGCCGCCGCGAGCGCCGCCGCCCCCGCACCCACCACAGCGTACCACGGGAACCCCTCACCGGGAGGGGACTCGCTTACCTCATCAACACTTTCTCCGAACCCTATTCTCAGCTCCTCACCGCCGACAGCGGCTATTGTGAAGGAGCCCCATGGCGGGCTGAGCGGGTGCGTCGCCGGCTCTATCGTGGCCTCACCCGACTCAATCATTGGTTCGTATGGTGAGAGAACGGCGACCGACATTATTCTGGAGTCCCCGCCCTTAATCACTATCTTGCCGTCGTCGAGGCTCGCTTTGGGCGGGGCTCCGCCGTCCCACGTAACGACGACCTTCCCTAGGTCGTACCCTATGCGGAACCAGAACGTCTTCGCCTTACCTGGGCCCGGGAGCTCGCCCGGGTTGCTTAGGCGGTACTCCGCTGAACCGTTCATGTACACCTGCATGGGGCCCCGGCTCGTGATCACCCAGTACTCAGTGCTTGACTCGAGGAGGTAGCCTGTGCTTAGGTCGTAGAAGTATGTGCTGTTAATGCTTACCCTGTAGAGCATCATGTACTCGGGCCTGGACTCGTTGTTGTACACCCTGACGCAGACCTCTAGGGCGGGCCTCCCGCCCCACTCCCTCAGATGGGCATGCTTCTCCACGACGAGGCCCGGCCTCGCTTCCTTCAGAACCCTCGCCAGGAAGGCGTTCATCCCTGTCTCATTAAGGACTATTAGTTCCCCGGGGCCCAGCTCCCTGCTCCACGTCCTGTTGAGTGAGCTGAACAGGTCCAGTAAGTCCCTGTAGTCGATCCTAAGCCTCACCTCGCTCGAGAGATTTGCCCTCACCGACCCACCAGCGGGTATCACGTCGACCGACACAGTGCCCTCGCCCTCAGCCATGGCGTGGTCGGGTTCCCCCATGTTGGCGGCCATGAGGAACGTCACATGCACGTCGTATGTCAGGGTTAATGCGGTGCCAGCTCCCTGGCCCAGTGCCTGCGCCGGTGCCGCGGCGCCCGCGATGACCGCAACAACCACAGCGATTACTGTGAGGGCCTTCGTGCAGGGACTCAAGCCAACCAACCCGTCTTCACAGATCTGGAGGGGTTAAGAGTTTACACAGTAAAAAACCGTTGGGTTGCCTCACCCGCTCCCCTCGCCCCTGCCCAGCGGATTAGCGAGGAGGGAGGCCAGGAGCGATATGGCAGGAGCTGCCAGGCTCGGCACCCACCACTCACTAACAAGCCCTGTGTTTAGGGCGTACTCCAGCAGCACCCTCGCCGCGGCGCCGGCGAATATCCCGGCCGCGGCGCCCACCCAAGTGTACCCGCGCCACCATATCCCCAGGGTCAATGGGATGAAGAGGGAGGCGAACAGGATGTCGAACGCGAGGGTAAGCCAGTATATGATGTCTGCCTTAGCAACCGCGGCGGCTATCGCCCCGGCGCCTAGTACCGCGACCAACGACCTCGGTAGGAGCAGCAGTGCCTTATCCCTCATCCCC
>CAYZCH010000002.1:0-23901 GCA_964476405.1 uncultured Desulfurococcales archaeon
CCGTACAGCAGGGGCGTCGACCTCGAGAACCCGGAGGTCGAGGTCTACGTCGAGGTGAGGGGCGACACAGCCTACCTCTACACGGGCTCGGACATCCACCAGGGGCCCGGAGGCCTCCCGCCAGGGAGCGAGGGTAGGGCGCTGATACTGTACTCCGGGGGCATAGACACGCCCGCCGCCGCATGGTACACTGCCAGGAGGGGTATACTGCTCGACTTCCTACACGTCGTCGCCTCGACCCCCAGCAGCGTCTACCACGCCGTCTCGACGGCCAGGAGGCTGGCGGCCGAGTGGCTCCACGGCTACAGGCCGAGGATGATCATAGTAGACTACGGGGCCGCCGTGCTCGAGATGCAGAGGAGGATGCCTAAGAGGGTGTGGATGCCGTGCTTCAAGACCATGATATACATGGAGGCCGCAGCCAGGAGGGGCTACCACGCCGTAGCCACGGGGGAGAGCATAGGGCAGACGAGCAGCCAGACCCTCCACAACCTCTACGCAGTCCACGCTGCCCTGGCCGGGAGGATACACGTGCCTTTCCTGAGGCCTCTCGCCGGCCTCGACAAGGAGGAGATAGC
Source organism: uncultured Desulfurococcales archaeon (assembly GCA_964476405.1). Classification (GTDB taxonomy): domain Archaea; phylum Thermoproteota; class Thermoprotei_A; order Sulfolobales; family Pyrodictiaceae; genus JAADEY01. Next base: position 579 of record CAYZCH010000002.1, read on the forward strand.
AGCGGCCACGAGGAGGATAGGCCTCTACGACGAAGCCTCCAAGACCCCCGAGTACAGCGCCCTCGCGAGGAGGGGCGCCTCCCCCTCAGTATCCCCGGCCGAGCTCAGGGAGTGCGTCAGGCTAGCAGAGGAGGCCTCGGCGCCGGAGACGACGCTCGACCTCCTATCAGAGGACTGGAGGGACTACCTCCGCAAAGCACCGCTGGCAATAAGCTACATACCATGCAACGCCGACATATACTACCTAGGAGACCCCTCCTACAGGCACCCCGAAGCCCAACCCCTCGAGAACCTGGAGGCGGAGCCCTGGAGCCCCAAGCCAGTAGTACTCTACAGCGAAGACCCCGACGAGGCGGCCAGGAAGGCCCGGGTGCTGAGGATGAAGGGGATACACGCCTACGCCCTAACCTACACGCCCCAGCAGCTCAGAGAGCTGGAGGAGCGGGGAGGGGCGAGGATCAGAATAGAGCCCGGCGAGTCCAGGTAGTAGCCTGGCTGGCCCCGCGACACCCCCGACACCCGTGGGGGGCGCCGGCCCTGCAGGGCCGGGAGGGTGAACGGGGCCGTCCCACCCCGACTAGACACCAACAATAATGCACATAACCACGGATACACTATGACTCCGAGACACGGAGGCCCCCGGCCTTGACAGGCCCCGGCGACCAGGTGTGGAGGTTCCTCCGGGAGGGGCTTAGGAGGCTGCACGACTACGACGCGGACAACTCTAGGGGGTTCAGGGAGAAGGCCGTCAACGACCTCCTGGAGGCCTGGAAGAACACGGCCGCAGCCCTGCTGGCGAGGGCGGCCGAGTACCCCGGCTACTCCGCCGCGATCATGTCGGGGCTCTCCGGGGGCCTCCGAGGGGCCGTCGAGGAGGCTGCCTCGATGGGGCTGCCGGGGAGGCTGGGGGAGGCTGCCGAGAGGCTGCTCGAGGCGGACAAGTGTATACATGGGGGTGCGCTCGCGAGGGCCGCCGAGGACATAGCGGACGCGATAGAGGCAGTCATGGATAGCGACCCTGCTACTCTATGTAGACGGTCTCGCCACGGTAGCTAGCCTCCCTCAGCTTCTTTATCCTCTCGGCGAGCTTAACCGCTGCCTCGACAGCCCTCCTGGCGTAGTCGTCCACCCTCTCGAGCGCCTGCATCCTCGTCATACCAGGGCCTGAGACGCCGAGCGTTACAGGCTTACCGTACTTCTCCGCGAGGTCCATGAGCTTCCTTGCAACCTGGTGCGCTATCACCTCGTCGTGTTTCGTCTCGCCGGTTATTATGGCTCCTATGGCGACCACGGCGTCCACGTCGCTTTTCCTGAGGAGCTCCTCGGCGAGCAGGGGTATGTCGTATGAGCCGGGGCTCTTGACCACGTAGCGTACCTCTGCGCCGAGGAACCTCGCGTGGCTTACCGCCCTCTGGAGCATGAGGTACGTTACGTCGTAGTTAAACTCCGCGACCACTATGCCTAGCCTCACCCTGGCCACAGGCGCCACCTCTGGCCGCGTGGCTGGGAGCCAGGGTTTAAGACCCCTTGGCCACCAGTCTCCTCCCGAGAGGAGTTGCTGAGGCTTATAATCGGCGCCATAGAATATATACTGCCGGCCTACGTGGCCAACGCAGTGCCGGTGGTCGTGTCGAAGCTAATCCCCTTCCGACACCCAGTCGACCTCGGCAGGCTGTGGAGGGATGGGAGGAGGATACTTGGCGACAGCAAGACTATTGAGGGGCTCGTGGCAGGGCTGATAGCCGGCACGCTGACAGGCCTCCTCGAGGCGAACGTGCTGGGCGACCGTGGGGCGGCGGCGCGTGGAGTCATACTCGCAACGGGCGCCCTCCTCGGCGACATGCTCGGGAGCTTCATCAAGAGGAGGCTGGGCAAGCCCCCGGGGAGCCCGGCGCCCCTCCTGGATCAGCTCGACTTCCTCTTCGGCGCCCTGGCCCTCGGCTGGGTGGCTGGAGTCGCTCCCCCCGCGTCCTACGTGCCGCTCCTCGTCGCCCTAACCCTGATACTCCACCCCGTGACCAACGGTATAGCCTACCTGCTCCGCCTGAAGAGGGTTCCCTGGTAGCCCTGGTGCAAGTATTCTCCTGAATAGGTGCACATTTATCGGGGATACATCCAGTATTCAACACCACTGATTATATTCGTTTCAGCTCGCACCACAAATAGAAACGCATGTAGACTACATCTATACACCCTGGCTGAAAAACGCCGTTACCATTTTATATCCAAAGTGGGTCTTCATGATTATACATGTAGAGGTGGTGGTAGAACGGGTGATAAAACCCGCAGTGACGCGGGGCTACTCCTATCCAGGAGGAGCTTCATACGCCTAGCAGCCGTCGCCGCACTGCTGCCAGCGCTGCTGCGGGGGGCGGCCGAGGCCCTCGGGCTCGCTAAGAGGTATAGGCTGGGTGAGCTCGGAGGCCTCGACCTCCACGCGACTAGGGAGGTCAGGGGGGTCTGCCTCTACTGCAGCGTCGGCTGCGGCATAATCTTCTACGTAAGGGACGGGAGGGTCGTCTACCTGGAGGGCGACCCCGACAACCCCCTCAACATGGGCAGGTTGTGCGCCAAGGGTAAGGCGTCGATAGCCCTCTTCGGGGACCATAACCCGCTTAGGCTCAGGAAGCCGCTTATAAGGGTTAGCCCTAAGCCGCCATACGAGGAGATAATCAAGACTAAGGACTCCGACAAGCTGTACGAGATAGCCATGAAGTATAAGCCCGTGTGGAGGGAGGTCTCCTGGGACGATGCGCTCAGCTATATAGCGAGGAAGTGGAAGGAGATACTGGAGGAGGCCGGCGTCAAGCCCTACCACCCCTACGACGGGAAGGTCTGCGACAGCAGGAGGGGCTGCTACTTCTACGAGGGCGACAAGTACCCGGTCATGTTGATGGCGGGGGCTAAGCTGACGAACGAGGAGGGGTACATGGCCAGGAAGCTGTCAATGCTGCTAGGGAGCAACAACATAGACCACGACGCCAGGAGGTGCCACTCCTCCACCGTCGCGGGCCTGGCTGCGACCGTCGGCTTCGGGGCGCAGACGCAGCACTTCGCAGACCTCGGCTACATAAGCGTCTACCTCATCCTCGGCGGCAACCCCGGCGAGGCCCACCCCGTCAGCATGCACCGCGTGGTGGAGGCGCAGGAGAGGGGCACCCTCACCCTGGTGGTCGTCGACCCCAAGCTTGGGAGGACCGCCGCGAAGGCAGACCTCTTCGCCTTCCACAGGCCCGGCACAGACATAGCCGTGATATACTATATACTGCACTACGCCTTCCATGAGCGCAGCCCACCCATAGACGAGCTGCCCGAGTTCCGCGAGTACATAGAGAGGCTCAACATAGACCTGGAGGAGCTGGAGGAGTTCAAGGACATAGTGAAGAAGTATACGGCCGAGGAGGTGTCAAGGATAACGGGTATACCTGTCGAGAAGCTGAAGAGGATAGCCAGGCTATACGTGGAGAACAGCGGGGTCACGACGGGCTTCAAGAGGTTCGCCTCCATAGAGTGGGCCATGGGGCTCACGCAGCACACGGTGGGCACGCAGAACTGCAGGGCCGCCGCCATAATGCAGCTCGCCCTCGGCAACCTAGGCTTCCCCGGCGGGGGCCTCAACCCCTACAGGGGCCACAGCAACGTCCAGGGCACGACCGACATGTGCGTCCTCTGCCACGTCTTCCCAGGCTACATCAAGATACCGACGAACAGTAAGCAGGTGAGGGCGTACCAGGAGTGGAAGCTGAAGGGGTTCCCAGACGCGTTCAACTGGAGGCCGAGCATCAACACGTGCAGGGCCCTCGGGCTGAAGTGCAGCGAGTGCGGCCCCGACGGCGACAACTGCCGCCTGGAGGTGAACGCTGCCGCCCTCCTCTGGTCATGGTGGTTCATGAACTGGAGGCGGTTCGAGCTCTCCATGGGTATCTTCGTCGGCACCGACCCTGAGGATGAGCCGTGGAGCCCCGACGCGGTCGTGATAAGCGACCTCCCGTTCCACAAGGGCTACACGGAGGTCACGTGGACTAAGGGGGCGCTCATAGACGGTGTTATACGCGGCGTGGTGTTGTTCGCCGAGAACATAGCCGTGAGCGACCCCGACGCCAGGGAGACGTGGGCGGCGCTGGCGAAGGCTAAGCTCACCGTCGTGACCGACGTCTTCGAGACGGAGACGGCGTGGTTCGCCGACGTGCTCCTCCCGGGCGCGATACAGTACGAGAAGGAGGGGAGCATAACCAACAGTAACAGGTGGGTGCAGTGGCAGCACCGCGTCGTCCCGCCGCCCGGCGAGGCCAGGCCAGACCTCTGGATAATGGTGAAGCTCTGGGAGAAGCTCAGGGAGGCAGGCGCAGCCGTCCTGCCGAGCGAGGCGGCGGGGAAGAGGGTTGAGAGGGTGGTTGTGAGGCACCCCTACACCGGCGAGGCCGTGGAGCTGTACAGGAGGAGGATAGAGCCCTTCATGGACTACAGCAACCCGGCGAGGAAGTGGAGCGACTACAGGGAGGTCGACGCGGAGCTCGTCTACAGGGAGATAGACGCGGCAGTAGACCTATACAACGGCTGGTACGACTGGGTGCGCATGTACCCGCTGGCGAAGCGCATGAACCCCGCCCCAAGGAAGCCCGGCATGGTCGACGGCCTCATAGACAGCGGCCTCCTCATACACCCAGCGTCGAAGACGCCCCTACGCATGTACAAGGACTGGGGGTGGAGCTGGCCGAAGAACGTCAGGGTGCTCTACGACCTCTGGACGCTCTCCAAGACGTTCGGGAAGACTGTCACGTGGAGGTTCGGTAGGGGCGTCTACGCTGTAGGCCCGGAGCTCGACGGGAAGACGGTGACTATAACGGGTGAGACCGGCGAGATAATCGACGCGAAGACCGGGGAGCTGAGGCCGGCGTTCATACCCGGCCACAACTTCTACATAGGGAAGTTCTACAAGCGTGCATGGACGTGCCTCAACGACCGCTGCGCCGAGAAGACCGTGGCGGATATATTCACCGGGGCTTACACGGCGAGGGAGCTGATAAAGGAGGCTAGGGTGGTTGGCAGGATAGTCAGGTTCACTGAGACGGGCTACGAGGTGCTCGACGCCAGCAGCCTAGGCATAAAGTATCCCATACAGGAGAGCTTCTACTACGACCCCGAGGTCGTCATGAAGGGTAAGGCGCTCTTCAACAAGCCGTACTTCAAGGGCTCTAAGACGGTCGACGGCAAGACGATAGTGTATAAGCCGTGGAGCGAGTGGCGCAGGGTGCACTCCAGGTTCCTCTCCGAGCTGAGGGCGTGCGTCGGCGGGAACGGGCTGAGGTACAGGGACTGCGTGAAGTCGATGATAGAGAAGTATGGCGAGTGGTACGCGACCATGGGGCCCGACGGGAAGGTGTGGGCGTATGGGCTGAACTACCCGCTCCACTTCGAGCCAACCGAGTCGCCGAGCCTCGAGCTCCAGCTAGACTACCCACCGTTCACGTACAGGCACCCATACAACAGGATCTACCTGTTCCCGCCCCAGTCGATGCCCGAGCTCGCATGGGAGATAGCTGTCAGCCTCGCCGAGCTCGAGAAGAGGATGCCGGCGGGCGCCGTCCCGGCAGTCGCGACGACGAATAGGCTCGAGGAGCACTGGCACACCGGCGCGCTGAGCAGGAACAACCCCTACCTGGCCGAGCTCGTCCCCGAGCCCTTCGTCGAGATACCGGTGGAGCTCGCTGAGAAGCTCGGGGTCAGGAGCGGCGACATAGTCGAGGTCGGCAACGTGAGGAACAGGATATACCTCAGGGCGTACGTGACCAGGAGGATGCCGAGGCTGAGGATAAGCGGGAGGACGGTCTACGTGGTGAACATACCCTGGCACTGGGGGTTCGCCGGCATGAACAACTCCCCCGCAGAGGCCAACCTGCTGACGCCCTCGGTCGGTGACACGACCACGACGATACAGGAGAGCAAGGTGTTCCTGGTGTGGGTGAGGAAGGCCCCGCCCACACGCTACGTGTTCCACAGGGAGCCGCCCAGCCGCATAGCAAGCCTCCAGTTCAAGAGGTGACCGGGCCGTGGAGGACTACGCCGCCGTATACATACCCGATCGCTGCATAGGCTGCAGGGCCTGCCAGGTGGCCTGCAAGCTCTGGAACGGCAGGAGGCCCGTCGAGACCAGCTTCAGCCCGACGTTCACGAACCCCGTCGACCTCGGACCGGAGACATACACTATCGTGAAGTACATCGAGGCCGTCGAGAACGGCGAGCCTAAATGGGTATTCCTGAAGACGCAGTGCATGCACTGCGAGAACCCAGCCTGCGCGGCCGCCTGCCCGGCGCACGCGATAGAGGTTCATGAAGGCGGCGCCGTGGTGATAAGGGAGGACAAGTGCATAGGCTGCAGGTTCTGTATAGATGCATGCCCATTCAACATACCCCGCTACGACCCATCGAGGAACAAGGTGTACAAGTGCACGTTCTGCATAGACCGCATCCAGAACGGCCTGGAGCCCGCATGCGTTAGCGTGTGCCCGACGAGGGCTCTGATGTTCGGGCCGAGGAGCAGGCTCGTCTCCGAGCTGAAGGGGAAGGGCTACGAGGTCTACGGCGACTCACTACCAGGGGTCGGCTCAACCCACTGGCTCTACGCCACCAGGAAGTACAAGGGGAGGCTGACAGACCCCAAGTGGTTCGGGCTACCAGCAGCCCCGAGGCCGAAGCCGGCCGCGTTGAGGCCGGAGGTCGCCGCCGGGGGCCTCGGCGCCGCAGCGATAGTCGCCGCCGGCTGCCTAGCCCACCTCATCTACTGGCGCATCAAGAGGATGAAGGAGAAGGGGGAGGCTTAGGAGGTGATCTCCCGTGTCCAGGCAGGTGGAGGCCTTCAGTGAGACCCAGATATGGGCCCACAAGCACCTGATACACTTCACCGCGGCGCTGCTGCTGACAGGCTTCATGCTGACGTACCCGCAGCTCCTCGGCTGGCTCGCCTACGTGCTGGCGGCGCCCGTGGAGCTGGCCGGCAAGGCGCTCGGGCTCAGCATAGCAGGGTACAGCGCCTACAGCCTCGGCCTACAGGTCGCCAGGATAATACACAGGCTCGCCGGCATAGGGTTGATCATAGTAGCGCTCGTCGTCTTCTTCAGGGAGATCTGGCACCCGAGGAAGTGGTTCATCTGGCCGGAGGGCGGCTTCGGCGAGGCCGTGAGGAACATGATACGCTACTACATCCACAAGGAGGCTGCGAGGTTCAGCAAGTACAACCTCGGCCAGAAGGCCTGGGCCTGGGCGGTGATAATCGGCGTCCCAGTAATGGTAGTCACCGGGCTGATACTCTGGTTCAGGAGCCTCTTCCCGGCAGGCGTCGTCGAGGCCGCGCACATGATACACTTGATCGGCGCGATACTGGCAGCCCTGGGCCTAATGGTGCACGTCTACGCCGCCCTCGGGATACCCGAGCACTGGCCGGCCGTCCGCGCAATGTTCCGTACTGGGACGCTGCCGGAGGAGTACGTCAAGAAACACCATCCTCTATGGTACGAGAAGATAGCCGGTGGGGAGGAGGAGGAGAAGTAGCCGCCCCAGGTCTTTTTAACCAATCCTTCCCCGTCACCCTCCCTGTTTTTAAGCAGGTATCCGTCTCTGGAGACCACGTGGCGCCGGGCCACGTGTACTACTGGGTGTAGATCTCCATGCCTAGGCTCTCCGAGGTGCTGGATAGGGCGGAGAAGTATATGAGGGGTTTCTTCCTCAAGATGTTCCCGGGGGTCGACGACCTCGTAGAGGCATACCTTGCAGTCCTGAGGGTCCAGGCGGGGTGGGAGGACAGGCTCTGGGACGTGGTCGAGGCCTCCAGGGAGGAGTTCCTGGAGGCTGTGAGGGAGGGTAGGACGCTCGTCGAGGCCAAGGGCTTCCCCCTCCCGAGCACTGCTGGTGATATACTGGTGGAGGTGTTGGAGGCCGTAGCCTCGGTTAACCCGATGGGGCATGTAGATGGCCTCGTAGAGGACGCCCGCAGGCTCCTCGAGGCGAGGAGGAGGGGGGCGCTCGACCCCCAGGGGCTCCTCGAGGAGGCCCTCACCAGGCCCGAGTCCGTCAAGGAGGCCGCGGGGAGGCTGGGGGTCGGCGAGGGCAGCCTCAACGCGTTCATCCTCTGGGCGCTCCAGCCAGGCCTCCACGTCTACGCGCTGAAGGCTGGAGGGGGTAGGCTGGACGAGCACCTCTGGGGTAGGCCGCTGTGCCCCGTCTGCGGATCCCCGACCCGCACCGGCTTCATGGTCGGCGAGGGGAGGAGGTTCTACCTCAAGTGCCCAGCCTGCGGCATGGAGTGGAGGATGCAGAGGGTAAAGTGTCCATGGTGTGGATCGGACAGGGTGAAGTTCTACACGCCGTTCACCGCCGCCCCATGGCTACGCCTCTACATGTGCAGCGACTGCGGCAACTACTGGAGGGTGGTTGATGAGGAGGAGAAGGCAGTCCTGCCGCCAAGGTGGCTCTACGAGGTTATAGTCTCCCCCCTGGACGAGGTCTACGAGGAGCTCGCGAGGAGGAGGGGTGGGCGTTGAGCGAGGAGTGGGAGGAGTTCTACATGGTCGTCCCGGAGGAGGAGGGCGCGGTAGAGGAGATGCTGTATGGGTGGAGGGCGAAGTGTAGGGGCGGGGGGCGTAGGCGGAAGAGGGACAAGTTCACCGTCAGGGGCTGCGTCGAGGACGATGGGGATATGAAGGAGGGTGGTGGCGCGTGGAGCGCGGAGGAGTAGGCTTGGGGAGAGTGTCGCGCCTTGCCTAGGCTCTCCGAGATCCTGCCCGCGGCGGAGGAGTGGGCTAAGAGGTATTCGGAGAACTACCCGCAGGCGAGGGACGTCGTAGGCCTGCACATCGAAGTATTGAGGGTTCAGGCGAGGTGGGAGGACAGGCTCCTGCCCATCCTCCCACGCAACCCGGATCTCTTCATAGAGGCTGTCAGGGAGGGCAAGGTCTTCATAGAGGAGGCCGGCATACCTGTCGAGCCGAGCCTCTCATCCCTCTTCAACGACATAGTCTCGACGGTCGCCTTCTACGAGTCCGAGGACATAGCCGTGGCGGAGGTGTCTGAGGCCGCCAGGAGGCTCCTTGAGGCCATGACAAGCGGCAGGGTGAACCCGTTGACCATCGTGGGGGACGTACTGAGGAGGGGGGAGGAGGCTGCACGGGGCTACGCGGAGGCGGCGGGCATAGCCGAGGAGTACTTCAACACATTCATGTTCTGGACGCTGCAGCCCGTGCTCCACGCATACGCGCTCCTCAACGCCGATGAGAGGCTGAGGGGTGTTGACTGGAGGGAGACCCTGTGCCCCCTCTGCGGCTCCCCTACACGGACGGGGTTCATAGAGGAGGGTGGCTCAGCGTACCTCAAGTGCCCGGCCTGCGGCCTCGAGTGGCGGGTCGAGAGGGGTAGGTGCCCGTGGTGTGGCTCGAGAGAGGTGGAGGAGCTGAGGCCTATCAAGGGCATAAAGTGGCTCGTCATAAGCGTGTGCGGCTCCTGCGGCAGGTACCTCAGGCTGGTCGACGAGGGGGCTCCCGATGAGAGGGGGTTGAGGCCGCCGAGGTGGCTCTACGAGCTAGCCTCAACACCCCTAGACGAGGCGTATAAGCTCATGAGGGAACTCCTGGGCGGGGAGGAGCAGGTAGGCCTTGATATGGATGAGCGCGGGCGGCTCGAGGATAGCGGTTGACGTCGAGTACAAGGTATACGTAAACGGGTTCAGGTTCGCGTCGCTGATAGCCAGCCCTGGGCTGGAGAGGGAGCTGGCGGTAGGCTTCATGGCTGCGAACTGTATAAGCCCTGGGCTCGTCTCGCGTGTCAGGAGGATCGGCTCATCAATATTCATAGCGATAAAGCCCGAGGCCAGGGGAGGGAAGGCGTGTAGGGGCGGCGGGGCCCCGGCCCCCGCCAGCGACGCGGCGGAGGCCCTCAGGCTCCTGGAGGACTACGCTTCTATAGCTAGGAGGCTGGGGCTCGCCGTCCACACGGCAGTCCTCCTCCACGACGACGGCGTCGTCTGCGTCTACGACGTGAGCAGGCACTCGGCCGTGTACAAGGTGGTCGGAGTAGCAGCCGGGAGGGGGTTGAGGGGGCGCGTGCTCGCCGTGACGGGGAGGCCGAGCGGGGGCATGGTGAGGGCCGCCGCGGCCGCAGGGATACACGCCATAGTGTCCCCGAGGAGGCCGCTGACCAGCAGCCTCATAGAGGCCAGGGTTCTCGGGGTGGCGGTCTACAGCGCCGCGCCGTCCACGGGGGCTATAAAGAGGTATGAGGTCTAGGGGCGGGGCCGCGGCCCAGGAGGAGGCCCACAGCCGCTATCCTCGCGTCGAGCCCCCTACCCCTCCACCCAAGCCTCTCAGCGTCTATCAGGCTGTGGAGCTCCAGGAGGGCTACGCCAGCCACCCTGTATACGGCGGCCTCCGCGGCGGCCATCTCGCCGGCGGCCCTAGGCGAGCCACGGGCGAGCGCCCCGAGGAGCGCCGAGTAGTACTCACCCGCCCCGGAGACCAGTACGAGGCGCTGGGAGGGGGGCGCGGGCGGCCTCGGGGAGGCCAGGTCGCTGGGCGTGTTGAGCCTGGCCAGGCTTAGGGGGCTTCCGGGGAGGAGGGCCGAGCCTACCAGGAGGAGCCTCCTGGAGGAGCGGTGCATGTCGGTCGCCCTGCACGGGGCCGACGCGGCCGGCTTGAGGAGGCACGCCTCCCTAAGCCTGGCCAGCACGTCCCCCCTCGTGTAGGCTGTGAGGGGGTCTATGAGGCCGCCGCGCCACATGGGGGAGGCCGTGTCGGCCCCGACGGCCTCGGCGGCCTCCGCGAGGAAGCGGGGGATCCCCGGGTCGAGTAGCCCGGCGTCGCCGGGCGCCACCACGACGCCCTCCCAGCCGCTGAGCGTCTCGGCGAGCGTGGCCAGCCCCCTCGCAGGCCCCCTGCACGGCAGGGAGGGGTCGTCGGCGATGCAGTCGTCGACGCTGCACGGCGGCCTCCTCCCCGCCACGACGACCTCGCGGCACCCGGCCTCCCTGAGCGCCTCCACGACCCTGCAGACCATCGGCACTCCGCCGACAGGGAGGAGCAGCTTGTCCACCGTCATACGGCTCGAGGAGCCGCCGGCGACGACGACGCATACGTCCAAGCAGGGCCCTGGAGGGTGGAGGGGAGGGAGGGGCATTTATTGTGGAGTGTCCGCGGGAACCATGTTCATGTATACTTTAACACGCGGCGCCTACACCGTGTAAGGCAAAGGGGCTGACACCACCACGGTATTTTAGGGGTTACACTGCAAGATAGTCTAGTATCCTGCGGAACACCCCCTGGGGCTCAACCAGGGGGCCTGGGAGGCCCAGGTGGTGTGGGCTATGACTGGCAGTAGGAGCTGCATCCCATACCTCCAGCTTCTAGTCCTCGCCCTCCTCGAGAAGAGGGGGCCTCTGTGCGGCTACAGGATATTCCAGGTGCTGTCCAAGTATGGTGTCGTCTCTCAGCCGGCCGCCGTCTATAACGCTCTCCAGAAGCTGCAGGGGAGGGGGTGTGTGAGGCTCGTTGAGGCGAAGACCAGTAGGGGTAGGGCCCAGAGGTACAGCCTCACCCCGGAGGGTAGGAGGTACCTCCGGGAGCTAATGGAGGAGTTTAAGCTGGTGCAGAGGGCGATGGAGGAGGTTGTCTCCGGCCACGCGATGAACGCCACGCCTCTATAACCTCCGAGCCCTCGACGAGCGGGTAGCCGTACTCGCGCGACACCCTTAGCGCCTCGTCTACACTGAGCTGCCTGCCGCGGGCCAGCATCTCGGCCAGAGCCATGCTCGGCGGCACCCCCGCCAGCCTCGCGAGGGCGAGGGCTAGCTCCGTATGCCCCCTCCTCTTCTCCAACCCCCTCTCGACCAGTATCGGGACGTGGCCCGGGGCCATGAACCCCTCCTGGAACATCCTGCGCGCCTCCCCCTCCCTACCCCCTAGGGCCGCGAGGGAGACCTCGTGGAGACCCCTTATCGTCTCGGCCCTGTCGGCGTCCCTTATGCCGGTCGCCACCCCCACCCTGTTAACCCATATGCTGAAGGCTGGGGGCTCCCCGTAGCCGGGCGTCTTGAGGAGCGGCCTGAGCTCGGGGAACGCAGAGTAGTACTCCGAGGCGAACCTCAGGCCGAGGACTGAGGCGACCTCCCTGGCCATAGCGTAGCATATCAGCCCGCCAGCCAGAACCCTCATCTCGTAAACGGTGTCCGCGTCGACCACCCCGGCGGGCACAACGTAGTCTACCTCGTCCTCCCTCCCGCTCGAGTCATGTAGTAGCACGGGCACACCCCTCCTCAGCGCGCGCAGCGCCTCGGCCAGCAACACCCACACCCCAGGGCGTCACGTAGACGCGTCCACCTTTAACGACGCGGTTGAAGGAAGCCACCCCATTCAGCCTAAGGTAGATCAGGGCGGCGGCCACGTGGCTGCACAGCCTCCCATACATCGAGGCCGTGCAGGTGCAGTCGCAGGAGCCGTCATCCCCCACCCACACCCTGTGCCCGGCGACCATGCATACCCAGCCGGCCGGGTGCCTCCAGCAGTACCCCACCCTCTTCAGGAGCTCGGCGCCCCTACCCCATACACCCAAGCCAGGCCCCGTCCAGCACGGGTGCATGGGGGTTTGGAGGGGCTTCCGTCGGGGTTGGCTGAACCTATTATTCCGCCGCTGGGGCCGCGGGGCTCCTGGGGCAAGGGGGCGTGGGGCGCGGGCTCGCTAAGGTCAGGGGATTGGTGGAGCTGACGAGGCCGCACAACATCCTCGTCGCCCTCGTCACCACCTATATAGGGTACGGTGTCGTGTACAAGATAGTGCATGGGTTCATGGGGCTCGACTACTGGTTCATCCCGATAGCGCTCACCGTAGCCCTCGTCGCCGCCGCGGGCTACGTGATAAACGACTACTTCGACGTCGTCATAGACGCCGTAAACAAGCCCGAGAGGCCGATACCTAGCGGGAGGGTTACGCCGAGAGAGGCGCTCCTCGAAGCCCTAGTGCTCCTAACCCTGGGCGTGGCGACCGCGAGCACCATAGGCCTCTACTCCTACGTGTTCGCCTGCATAAACATGCTCGTGCTCTTCCACTACTCCTCCTGGATAAAGAAGACCGGGTTCCCGGGGAACATCGCGATAGCCTTCAACAGCGCCTCGAGCATAGTCTACGGAGGCCTAGCATACATGGACGTAACAGGCAACTATACTGGCTGGCCATGGGTGCTCATACCAGCCCTCTACGCCTTCCTACTAGTACTGGGGAGGGAGGTCGTCAAAGGCATAGAGGACTACTACGGCGACAGCAGGGAGGGTGTGAGGACGCTGGCCGTGACCCTGGGCCCCTCCCGGGCCGCCAGGATAGCCTCAGCCATACTCGCCTCAGTGATAGCGCTCAGCCCCCTACCCATGCTCGCCGGCCTATACAACTACGCGTACGCCGTCCTCGCAGCAGCCGTCGACGCCCTATGCCTAGCCTCGATAAAGACCCTCCTCGGGGCGGATAACCCCGTGGAGGAGGCGAGGAAGCCGAGGAGGTGGCTCAAGATAGCCTTCCTGCTCGGAGGACTAGCATTCATACTAGGACTAGCCTAAAACCCTCACCCTCAGCCTAAGCCCCGGGGGCACGCGCCTTGATACTCAGCGACCGCGACATAAAGTGGTACATGAGGAAGGGGCTCCTAAGGATAACGCCCGTCATGGACGACACGGTGAGGGAGAACGGGGTCGACCTCAGACTGGGGAGGGTGTTCTGCAGGTTCAAGCCGGTAGGCAGGGTATTCGACACGGCGTCCGACTGGGGGAGGATAAGCGAGTTCTACGACTGCGTCGACGCAGACGAGGGCTTCATAATACACCCCTACGAACACGTCCTCGCTACCACCCTGGAGGAGGTGGAGCTCCCGGACGACCTCGTAGGCCTGGTGAACGTGAGGAGCACGTTCGCCCGCCTAGGCCTCTTCGTACCACCGACAGTGATAGACGCTGGCTTCAAGGGGCAGGTGACGATAGAGGTCATAGGCTCCGCGTTCCCCATAAAAGTCTACCCGGGGCAGAGGTTCCTCCACGTAGTCTTCGTCAGGACGAGCACCCCCGTGGAGAAGCCGTACAGGGGCAAGTACCAGGGGCAGAGGGGGGTAACCCCGCCGAGGCCCGACAAAAACAGCTAGGCGGCCAGCACGCCCGTCAGGTAAAGGTAGGCGAGGGCCGCGACGAGCACAGCCACGACAACCGCCACGACAACCCTGTGCTCCAGGAGCCAGGCGAGGGGGGCCGGCGCCCTCACAGTCAACACGGCCTCGGCGAAGCCGCCCGTGCTCGAGGAGGCCTCAACGACATACTCCCCCGGCACCAGGGGGGCCTTAACCGTGAACACGGCTACGCCATCCCCGCCCACAGCAACTATGAGCATCCTCCCAACCTCCTTGACAGCCCCCGAGTAGACACCGACCACCCTTACGCCGACAGCCCTCCCATCACTCTTGAAGACGAGCACTACGACCGAGTACGGCTGAGCCCTAACAGTCACATTGACGAGGCCGCCGGGCCCCACGCTCCCCGGGGACACCGAGACGCTTAGCCCGCCGCCCGCCGCCCCCGCGGCAACCGCAGCCATGGCGGCCACAACTACAGCCGCGGCGAGGATTATTGATGCACGCATATTACTTGCACCCGGCGATACGTGATAGTAGATAGTGGATAAATACCTACCCGTAGCTAGGCAGCATGGGTATCCGGATTTGTGCCTATTTTTCAGAAGGAATCCTTAAATAGTTTAACCATACTCCCCTTCACATGGCCAAGAGGAAACGGTCATTTTCGAATACGGGGGTGGAGTTGGTGAGGATTAGTAGGAGGAGGTTTATAATAGGCTCGTTGACCGCGGCGGGCGCGCTCGTCCTAGGCTCGATGGTTCCAAGGATAGTGATACCCAGCTTCAGCGAGGCGGGAGTGCCGAGCGGGGTGCCCCCTGTAGAGGAGCTGAAGAAGACCCTGCCCTACGCGCCGCTCGACCCCGACGAGGTGAGGAAGAGGGCCTACTACTACTACCACAAGCACCTCCACTGCGGCGCGGGCGTCTTCGCGGCCTTCGTTACATCCCTGAGGGAGAAGGTGGGCGGCCCCTGGAACAACGTCCCGGTAATGACGCTGTACTGGCAGAAGGGCGGCGGTGAGGGCTGGTCGGTGCTCTGCGGCGCGCTGGCCGGGGCTGCCAGCATAATATCGCTCGTCTACGGCGAGAACAAGATGGCCGGCACCCTGATAAACGACTTGTTCCGCTGGTACGAGCTCCACCCGTTCCCGAGCTGGACGCCGGACGAGGAGACCGCCAAGTGGGCTGGGGCGAAGGTGCTCGGCCCTCTGCCAAGGAGCGTGTGCTTCTCCGTGCTATGCCACGTCTCGGTCACCAGGTGGTGCCTCACAGCCAAGAAGGCCTCGTGCTCCCCGGAGAGGAGTGAGAGGTGCGCCAGGCTGGCCGGCGAGGTAGCGTACCACGCCGCCAAGATACTCAACGCCGCCTACGCAGGAAAATTTAAGCCGACAGTCCTCGAGCCCCTCGTCGTCGACCCGAAGTACGGGTGCCGCAGCTGCCACAGGAAGGGGGTGCCGTACAGCGAGGGCGGCTTCACCAGGGGCAAGATGTACTGCATAACCTGCCACCGCGCGCCGCACCTCAAGCTAGTCCCGCAGGGGTGATGCTCATAGATGACAAAACCCCGTTTTTTGCATGCACTCCTTTTAGCCCTACTCGTAGCCCTCCCCCTGCTCGCGTCATCGCCCGCGTTTTCACAGTCAGCTAACGTTACATCCGTGCTCGTGAAGGCGTACAACTCGCTGCCCTCCAAGCCAAACCCCCTAGCAAAGTGCAGGTACTGCCACGCGGTCAAACCCGGCGTCGAGACGGCGGACTGCTACAAGTGCCACATGCCTGGGCAGAGGCTAGGCGAGCTCAACGCCACCCTCCACAAGGTACACGGGTACATGACGACGCCATGCGTCCTGTTCGGGACGTGCGGCCCCATATGCAAGGTCTGCCACAGGCCCGGCATGGTGCCGACGCTCCACGAGCTCGGCCACCCCAACGAGGAGGACGCTAAGAGGATGGGGAAGAGCCTCTACGACTGCAGGGAGTGCCACTACATACCCCCCAGCGGCAAGGGGTGCATGCTGTGCCATAGCAGGGGGATGCCCCACATACCCGGCTTCAGCGACTGCACCGAGTGCCACGGGGGGCTCCCCTCCCCCACGCTCCCGAGGAAGCCGCCGCACATAGCGAGGATAACTAGTGGTAAGCACGCGGGGCTCGCCAAGAAGTACGGGTATGCAAGCAACTGCCTCGTCTGCCACGACAAGAGGAGCGGGTACACGCTGCTAGTCATGCTCCACGGGGAGCCCGTCCCCTACAGCATGGTGGACAAGTTCTGCGGGCAGAGCGGCTGTCATAGGAAGAAGTATGTCGAGTGGCTGGCGGGCAAGCACCACTCGACCAAGCCCTACGGCGTCTCGGGCGACCTCTGCCACTGCACCAACCCCTGGTGCCACAACCCCCACGACCCCTACATCCCGCCGCCGGGCACCCTCGACGAGTTCCTGAAGAAGCAGGTGGTTCACGGTTGGAGCCCCGAGCCCCTCCTGATGGCGGTATGCATACTCGTCGCCGTCTACGCCTCGATATTCGCCTACCACAGGATAGGGGGGAGGAGGTAGCATGGGTGGCGGCGTCAGGACTGGTAGGAGGAGGCTCCTAAGGGCTGTCGGGGCGGCCCTCCTAGGCGCCCTCGTCGCGGCCGCCGCTAGGCCTGTGAAGGCGTTGAGGAGGATTACGAGGAGGAGCTACAGGGGGCCGGGCAAGTACGCCTACATGATAGACGTCACCAGGTGCAACGGGTGCCAGCGCTGCGTCGTGGCGTGCAAGCAGTGGAACAACCTGCCCTGGGACGCCCCCCTAGGCAAGTACCCTGAGGAGCTCAGCTACGATACCTGGACTGTAGTGAAGAGGGTCGTGTACAGGGGGAAGACCTACTTCGTCAAGAGGATGTGCATGCACTGCAACGACCCGATATGCGTGGCCGTGTGCCCGGTGGGGGCGAGGTTCAAGCTGCCGGAGGGCAACGTCATAGTCGACACCGAGGTCTGCGTCGGCTGCAAGTACTGCGTACAGATATGCCCATTCAACATACCGAGGTACTCCGAGGAGGAGGGTGTTGTAAGGAACTGCTGGCTGTGCTACAACAGGGTTGAGCACGGGGAGCCCCCTGCATGCGTCCTGGCTTGCCCCACGGGCGCCCTGGCGTTCGGCCCGAGGGAGAAGATAGTCTCTGAGGCGTTGAGGAGGGCCAAGGAGGTCAACGGCTACGTCTACGGCTTGAAGGAGGTCGGAGGAACCACCGTGCTGTACGTATCCGACGTACCAATGTGGAAGCTCGGGATGCCCAGCCCAGACTACATAGGGACGAGCAGCCTCGCAGCCCTCGAGGAGCAGCAGCTGGCGGCGGGCGCCCCTACGGGCATAGGGCTCGCCGTCGTCATAGGGCTCCTCATGAGGCTGTTTGAGAGGAAGAGGAGGAGGGAGGGGGGTGGCGAGTGATGGACGCGAGGCAGAGGAGGGAGTTCCTCCACTGGTTCATAGTACTCCTACTGGTGCTCACCGGCGTCTACGTGTACTCTACACTGGAGCTGCTCGCTATAGAGCATACATTCCCCGCCCCGGTAAACGAGGCTATCAAGTCGCTGCTCGTGGTGCCCCCGCCGAGGTTCACCGTCTACGCCCCCTGGGGCCTCATGGTGGCCACCTACATCTTCCTGGTGACCACGGGGCTCTGCATAGTCTCTTCATGGGGGAAGCTCTTCGGCGTCGAGAGGTACGAGGCTATAAGCCGTAGGGCGGCGTGGCTCGCGCTAGTCACGCTGGTAATAGGCCTCATAGCGATAGCCGTCGAGGTCGGGAGGACTGAGAGGGCCATAGAGTTCTACATAGGCTACGACAACCTAAGGTCTAACATGATGTGGATGATAATATTCTACACCGGCTACGCCCTCTTCCTCCCCTTCGAGGTATGGATACTGCTGAGGAGGGACATAGCAGTCCTCGCGAAGAGGAGCAGGGGGTGGAGGAAGGTCTTCTACTATATACTGACCCTAGGGGTGACGGGCACCTCTGAGGAGTCGTACAGGAGGGATATGAGGATAGCGAGGGTGCTGAGCGGGATAGTGCTCGTGATAAGCGTCGGCGCGTACGCCAACATGGCCTCGATATTCTCGACGACGAGGACGTTCCCGTTCCACGGCAACCCCCTCCTACAGCTAGTATACATGCCTGTCTTCTTCGTCGTCATAGGGACGCTGCTTGGCCTAGCGTTGACGGCGGTTACGATACTAGCCGCCTCCTGGGCCGAGGCGAGGCCCCTGACGGGGGTGGAGGAGGAGCTGCTCGGGGACGTGAGGAGGCTGACGCTATACTTCACCGCCGCCTACGCGGCGCTGCTGGCGGTCTGGACCGCCATAGCGCCCTACACGAAGCTGCCAGACCCGCTCGCCCTCGGCCTCGAGTGGGGCCTGGGCGTCGCAGCACCCCTAGCACTCCTCCTGCCTAGGAGGGGTGGGCGGTGGAGGATAGCGGCTGCATCAGCCTCGATAATGGTTGCGGGCTTCGCGCTGAGGTACGACTTCGTCGTCGGCAGGCCACTGGTGCTCACGAGGCTAGTACCGTACACGCCCTCACCCCTCGAGGTAATGTACATGGTCGGGGCGTTCGCCTTCTGCACACTCGTAGCGATAATAGGAGAGCTCCTACTACCCCTGGGAGGCCTACGCGGCGAGGAGGGCGCACCCACGACGCCAACCCACTAGTTTTTCTCCCCTCCACACGCGCCGCCCAGCGTTGTTTTATGGAGGAGCCGGGGGTGTATGCCCCCGGCGCGGTGCGTCGGCCTTGCAGCTCGTGGTTGATGTCCGGGGGGCGTTGTTCAGGGCTATCGTGGCGCTGCTTGCCGGTATGCTGATAGGGTTGGAGAGGGAGAAGGCCAGGGCTATGGCTGAGAAGAGGCGTAGGGGTAGGGTGAGTGGGTTCGAGGACATAGTCGCCAAGGAGATACCCGGGCTTAGGACGTTCAGCCTGATAAGCCTCTACGCGGCCCTCTCCGGCTACGCGTACTCCTCGGGGCTCGTGGGCACGACGGTGCTCCTCGTCCTCGTGTCGGGCTTCCTCCTGGTACTGGTAGTCTACACTATCTATAGGTTGATGGTTGGGAGGATAGGCGGCGTAACGACGGTCGTAGTCATGCTCGTCGACTTCATCATCGGCTTCCTGGCTGGGCTCGGGGAAGTCCTTGTAGCTACTTCGGTCGCGATACTCACCACCTTCGTGCTAGCAGTCAAGCTCCCCGCCGAGAAGCTCGTTGGGAGGATAAGGTACGAGGAGCTCCTCTGGTTCCTCGAGCTCGCAGTCATACTGGCCGTCATAGGCCCCTTCTTCCTCATGTCGAACTACCGTGTCCTCGGGATATCCGTGAGGGGCATATACTTGTTCTTCGCCCTCGTCCTCACGAGCAGCTACCTCGGCTACATAGCCGTGAGGGTTAAGGGGGCTGAGGGGATAGCATACTTCGCGTTCCTGGGGGGCTTCGCCAACAGCGAGGCCACGACGATGGCGGGGCTGAGGCTCCTCGGTAGGAGCGAGGCTGAGAGGCTCGCCCCCTACATAGCGCTCACGGCGAACGGCTCCATGCTCCTAAGGAACCTGGCAATAACCCTCGTCGCCTTCTACCTCCTGGTCGGGGAGATCCCCTTCCCCCAGAGCCTGGCGCTCGTAGTCGGCGTCGCGGGGGCCGTGCTGCCATCCTACCTATCCTGGAAGAGGCTGAAGGGGCACGCGTCGAGGATAGAGCTGCCCGAGATAGAGAACCCCCTCTCCTTCAGCATAGCCTTCAAGAGCACCCTCGTATACGTCGCCCTAGCCCTGGTGGCTAGCCTCGTGTCCCTGGCCGGCAGCCTGGGCCTCGCCGTCTTCAGCCTCCTGGGAGGCTTCGTCAACGCCAGCGCGACGATACTCAGCCTCTTCAGCGTGGGGGAGGGGGCCGTGCTCCTGACCTTCGCCCTCCTAGCCCTGGCGGCGGCCTCCATGAACAAGACGATATACGTCTACATAGCGACGCTCAGCAGGAGGGCCGCGGCGAAGACGCTGGCAGCCTGCATAGTGCAGTCAGCCATACTGGCCGCGGCGGCCGCCGCAGCCCTACGCCTCCTACCACCCCTCTAGCCCGTGGCCGGTTAAAAACCCGGGCCCACAGTAGACCCACCGGGGGCCAGGCTTGAGGGTCGCCTACCTCGGCCCACCACACAGCTTCACCCACGAGGCCCTAGCAGAGGCCCTCCCCGGCGCCGACCACGTGCCTGCCAGGAGTATAAGGGAGGCGGTCAGGCTGGTGGAGGCGGGGGAGGCCGACAAGGCGCTCGTCCCCCTCGAGAACAGCTTCAACGGCCCAGTCCACGAGACCCTCGACGCCCTCGCGGAGACCATGCTACACGTGGAGCTCTGCATAGAGAAGAGGATAGTCCTCGTCGCCGCCGGGAGGAGGGGGGCCAAGAGAGTCTACGGGCACCCCCACGCCCTAGCGGCCGCCGCGAGGTGGATAGAGGAGAACATGCCGGGCGCCGACCCAGTCCCCACGGCGAGCACGAGCCTCGCAGCCGAGCTGGCGGCCAGGGAGGGCGAGGCCTGCATATGCAGTAGGAGGGCAGCCGAGGAGCACGGCCTGGAGCTACTAGGCGAGGACGTCGGCCCCGGCGACAACTACACCAGGTTCATACTCCTCTCATGGAGGGACAGCCCCAGGGACGCCGACAGGACAGCACTGGCCGCCATACTGCCGGACGTGCCGGGCGCCCTCTACAGGTTCCTGGAGCCCTTCGCGTCGAACAGGGTCAACCTAACCATGATATACTCTAGGCCCGCCAGGACGACACCATGGAAGTACCTCTTCTTCGTAGAGATGGAGGGGAGTAGGCTGGCGCCGAGGGTGGCGGAGGCGATAAGGGCGGCTAGGGGGAGGAGCCTCATGCTAAAACTACTCGGCAGCTACCCCGTCAAGCAGCTCTAACGCCCATACAGCCTCCAAGCCTCAGAGACAACCTCCTCGACGCCCGCAAGCCCCCAGGGGTCGGGGTGCCCGGCCTCACGCGCAGCCAGCATGACCGCCCCCAGCACCGGCGGCCTAGGGGCGGGGACGGCCTCAAGCCCATACGCCGCTATAAGCCCCTCAAACACCTCCCTATAGGGCCTGCACCCCCACAGCCCACCCGAGGTGTAGACGGGGCCACGGTACCCCATCTCCTCAGCCATCCACACAGTATCCCTGGCGTGCAGCATAGCCCTCCACCTGAGTACCTCGACAGCCTCACCACACCCCTCCTCCGCCAACCTACACACGGTCTCAGCCACAGCCGCAACGCCGGAGACGTGGTCGCCGAGGCTGACACGGCTAAACCACTCCATCAACTCATCTATAGAGGAGACGCCCAGGGCCACCGACACCCCCTCAGCAAGGCAGCCACGCGGCTCCAAGCCATCAAGGCTCCTCCTAAGAGACCTCAACGCATCGACGCCTACAGCGTAGCTGCTCGCCTCATCCCCGAGGAGCCAGCCACGGTCACCAGCAACCCTCCTAGACCCGGAGCCGTCGACGCCATAGACTATGCTGCCGGTCCCCGCGATAACCAGTATACCAGGCCCACCAAGCGTACACGCCATCAAGGCTATGTAGGCGTCATGATCCACGACAACCCTACAACCAAGAGACGAGGCCAGGAGCTCGCCAAGCCTACCGCCGACAACAAGCCTCAACCTCTCAGAGTCGAGGCCAGCAAGACCACAATAAACCAGGGAGGCAGAGCCACCAACACCCCTAAGGGCACACGACACACACCTCTCAACAACCGAGGCGGCAGCAGCAACACCAACATTGTTAGGGTTACTAGGCTCCTCAACAACACACCCAGAAGCCCTCATAGACGATAAATCAACCGCCAAAGCCCTAGTACGCGTAGCACCACCATCAACACCAACAACTATCACGACGACCCACCACCATAAGGCAAACGGTTATTCCTAGCATCACGCACAGCAGCCTCAACCCGCGCACACGCCCCCCGATCACCACGCCTACACGCCTCCAAGTCACCAAGCCACCTCTCATACCACCCCGGGTAAGTCTCATAGGGCAACGGGTCAGGGACACCAGCAGCCACAAAGCTCCTCAAACGATGCAGACACGCAGGACACCTACCACACGCCCTCTCCCCGCCACGATAACACGTCCACGTCAAAGAATAATCCATACCATGCTCCAAACCCCACAAAATAACCCTCCACTTAGGCTCATCAACCCACGGAGCATGAACAATAACCCTACTCCTCCCCTCAAACACCCTCCCACTACCAAGATTCACAGCAGCCTCAACAGCAGAGACAAACACCCTCCTAGTATCAGGGTATACAGGCTCACCAGGAGCACTATCACCAGCCTGAAAACCAACAACAAGAACACCAACATCACCATCATGAAGCCTCAACAACAACTCCAAGACACTAGAAGCAAGAGAAAGCAACACAAGATTCCTCTGAGGAACATAAGTCACAGGAACACGCCCAGCAGGAGCCTCAACAGGAACCCCAACATCACCAGTCAAAGCACTACCAACACCACGAAAACCCTCACCAAGAAGAACACCAGCAGACAAAACAGGAGCATCAACAACAAGATGACGAAAACCATACCTCTCAGCAAACCTCCTAGCAGCCTCAACCTCCCTACCATGCCTCTGACCATAACGAAAACTCACAGCATAAGCAAAACACTCCCTCTCAACACCAAGCCCCCTAGGAACACGACAATAACACTCCAAAGCATGAAGAGCAGCAGTACAACTATCAACACCACCAGACACCAAACCCAACAAAACCCAACGCTCCACCAACACACCCCCAGAAGCCAACCCACAAACAACCACAAACAAAAAAACCCTCAACCCACCCAACACCAAGAAAACCGGATGACGAAGCTCGAAAGGACCAACCCACACCAAACAACACGGGAGAAGAAAAGGGGATGAAGAACCGCGCAGCACCGACAACCCCCCACAAAACACAAACACCAAGGATGACCCAACACATCCCTCATCCTCTAACGAATACCTCCCGAACCCGGAAAGCCCCTATACCAGTAAACCATCAGCAACCTGCAATTTTCTGTTGAATGTTTCCCACGGAACTTACGAATTGTAACATGATCTCCGCTGGTATTTGCACCGACTTGCAATTTTCTGTTGAATGT
>CAYZCH010000003.1:0-2452 GCA_964476405.1 uncultured Desulfurococcales archaeon
TAGGCCCCTGCTGATCGGGCTGCGGAAGACCGCTATTAGGCGGTGTGCGCCGATTATCCTGCCTCCCGCGAAGACTCCCCTCCCTATGACGACTATGTTTCTCGGGCTGAACACGTCCTCCTTCCAGCTCTTGTACTCCTCTAGGTGTAGTTTCACTCCGAGGTCTATCGGGCCGAGGATCTCCGGCGGCTTGTACTCCTCCACCCTGACCGTCCCGTGGCCCACGTCGACGAAGACAGTCCTGTAGCTCAGCGGCACGCCGCTAACTCCACCTCCGAATAATCTGTTGTTTCAGGGTTGCACCCGATACTTAACTGGAGAGACCGTGTCCGCTGCGGAAACTCCTATAAATAGCCTCAAGCCCCTAGGGTTATGAGGGAGGCGTGTGCAGGCAAGGGATGTTATGAGGTCGACAGGCCTCGTCACAGCTTCTCCCTCTGAGACGGTCCTCGACGCGGTAAGGAAGATGTTCGAGAACAATGTCGGCAGCGTCCTCGTGGTCGACGGGGAGGGCAGGCTTGTAGGGATATTCACTGAGCGTGACCTCGTGAAGCTCGTGGCTAAGGGGGTTGACGTGTCGAGCGTCAAGCTCGAGGAGGTTATGACGAGGAAGCTTGTGACTGCGAGGCCCGGCGACCCACTCCCCATGGTCGCCTCCAAGATGGTCGAGCACGGTATAAGGCATATACCGGTCGTGGACGAGGAGGGCAGGCTCGTCGGGATAATCAGTATAAAGCCTGTGCTGAGGCACGTGCTCGCTAGCTGTAGCTGGCCCTAGCCGTGCCTCGCGGCGGCCGCGACTATCTTCACCACGTCCCCGTCTTTTAGCTGGTGCTCCTCCCCTATCCTCATCTTCGTCCTGGCGTCGATGGCGTAGAGGAATGTCTTGCCGAGGTCCGTGTGTATCATGTATGCCAGCTGCCTCGCGGTCGTCCCGCGCGGCACCAGGTAGGCGTCTGGCAGCACCCTGCCCTTCTTGTCGGTGTAGTGTGTCTGGTCTTCGACGGGGTAGACGACTATCATGTCTAGTGCCTTGAGGAAGGTCGTGTTTATCGTCTCCTGCACCCCCGTAGACCCCCACTTCCTTAGCACCCTCTCCCTTATCATCTCCAGTACCCTCTCCTGCTTCGGGGTCAGCCTCTCCTCGTCGACCACCCTGAAGTCGCTGTCCCCCGGCAGGTAGTCTATCAGTCCAGCCCTCGCCGCCCTGCGGAGGATGTATTCTGCGAGCGCGCTGACGGGTATGACCCAGTACCCCTTCAGCTCCCTCTGCATCCTCTTTATGTTGTCTTCCGCCTCGGGTATGTCTGCCTTGTTGGCCGCTATAACCATGGGCTTGGCTTTGCGGAGCTCGGTGGCGAACCTCCTCAGGTCTTGGCTCGTCCACGTGGTCAGCTTCCTGCCGGCGAGGCCGGCGGCCTCCAGGGCCCTCTCCACGTGGCCCCTGTCTATGCTTAGGCCGCTCAGTCTCTGGGCTAGTGCGTCGACTGGTGAACCGGCTGCGGTGTCAACCCTCCTGGCGAACCTCTCCCAGTCCTTCCTTATGATGCTGTATATCCACTCGTCCAGCTCCTCCTCTATGAAGCGCACCTCTTCGATGGGGTCGTATGTCCCGGGCTTTGCAGGGTTGCCCTCGGGGTCGGTGGCCCCTGCGGCGTCGACGACCAGTATTATGGCGTCTGCCTGCCTTATCTGGTCGAGGAACTGGTTCCCCAGCCCCCTGCCCCGGTGGGCGCCGGGTATGAGGCCTGGGACGTCGATGAGCTTTACGGGTATAAACCGGTACCCGCGGCGGCAGAAGCCTTTGGATGGGTTGCAGGCCGGGAGGTGTAGGGTGGTGTGGGCGCAGCGTACGCGGACGTATGCGACCCCGACGTTTGGCTTTAGTGTCACGAAGGGCCTGTTACCTATCTCCACCGGGGCTAGCGTGGCTGCCGCGAAGAACGTTGACTTGCCGACGTTGGTCTTGCCGACGACACCTGCTAGCCTCTCGGGTGGGGGCAAGCCTATCCCTACGGCGGCATGGTTGCGTGAAGGGGTAATTTAGGGCTCGTCGGAGCCATGCTGAGGGGTATTGGCAGGAACGGGGTACTGCTGCTCGTCGAGGCGGGGGCCGCCGGCTTCTACCTCGCCGTAACCAGGGGGCTGGCACCCGTCCTCCTGGCGGCGAGGGGGCTCAGCGTCGGCGACGTCCTGGTGGTGGTGTTCACGTCCTACTTGGCGGCGCTGGCGGCCGGCGCCGCGGCGTACAGGTATGCTGGGAGGCTCGCCTCGGGGAGGGTTAGGCTGAGGCTGCTCGCCTGCCATGGCGCCGAGAGGCTGCTCTGGCTCCTGGTAGCCGTGGCTGCTGTCCAGGCGCCGGGCCTCCTCCTGCCCTGCTACGTCGCCGCCGTGGTGTCGACTATACCGACCAGTATACTTATGGGCGCGCTCGTCTTCGGCCTCTTCCCCC
>CAYZCH010000004.1:0-11874 GCA_964476405.1 uncultured Desulfurococcales archaeon
TGTGGCGGGGGCGGCGTCGTGGATTTCGACGTTTTGAGGGGTAGGCCGCTGGCCCCGGCCTCCAAGATAATAGTGAACGGGGTCGTCTACGAGTCAAAGCTTAGGATTAAAAGGGGCTGGATACCGCTCCTGACGGTGCTCGCGGTCGTCCCCGCGGCCATACTGGCACTCCACCTCTTCGCCTCGAGGGCGACCCCCGTCCAGCAGAAGAACATCGGGTTCCTCACAGACTCCGCGTACGCCCTCCCCAGCCTCTCCCTCGCCTCCCGCAGCCTCGGGTGGAGGAGGTAGTCGAAGACCGTGCCGCAGGCGTCCCTCACCCTCATCCTCTCAACGACCCTGCTGAAGACGCCGCCGAGGGCGCCCTCGACGACCAGCGCGTAGCCCTGCGCCGCGTGCTTGCTCCTCGCGGCCCCGGGGAGGACTCCGAGCCTCTCAACCCTGAAGCCCTCCGGGAGGAGCTCCTCGAGGAACCCGGCCACGAGGCCCGCGAGCCTGCCGCTCACGAGCACGTCCCTCGCCCTGCCGCGGGTCGAGACGAGCGAGGAGGCGACCACAAGCCTAGCCAGGCCCTCTACCATCGACTCGAGGGCGGAGGAGCACGGCTCTATCCCCCTCCTGAGGAACTCGAGGGCCTCGTATGGGTCGAGGGTCCCGCAGGCCTCGCTGACGCCGCCGTGGAACACGTCGCTCCTCTCCCAGCAGCCCCCAGCCACCACGGCCTCGGCGTCGACGGGGCCTATTGTCAGGAAGCCCGTGGTCGAGAAAGTCCCCCCGTATCCGTCGACGACGACGCCCCTGTCAACGGCTATGACCGCGTTGTAGCCGTAGCCGGCCTCCACGAGCACGAAGGACGCCTCGGAGGGATCCACCCCCCGGCTCCTGGAGTAGAGGTGGAGGGCTAGGGCTGTGACTGCGAGCTTATCGGCTGTACCCATGTCCACCCGGTTGTACTTCCTGCGCGGCGGCACCGTGGGGAGGTGCACGACCCCGGGTATATAGTATGCGGGCAGCCTGCTCCTCCATATCCACTCCACCGCCTCGGCGAGGGAGACGTAGACCATTATCCCCGGCTCCCCCCTCTCAAGCCCACGCCTCAACGCCTCCTCGCTCGAGAGGAGGAGCACCTCGACGGCGAACCTCCTAGCGTCCACGACATCACTGTTGCTTGTGAAGGGTACACCGTAGCCCGACGGGGCGGCCATGGCATCGAAGCTCCCCGCCTCCCTCACGGCCTCCACGAGGGCCTCCGGGCTCCTAGCCACGTCCTCCGTGGCTACACTGTGCTCCCAGACGACCCTCCCGTCCTCCAGGAGGACTAGGTCGAAGCTCTTCGTGCCAGGGTCTACCCCGAGCACACGCAAAACACGCGCCACCCGGGTGCCCGGTGGCGAGGGGGAGGGTGTAAAGAGGGGAGGGCGGCTCAGCGGTGGAGCCAGCAGGCCACGTAGTGGTGTTTCTCGACCTCGACGAGCCTCGGCGTCTTGGACGAGCACTCGCTCCTGGCTAGTGGACACCTGCTCCTGAACCTGCAGCCGGGAGGCGGGTTGACCGGGCTGCTCGGCTCACCCTTTACGGCCACACGCTTGCTCCTGGCGACCTCGGGGTCTGGCACGGGTATAGAGTCTAGGAGTAGGCGTGTGTATGGGTGGAGGGGCTTCTCGAACACCTCCTCGGCGGGCCCCACCTCCATCAGCTTGCCCAGGTACATTACTGCTATGTAGTCGCTCATGTACCTCACGACGCCGAGGTCGTGGCTTATGAAGAGGTATGTCAGCCCACGCCTCCTCTGAAGCTCCTTGAGCATGTTCAGTATCTGCGCCTGAACCGAGACGTCGAGGGCGCTTGTAGGCTCGTCGAGGACTATGAAGTCCGGCTCGAGCGCCAGCACCCTCGCTATCGCTATCCTCTGCCTCTGCCCCCCGCTGAACTCGTGCGGGTACCTGTAGAGGTGGGTCTCGTTGAGCCCGACCTCGTAGAGGAGCTTGACGACGAACTCCTGTGGGTCGTCGACCCTGATCCCGTGCACTCTCAGGGGCTCCATTATGGTCTCGAACACCGTCATCCTGGGGTTGAGGCTCATGTAGGGATCCTGGAACACCATCTGAGCCCTGCGCCTGAACCTCTTAAGCGCCCTCCCCCTCAGCTTCAGTACGTCGGTGCCGTCGAATATTATCTTGCCGGCTGTCGGCTCTATGAGGCGGAGCACCAGCCTGCCATACGTGGTCTTCCCGGAGCCGGACTCCCCGACAAGCCCCACTGTCCTCCCACGGGGCACGGCGAGGCTGACATCATCCACGGCCTTCACGTACGCCTTGGTGAAGAACACCCCCTTTATCGGGAAGTACTTCTTCAGCCCCTCGGTGACCAGGAGGGGTTCACCGGCGTCGAGCAGCGGTATGGGCACGGCTCACCACCCCCTACGCGCCACGCTCCAGCACGCGACGCGGTGCCCCTCGCCGACGTCGACGAGGGGCGGCTTCTCCCTCCTACACCTCTCCATGGCGTATGGGCAGCGTGGGTGGAACCTGCAGCCGGGCGGCGGGTTTATCAGGTTCGGCACCGTGCCCGGTATCGACTCGAGCTTCTCCATTTTGACCAGCGGGTTGGGCACCGCCCTCAGCAACGCCCTCGTGTATGGGTGGAGGGGCCTGCGGAATATCTCGTACACCGGCGCCTCCTCGACTATAGTCCCAGCATACATTACTGCGACGCGGTCACACATCTCCGCCACGAGCCCCATGTTGTGTGTTATCAGTAGCAGTGTGAGGCCCTCCTCCCTCTTAAGCTTCCTCAGCAGCTCCATTATCTGCGCCTGGACGGTCACGTCGACGGCCGTGGTAGGCTCATCGGCCACTATCAGCCTCGGCCTGGTCGAGAGGGATATTGCTATGACGCTGCGCTGCTTCATGCCGCCGCTGAGCTCATGGGGGTATGCCTTGACCCTGAGCTCCGGGTCTGGTATGAGCACCTTCCTCAGCATCTCCACTGCCTTCGCGAGGCCCTCCTTTATGCTCCTCACAAGCCCGTGGCTCTTCAGCGTCTCCGAGAGCTGGTAGCCGACGGTGTAGAGGGGGTCGAGGGCCGCGCTCGGATCCTGGAAGATGTATGCTATCTCCCTCCCCCTTATCCTCCTCAACTCCTCCTCGCTAAGCTTCATGATGTCGACCTGCTTCCCCGGCTCCGGGTAATAGATTATCCTGCCCTTCACTATCTTGCCGGGCTGCGGCACGAGCCTTGTGAGGGCCCTGGAGGTGACTGACTTCCCGCAGCCGGTCTCCCCGACGAGGCAGTAGGTCTCTCCACGGTATATCCTGAAGCTGACGCCGTCGATGGCCTTGACTATGCCGGCGTAGGTGTAGAAGTTTATGTATAGGTCTTCGACCTCGAGTATAACATCCCTGTTCACTGCCCAGCCACCTCCTTCTCCTCCACCTTCTTCACCTTGAAGGTTATCCTCCTCCTAGTCCTCGGGTCGAGTATGTCCCTCAGCGTGTCGCCGAACAGCATGAAGCCGAGGGCGGTGATGAATATCGCGAGGCCGGGGTAGAAGACGAGCCACCACGCGTTAGGGAAGTACTGGGCCCCGTCGAAGATTATCCTGCCCCAGTCGGCGAGCGGGGGTACGGCGCCGACGCCCAGGAAGCTCAGCGCCGCCTCCGTCAGTATTATCGTGCCGAGGTCGGTTGTTATGTAGGCTAGGAGGGGCCCCATTATCGCCGGGAGTATGTACTTGAAGAGTATCCTCCTCGTCGGGAGCCCGAGGGCCCTCGCGGCCTCGACGTAGGTCGCCTCCCTGGCTGACAGCGCCATGCCCCTCACGAGCCTCGCGTAGCCGGGCCACCAGACGAGCCATAGTGCGACGATCACTGAGACGAGGTGTGCTAGGGCTGGAGCGTTCTTCGGCTTCACGGCGAAGAGCCAGAGCAGGAAGCTCTGGAGCGCAGGGTTCGCGTTCAGCAGCTCCGCTATACGGTACGGCAGCACCGCGGAGAACGCTAGTGCTAGTATGAGGCCGGGGAACGCCAGGAAGATGTCGGTTATCCTCATTATGACCTCGTCGACTACACCGCCGTAGTAGCCGGCGACGAGGCCGAGCACTATACCTATTGCTGGCCCGACGAGTATCGTCAACACCGTGACCATGAAGCTTACCCTGGCACCATACAGTATCCTGCTGAACAGGTCCCTGCCGTAGTCGTCCGCCCCCAGTATCAAGTGGTAGACGCCCGGCTTCAACCCTATCATCTCACACGACTTGGCAGTCTTGCACGTCGTGCAGTCCTGCGGTATCCTTATCACGGTGCCCGGCGGCGCGAGGTAGGCCTTCTTATAGTTGCAGAAGACCAGCGAGGTCGCGTAGCCTAGGGGCGCCAGCAGGGGGCCGAAGATGGCGAGGAAGACGAATATGCATATCAGCGCCAGGCCGACCAGCCCCGGCAGCGACCTGTTCAGCGCGTATAGCATCAGCTTGTACTCGTCGACCTTCGACCTGTTCCTCTTAAGCCACCCGGGCCTCACCCTCTCCCCTACAGCCACCACTAGGTCGAAGAACTTGTCGACGGCCCTATCGAGTATGTTCTTCTCGTAGACCTCCCTCTCGCTCATCAGTACCTCACCCTCGGGTCTATCAATGCATACAGTATGTCCACTATCAGGTTGGTCACCAGGAAGACGAGGCCTATGAAGAACACGGCCCCCACTATCGACAGGTAGTCGAAGGACTCTATCGACTGCACTATGTAGGAGCCTACGCCAGGCAACGCGAATATTATCTCTGTTATCGGTGCGCCGGCCAGCAGCCCCCCGAAGATGAGGCCGAGCACCGTGACGACCGGCACCAGGGCGTTCTTCAACACGTGCTTGTACAGCGTCCTCTTAGGGAGCCCCCTAGCCAGTATGTATTCCACGAAGTCGCTGCTGTAGGCGTCCAGGAAACTGTTCCTCACTATCCTCGTCACGAAGCCTATGGCGGGCACCGCCAGGACGAAGGCGGGTAGCGTATACCTCCTAAGTATCGCCTCGACCACATCCCACCTCCCCTCAATAATGGCGTCTAGTATGGGCAGCCCCGTGATGGTCTTCGGTGGTGCGGGCGCGCCAGCCATAGTTATCCATCCCAGCTTCACGAAGAACACGTATATCAGCAGGTACGCCAGCCAGAAGATAGGCATAGCCATGCACGCAGCCGAGAACATCCTTATCGCGAAGTCGACCCCCGTATCCCTCTTCAACGCCGCCAGTATGCCGAGCGGTATGCTCGTCACAACTATCAGTATGAAGGCGAATATCGTCAGCTGCAGCGTTACCGAAAGCCTGTTCAGCAGGGTGCTCCACACATGCGTCTGCGTCACAGGGCTAACCATCTTGTTAGTGAAGAGGTTGACCATGAAGTAGTAGTACTGAACCCATATGGGGTCGTTGAGGTGGTACTCCTTCCTCAGCATCGCGATGACCGCCGCGTTCGCCTTCTCCCCGCCCGCCCAGAGCCTCGCCGGGTCGGCTGGGATGACGGCAGCTATCACGAACACCAGGAACGTAGCCCCGATCAGCGTGGGTATGAAGGTGAGGAGCCTCCTCACGATAAACCTCTTCAGGTTAGCCAAGCTAACACCCTGCCAGCCCCACTCTTCAAACCCCTACTGGGGGCCACGAGAGTGTTCTCACATACCCACCCACCTGCCTCTCCCTAATTAGGTCTGCTGGTGGCCCGGGGGCGGATCCGGACACGGCAAGAACAGGGCTAGGAGTGAGTGGGCACGCGTGTTCGGCTAGTGTTAAAAAGTGTTGAATCCGGGGCTGACTCTAATCCGCTTCAGCCGCCCATAGATAGGAAGCTCTGAGCCTGCGACAGGCTGGTGAAGACGCCTAGCTTCAGCAGCGAGAACACCGTGCCTCCGTAGTATAGTGGGCCCGCGTAGTCGTCGGGGTCTAGGTAGTCTGGGGCCCAACCTATAATGTATACCTGGAAGTCGCCCTTCTCAGTCTTGCTCAGCAGCGTCGGCCACGACAGCGGCTTGACCGTAACCTTGAAGCCTAGCTGGCCCCATGTCTGCTGCAGGAGCGTCGCTATCTTCTCACGCTGCGTGTTGCCCTGGTTGTACCAGATCTCTATACTGTACTTGGATGGGTTGATCCCGCTCTCCCTTATGAGCATCATGGCCTTGGCCAGGTTGAAGGTGTAGTGCTCCACGATGGCGTCGTTGTGGCCTGGGAAGCCGGCCGGCAGGACACCATATAGCCTCGCCAGGTAGCCCGCGTAGACAACGTCCTTTATCTGCTGGAACGGTATGGCGTACATCAGCGCCTTCCTGACCAGCTTGTTGTCGAAAGGCTTCTTCATCGCGTTGAGTACTATGAATACTATGGTGGGCTCGAGGGCCCCCTTCCTCACTATTATCTCGTAGTTCGTGCCGGGGTACTTGTAGCCCTTGACGTCCTTGAGCCTGTCGAGGGGCACGACCGCCACATCGGCTACTCCCTTCTCGAACAGCTCTATCCTCGAGACGGCATCATTGTTGATGATGTATATCACCGTCATGTGCCACGGCTTGCCGTTCATACCGTAGGGCGGCATGTTCCAGAGGGTGCGGTTCCAGTAGTACGGGTTGTAGCGTAGCACTATGTAGCTGTCCCTCTTATAGGAGGCGACGTAGTAGGGCCCGGTGCCGACAGGGTACTTGTTGAGGAGCAGGTGGCTCGGCTCGTTCTCGCCCGTTCCTATGAACTTAGCCCATGCAGCCGGGTTCTTGCCGTAGTCGCTTGCCTTGAGCGCCTCCTCGTACTTGCCCTGCAGGCCCTTAGCGTAGTCGAACACGTACTTCATCGGTATGATGGAGGTGAACGGGTCGGCGAGTATACTCAGTATAGCGGCGTAGGGCTGGTACAGCTTGAGCTCGACGACGCCCGCGGTTGGGCCGCTGTAGCCGAAGAAGTCTAGGAGCTGCTTGAGGCTCGTCGGCATTATCTTCTTGCCCCTGTACTCCGCGACCACCTTGCCGCTGGCCAGCAGCTGGTTGAACTCCTGCTCTGTGAGCACCTTGCTCTTATTGACGTCCACGAAGGTGGTTATCATCCAGCTTGGGTCAAGGTTGAGCCTCGCTATCCTCCAGATTGTGAAGAGGACGTCTATAGCCTTGATATCGTATGTCTTACCGTGCCACGGGTCGTACGCCTTGACGCCGCCCCTGATGACGAAGTACCAGGTCTTGCCGTCGGGGCTGTGGGCCCACGCGACGGCCAGATCCGGCACCACGTAGTTGGTCTCACTCTTCCAGTAGGTTACCAGCGTGTCTCCTATCTGGTGCCAGACGTCCCAGCCGAAGGTCTCGTAGTCTGCCGCGGGGTCGAAGGTGCTTGGCCAGCCTATGGTCGCTATGACGTAGGTGCGCGGCCCGTTCTTGTAGTTCCCTATGCCGGTCGGCACCTTCGGCGCCCCCCTGTCCTCGTATAGGAGGTCGTAGCGCTCCGCCAGGACGGGGTTGTAGTAGCGTCCCTTCACCCAGCTCCACTGGACGCGCACGTGGACGTACTGGCCGAGCCAGAGGATGGGCACCTCATCGTTGCTGAGCTTATACACCGCCTCGTAGAGCTGCTCTCTTATCGGCTGGCTCGTCTCCTTCCTCGCGGCTAGTATGAGGGCGTCCGCGTAGTAGTCCCTGTAGAATGCGGGGTCTATGTTGACGAAGGCCGTGCTCTTTGACGGTGGCTTCGTCTTAGCCTTGTTGACCTCGAACACCACGGTTATTATCTTCTTGCCCGGCGGCGGCGTGAAGGAGGGTATCTTTGCGCCCTTGGGCCCGACTATTATGACCGCCTTGCTCGTCTCGATTACAGCCGCCTTGCCGGGGGCCGGGGGTATGTAGATGTACTTGCCCGGCTTGGCGGTCATCGTAGCCGTCTTCGTGGCCGTCGGGGACATGGTCTTTGTAGCCGTGGCCGTCTTCGTCATAGTCTTGGTTGCTGTAGCCGTCTTCGTTACAGTCATCCCGGCCGTGACCGTGCTTGTGACCGTCTTGGTCACCGTGATAGTCTTTGTTGCGGTCACAGTCACTGTCTTTGTCATGGGGGGCCTGCTTGCAAGCCATATGCTTATGCCGGCGAGTATAATTATTATTATGACAAGGCCTATGATTACGCCACGCTGGGCCACTCCATCCACCCCTAAGGACTCTTCTGAAGCATTTAAACCGGGAGTTAGGGTATAAGTAGGTTGCCCGGCCCACCATGGAGGCTGAAGGGGAGCTGTTTAAAGCCCCCTGGCTACACACCCCGTACTATCTGGTCTACCCGTCTTGGCCAGGCCTATATACGAGCAGCAGGTCGACGGTATCACTTTATGGGAGTACGAGGACTTCGACCTCGAGCACCCCTCCTTCATGATCCTCGGGCTCCCGGACAGCGGGCTCGTGGGAGTGATAGCCGCCAACCACCTCGTCGAGCACCTCGACTTGAGGGAGGTGGCTGGGATAGACTTCCAGCACTCGATGCCGCCGATAGTCGTCATTAGGAGGGGTGAGCCCAAGACGCAGTTGAGGCTCTTCGCCGGGAGGAACATGCTCGTCCTGCTCGCGGAGACCCCGGTGCCGACCCCCGCCATATACCCTCTGGCGGACCTCCTCGTGGACTACGCGCTGAGGAGGAGGATAGACTACCTCGTCTCCATAGTCGGCATAGCGTCCCCCAGCAGGGTGAAGCTCGAGAAGCCCAACGTCTACTGGCTCGCCAGCGACGAGAAGGCGAAGAAGCTCATGGAGGGGAGTGGGGCGGCCAGGCTGTTCGAGAACGGGTACCTCGTAGGCCCCTACGCGCTCGTACTCAAGAAGGCTATGAGGAGCAGGGTGAGCAACATAATACTCCTCGCGGACGCCTACATAGAGTTCCCTGACCCCGAGGCGGCCGCCGAGGTGCTCAGGGTGCTGGCGAAGCTCCTCAACGTCGAGATATCCGTCGACTCCCTGCTCGAGCAGGCGGAGGCGATAAGGCTGAAGCTCAGGGAGTTCATGAAGGAGACCAGGAGGGCGTTAGGCCAGATCAAAGCACCACAGCCGATACTCTACGCGTAGGCGGGGGTGGCCGGCCGTGCCCGGGGGCTACAGTCTCCGGGACATACTCATAGAGGAGCTCGAGAAGCTCCGCAGGAGGCTTGAGGAGGAGATCAAGAGGCTTCACGGCGTCGGCGCCGAGAGGGAGAGCTGGAGCCCCCACGGCTTCCTCGAGCCACTCTACCACGTCTACGAGTACCCCGACCACTACTCCATACTCATAGACATGGCCGGCGCAGACACAGCAAACATGGAGGTGGGCGTCGTGGATGACAGGCTCGTCGTGGAGTGTAAGCTCTCGAGGGAGGTCAGCTACAGCGACCTCTACGGCACCGTCGTCGGCAGGGATATAAGGTTCACCAAGTACAGGCACGTGATACCACTACCCCCGGACGCCGACGCCGAGAACATCGAGGTCAAGGTGCACCCGGGCAAGATAGTCGAGATCATAATACCGAAGAGGGGCCCAGGCGGCAGGGGGAGGAGCGGGGAGGGTAGCGGGTGAGGAGGAGCACGGGGTTCTCGTGGTACAGGATGACGGTTCTCAGCCCCTCCCTCAGGCCGATGCGGGGTGTGTAGCCCAGGAGCCTGCGGGCCCTCTCCAGGGACGCGACGCTCCTATAGATGTCCCCGGGCCTCGGGGCGGCGTATACCACTGGGGGGCTCCTCCCCGTCAGCTCGCTGAACACCCCGTAGAGCGTGCGGACGCTAACCCCCCTCCCCGACGCTATGTTGACGGTGCACCCGTCGACTAGGCCGTCGAGCAGCGCCCTGGCCGCAAGGAGGACGGCCCTGGCGACATCGTAGACGTGGACGAAGTCCCTTGTCTGGCCGCCGTCCCCGTATATCGTCACAACGCCTCCCCGGGTGAAGGCCTCCGCGAACTTCTCGACGACGCCAGCGTAGCCCGGGTTCTGGCCGGGCCCGTAGACGTTGAAGAGGCGTAGGACGGCGTAGCGGTAGCCGTAGTGGCTCGACATGATCCTTATCAGCTCCTCCTCGCACGCCTTGAATAGCCCGTAGGGGCTGATGGGTCTGACAGGGTGCTCCTCCCCCACCGGGAGCTGGGCGGGCTCCCCGTAGACGGCCGCCGAGCTCGTATAGACGAGCGCCTCGACGCCCGCGTCCCTCACGGCCTCAAGGACGGCCGCCGTCCCCGCAACGTTGTTGGATGCGTAGAGGGATGGTCTTTCCATCGACTCCCAGACGCTCACCAGGGCGGCTGCGTGCACGACGACGTCGACCCCCTCCAGGAGCCTCGTCAGCGCCGACGAGTCCCTCACGTCGACCTCGGCCACCCTCAGCCCCGCGTAGCGGAGCAGGAGCCTCGGGTACCAGCCAGACCTCGACATATTGTCTATGCATACGACCTCCCATCCGGATGCAGACGCGGCGTAGGCCACGTGGCTGCCTATGAAGCCGGCGCACCCCGTGACGGCTACCCGCAAGCCCAGACTAGCCCCGGGGGGTGGTGGGGGGGCCGCGCATTAACCCCCACCGCCACGCTGCTGCTGGGCCTAGCCGTGTACCGCGTCTCCGTCTTCGGCCCCGTGGTCTCCAGGAGGCTTGGGGTGAGCCTCGGGGTATGCACCGTCCCCCTGAAGACCTGCAGCTACTCCTGCGTCTACTGCCAGCTCGGCCCGACCCCGCGGAGGGTTGTTGTGAGGAGGCCGTATGGGTGGCCGGAGGCGGTTGCGGAGGCTGTGTCATCCTATCTCGAGAGACTGGTGGGTGAGTGGGGCGGCGGGGTGGACTACGTGACTTTCATAGGCTACGGGGAGCCGACGCTTGACTCCATGATAGGGAGGGCGGCTGAGGCCGTCAAGTCGCTGGGGCTTAGGGTGGCAGTCTTCACGAACTCGTCGACGCTCCCCGGCTCCCTCGAAGACCTCCTCGTATTCGACCTTGTATCCGTCAAGCTCGACGCAGCCGACGAGGATACATGGGCCCGGATCAACAGGCCGCATCCCCTCCTGAGGCTCGACACGGTGCTCGGGGGCCTGGAGGAGCTGGCGGCGGCCAGGAGGGGCGTCTTGTTGACTGAGACCATGCTAGTCGCGGGTGTCAACGACTCGGCGACGGCCTTGAAGCGGGTGGCTGAGAGGCTGGCGGGGCTCAACCCACTGAAGGCGTACATCTCCCTCCCCCTCAGACCCCCCGCGGAGCCCTGGGTCAGGCCTCCCCAGCCGCGCCGCGTAGTCGAGGCCTACATGGTTTTCAGGGAGAGGCTCGGGGAGAGAGTGGAGATACTCGGGAGGCTCGAGGAGCCCCGCGTCGGGGCGGCGGCCGGCGACCCCGTGGAGGCCCTGGAGAGGACTGCATCGATGCACCCCCTGAGGCTCAGGGAGGCTCTCGGGATACTCGAGAGGATGGGGGCTGACCCTGGACTGCTAGACCGCCTCGTCTCGGAGGGGAGGCTTGTGAGGGTGGAGTACCTGGGCGAGGTATTCATACTCGCCGCGCCACATGGATGGGGTGGTGGTGGGGGCGCCGTACATAGCGAGGCTCATCATAGACCACACCGACTGTAGCGTCCTGGAGGGCGTCGGCGCCAGCAGGGGGGCAGTCTTCCTAGGCTACAACATAGTCGAGGGCCTCGTCACCCACACCCTGCTGATCCGCGGCGCCGACATGCAGGGCGTCGTGGAGAGGCTGAGGAGTATGGGGATGAGGGTCGACGCGGCCAAGGCCGGCCCCGACTCCGCGATAGTGATGGTCAGTAAGAGGCCGTGCACCCTCTGCAGCATACTCTACCACAGCTCAGACTACACCGTCCTCCAGCACGTCGTGGAGAGGGATGGAAAGGTGCTGGTCAAGCTCGCGGCCCCGA
>CAYZCH010000005.1:0-19890 GCA_964476405.1 uncultured Desulfurococcales archaeon
CACCCGTTCGAGATAACCGACAAGGGTATAGTCGTGTACCCCAACAAGGTGTTGAAGATAACCAGGAGAGGTATATTCGAGGAGACCATCGCCTAGGACGCTGCGGGGGCGGTGACGACCAACCCCCACCGGGGTTCAAGCAGGGAGAGTTAGGGGAACCCGCGGACGGTCGGCGGGGATGTACGGGGCCGGCGCATCCGAGCCCCCGCGCCTACCTCGTATACTCCACGAGCACCAGGAGTGTCACGGGGAACTCGCTGGGCGCTATGGGTGCCCAGTACCAGAGGGAGCATAGTGGGTACGTGTAGGGCGTGTAGGGGTCGACGTAGACGTAGTATTTCCCAACCCACTTCGGGGGCTGCATGGTGGCGTTGTAGATCTCGCCCCTAACATACGTCATCGTCACCCCGGGGACTGGGCAGACCGAGACAGACACATTGTAGTTCCCGGCCGCAGTGGTGGTTACGGTCACGGTCACGTTGTAGAGGCGCCTATTGATCGTCTTGTTGAGCTGCCCCGGATCCCCCCTAGCTATGGTTGCCTCGGGGACGGGGCTTGTTATGAGCAGCCTTGTAGACGCCTCCCCACCCCCCTGGAGCACCGCCCTGAGCACGTATTCGCCGGGCTGGATCATCGACTCTGGGAGGAGCCTCAGAGGCGTCGGCCTCCCGGGTGTGAGGGTGCCGTTGAGGGGCTCTAGTACGGCGGCGGCCCCTCCGCCCACGCGCTCCATGTAGGCCCTCGATACGTTCAACACGCACCTGCCGCTGCCAGTAACCCACAGGTATATACCGGACTCGTTCGCCTTCACAGCGTCTATCCCTACGACGCACACCCCGGTCCCGGGCCCCGTCCGCGGCCCCGTGGACGAGAGGTAGATGTAGAGGGTTACCGCCGCCGCCACGGCTACGAGCACCAGCAGTACCTCTACAAGCAGCGTTGATACCCCGCGGGCCTTCAAGACGCTACACCGCCCTCCTCCTACGCCTCGTCACGACGGGGTATAGTTTCGCGAGCTCCTTGTTAAGGGTGGCGATGTACTCTATGTTGTAGGCCCTGGCGCATGCGAGGAGGAGGGCCTCGCTGAGCCCCAGCCCCGTCCCCGCCGCCTTGAACAGCTCCCACGCCTCCTCGACCACGTCCTCGGACGCGTAGAGTATTATGAAGGGCTTCTTCTC
The DNA here is from genome assembly GCA_964476405.1 of uncultured Desulfurococcales archaeon. Lineage (GTDB taxonomy): Archaea > Thermoproteota > Thermoprotei_A > Sulfolobales > Pyrodictiaceae > JAADEY01. The sequence continues at coordinate 1,179 of CAYZCH010000005.1, forward strand.
GAGCAGGAGCCTCCCAGCCTTCAGGGCCGCCTCCCTGCCAGCCCTCGCGCCGGCCTCCTCTATAACCCTCAACACCTCGTAGTCGGTTATGTACGCCGGGCCGTACACGCCCTGCATGACGTCCAGGAGTATGTCTCTAGCCTCCCCGTGGAGGGGGCTGGACTTGTCGAGGGCGTCGACCACGAGGAGGCCGTCCAGTATGACCGTCAAGCCATGCCACCCCTCCTCCCCTCGAAGCTCGCCTCCTCCAGCAGCTCCTCTGCAGCCCTCCTTGGCAGCCTCACGCCCCCACCCTCCAGCTCGGCGATGAGCTCGGCGAGCCTCTTAGCCGAGAGCCTCACCGCCGCGTCGAGTACCTCCTGTAGACTATACCTCTTCCCCAGCCTGTACTCGACTATGGCCTGCAGCCTCTCCAGCAGCTCCTTCCCCTCCCTGCTGAGCCTTACACTAACACCGCTCGGCACAGCCCGGCACCTGGTAGTATTGGGCTGGTTTCACCCTATTTGACCGCCCCAGCACCCCGGGGACACGCTTATTGTAGCCCCCGGGCGGCAGAGTGTACCCGGTGACCCCGGTCCCCTGCGACTTCACGCCCCGTGTCGCCGGGGTCGCGTGGGCAGGGGGCGGGTCACTCCCGGCCATAACACATAAACATGCTTTTATTGGGTGGCCGTGTGCCGGTATCCCTGGTCTGCCTTGTCGAGCGCAAGGCTATATGAGCTCGTTAAGGAGTTAGAGTCGATTATAGGCGGCACACCGGTCGTCGAGTTGAAGAGGATGCGTGGTAGGGGTATGGCTAAAGTCTTCGTTAAACTAGAATACATGAACCCGACGGGTAGCCACAAGGACAGGTTCGTGGTCTACGCGTTGAGGAGGATGATCGAGGAGGGCGTGTTGAAGGAGGGGGACATAGTAGTTGAGGCGTCGAGCGGCAACACCGCGGTCTCCCTCGCGTGGGCGGCCGCCAGGCTAGGCCTGAGGGCAGTCATAGTGGTCGAGGAGGAGACCTCGAGGCAGAAGATAGCACTTATGAGGGCTCTTGGAGCCGAGGTTGTCAAGGCCAGGCAGGGGGAGAACGTAAGGTTGGCGAGGAGGATAGCTGAGGAGCGCGGCGGCGTCCTGCTGAACCAGTACGACAGCATCTACAACCACGAGGCCCACTACCGGTGGACGGGGCCGGAGATATTCCGCCAGCTAGGGGGCAGGGTGGACGCCTTCGTGATGGGGATGGGGACGTGCGGGACTGTAACGGGGGTGGGGAGGTACTTGAAGGAGGTGACCGGGGGCAGGGTGAGGGTCGTCGGGGTCGTGCCGAGGGGGGCTGCCATGGCCGGCGGCGGTGGAGGGGACAGGATAGAGGGGCTGATATCGAGCTTCATACCCGGCCTCTTCAAGAGGTACCGGGTGTTCATAGATGAGGTGCTCGAGGTGCCGGGGAGCACGGCCGTGGAGTACATGTTGAGGGCTGCCAGGCTTGAGGGGATACTGGCGGGGCCCTCGACGGGCGCGAACATCTACGCCGCTCTCAGGGTCGCCGAGGAGCTGGGCGAGGGCGGTGTCGTGGTCACGCTGGCCGCGGACTCGCTCCTACGCTACACCGACCTGGTGCCCGGCGCCTAGATGCCCGCGCTCCTAATAGCCTCCCTCAGCTCCTCAGGGCTGTGGACTACACGGTTGTATTTTATCCTCATGAGGCTCCTTATGTCCTGCTTGAAGAACCTCCTGTCGGCCAGCACGTACACCGCCCTATCCCCCGGCCTCCTTATAGCCCTGCCGAGGGCCTGCTTCGCCTTGACGACCGCGGTGACCGTGAACGCGTAGTACTTGGCCCTCCCCTCTCCTATCCTCTTAGAGAGTCTTTCGAGGAAGTCTTCTAGGAGGTCGTCTGGCTGGGGGTAGGGCACGCCCGCGACCATGACCGCCCTTAGGAGGCTTGCACCCCTCTCATCGGTTATCTCGACACCCTCGGTGAGCTTGCCCCCCGCGACGGCGTTTATGAGGACATGCCTCCTCTCCAGAACCCTCCTCGCCACATCACTTATGCTCGTATCCCTCGACTCGGTCACCATGTCTATCCCGCCGCCGAGCTCGGCGAGCACCCTCCTCATGAAATCGTAGCTAGGGTACACGACCATGACGGCCCAGCCCTCAACCGCGTGGTAGAGCTCCTCGACGTACCTGGCATACCGCCTGTACATCTCCCTCCCACGCATAGTGTACCTCGACGTGACGTCGGCCGCTACCACCGTGTACCTCTTGGAGCCGGGTAGGACGTTTCCGTGTAGGAGCTCGACGTCGTAGACTATTATCCTCCTCGTGACCCCCATGACGTCCCTTATGTAGCTCTCGGGGGGCATGGTCCCGCTCATGAGTACGGCCGCCTTGCAGGTGTTGAGGGGCTCTGAGGCCACGAGCCCCGGCTCCTGCGCGACCGCCTCCAGGTAGACGACCAGCTTCCCCTCCCTCCTCTGCCCGTGGTAGTATAGGCCGACGCCCTCCTGCCACACCGTCTCCGCGAACATTGCTATCCTGGCCGTGTACACCTTCACGGAGGCGCCCTCCCCCCTGATCTCCAGGGCCTTCTTGAACTTCTCGAGCCTTATCTCGTCCGCCAGGTCAGCCCACTTCTGGGGGTCGCCGAGTATCCTCTTCACCCTCTCCTTGTCGGCCCTCCTCAGCCTATCAGTGGGCTTCAGCCCGGCGAGGTACCGGGCCAGCTCCCTCACGGACTCCAGCATCTCCCCGGGGGCCCCGTGCTCCTCCATCTCCCTTAGAGCCGCCTCCAGCTCCCCGACCGTCAGCCTGCATGAGAGGAGGGTGTGTATATCCATCAGGCTATGGGCCTCGTCGACGACGACGTAGTAGTCGTTGTAGTCGTGGGGCTCGAATACGCTGAGGAATATCTTCCTAGTGAAGAGGTAAGGGTATGTCGCGACTATGAAGTCCACCTCGTCGACGCACTTCCTCAACGCGAAGAACGGGCACACGCCGGACGACCTGAGCCGTTCGACGACGGCGAAGGGGTCTCCCCCCGACTCCGAGACCACACGCAGCACCCTCCCCGAGTCGACGCCGACTGCCTCCTCGTAGTAGCGGCACTGGCCCCTAAGCCTCATCAACCTACAGTTCTCCCAGAACTCCTCGACGCTCGGCCCACCCCCCACGCCTGCCAGGAGGGGGCACATCCTCCTCGCACTATACAGGAAGACGTACCTGGCCCCGAACCTGTGGAGCTCCCTCGCCGGGGGCGCTATCTCGTTCCTCGTCCTCACGACATACAGCACCGGGCTGGCCGACGCCAGCCTCAATCCATAGATGACGGCGGCGGTCTTGCCGAAGCCCGTCGGCGCCTGGAGGGCGAATACGGCGCCCTCCCTGACAGCCCTGGAGACGGCCTCCGCGACCTCCCTCTGCCCACGCCTAAACTCCTTATAGGGGAAGGAGCAGGCCACAGCACATCTTACCCTCCCCTTCCAGGAGAGAGGCCCAGCCTCCACCCAATGGTAGAGCCTTAGGGGGGTCAGCAACACCTTAAAGCTCCCCGGCGGCTAGGCAGCGGTGAGGGATCCGGGGATGGGAGGGAAGCACGGGAAGTACGCCTACGTCGACCTGGGTAACGGCTGGTTCGTGAAGGTCAGGGTGTTGAAGAGTAGGGATGAGAAGGATCCCGAGAGGTACATCCCGGTGGGGTTCAAGACGAGGAAGCCCCCATACACGTTCCCCGTGTTGAGGGTCGAGGAGCTCCCCGAGGAGGCTAGGAGGAGGATAATGGAGGCCTAGGCGGGAAGGGTGGCTGATGGTAGAGCGGTACCCCTGGCCCGGTGGAGGGGTTTTAGCCGCCGGCGGCGACGCGGTGGCGGTCGAGGACGGGGAGCCGAGGCTCTACCTCCTCCTGGACGGGGAGAGGGGGTTCCCTGTAAACGACATGGTTGAGGCTGGCCGCGTCTGGCTCCACAGGGCGGCCCTCCCGGTCGCCGGGTGGCTTGAGGGGCCGCCACTCGTCGAGGCGAGGGCTGCCCGGAGCGTCGACGAGTACGCGGAGTGGCTCGCCTCCAGGCTTAGGGGGCTGGCGGGGAGGCGCGTCCTCCTAGGCTACAGCGGGGGCAAGGACTCGACGGCCGCCCTCCTAGTCCTCGAGGAGCTGCAGGAGTACATTGACTTGAAGTATAGGGCTGTCTACATCCATGTCCCGTTCCTCGAGCCCGAGGCGAACATCAGGTTCGTCGAGCACGTCGCTAGGAGGACTGGGGCGCCCATAGAGGTTGTTGAGGCGGGGAGGCACTGGATGAAGAGCATGCTGAGGTGGAGGGGGCTGCCGAGCAGGGGGGATAGGTGGTGTACGGTGGCGAAGGTTAAGCCTATGAGGAGGATGCTTAAGGCCGACAGGGGCCTCGTCGAGGCAGTGGCGGACAGGCCGGGGGAGGCGCCTAAGAGGCTGAGGAGGCTCTGGTACCAGCTTACCCGCCTGGAGCCCCTCGCGGGGAGGAGGCTCAGGCCGATACTATGGCTTACACTCGGCGACGTCATAGGCTTCGTGAGGAGTGCCGGCCTCATACACCCCGACTACCTCCGGGGGATGCACAGGGTGGCCTGCCTGATCTGCCCCTACAGGCCGCTCAACGAGATACCCGAGGACTGGGACTCCATGCTGCCCGACCCCGGGGTGGTTGAGGAGGCGGCGAGGAGGAGGTGGAGGAGGGAGGTTAGGGGAGGGAGGATACCCTTCAGCCTCTACATGGAGCAGCACTTGTGGAGGTACCCCGGCGACACGGCTGTCAAGCTGGCGAGGGTGAGGCTGGACATAGAGTCCTCCTGCCCCGCAAGCGGAGCCGTCTGGCCGGCTGGTGAGGCGGCACGCCAGGCTGCGAGATGGGCGTGGCTCTCCGGGTGGAGCAGCAGCCTACCCCTCATCGGCCCCGAGCGCGTCGCCGAGCTGACCGCCTCACACCCCCAGGGGGCTTCAAGGGTCTCGCCAAGCGGGTGGAGCGGCCCCTCGGCCCCCGCCTGGGCGAGGAGTATGCGTAGGCGCGGCCCCACAGGCACAGGCCATGGAAGGCCTTATTGCCGGGCCCGCGGCCCAGTCCGCTGAGAGGATCCCCTGGGGGTGTGGAGGGGCGGGGCACAAGCCTCTCCTCATAGCACATGGCGTCAACTCTAGGAGGAGGGCCTGGTGGGCTGCCGGGAGGGGCTTCGACGGCGTAGAGGTGGATGTTGCTGTTAACTCGCACGGCGAGCTCGTGGCATGTCACGTCGGCGAGGAGGAGGCGGCGGCGTGCGCCTCGGGGTGTGGGAGGTGCCCGAGGGGTGTCAGGCTCTCCTGGCTCCTGGACGCGCTGCCCCGCCGCATGCTCCTGCTCCTCGACTGTAAGGCGCCCGGCGTGGCCTCCAGGGCGGCTTCCCTGGCCCTCTCGATGGGCTTCAACCCCGTCTACGTCGCGTCGAGGAACCATGCAGAGGTCTCCCGCCTCGCCGTGGGCGCCGGGGCCCTGGCCTCCCTTGACAGCCGCCTCGTCGGCCTAGCAGACTACCTTGACCGTATTGGGGTGGATGGCGTGACTATAAGGGCTATATACGTTGACGCGGACGTCGTGGCAGAGCTGCATGGGAGGGGGCTCCTGGTCGCCGTCTGGGTTGTCGACGACGCCCGTGTGGCGAGGGAGGCTGCGGGCATGGGGGTCGACATGATAATCACTAATAGGCCCGACGTGCTGGGCGGCGCGGGGCGGAAGCGTCTTCGGTTGCGTTTCCCGCTCCTCCCATGACCGGATCCAAGTCTTTCTAATTGCTTACTGGTTTCCAGTACCAGTGAGCCTGCACTGCCTATAAGCAGGCGTGCCTAGGACTATACACGGCTGGGCAGAGTGGCAGCCTCTAGGAGCGCTAGGGTGAGGGTTGTAGGTTCACCGGTTGACGCCTGGCTAGCATTAACCCTTGCAGCCTGGGCGTTCACAGGCTTGGCCTTCTACTCGCTCCTCAACCCCGGCAGCGTCGAGGCCGCCCTCCTAGGCGACCCCCTATACTACATACCCGCCATACTCCCGGCGACCATAGCCGGGGCCATGACATGGGTCGTCTACGATGACGCTAGGTGGTGGCGGGCCTCGAGGAGGGTGGCTGGGATGATCAAGGAGTATGCGCGGGGGGTGATCGTGTTCAGGGAGAAGGTCTCGGGGTCGGTGGGCGCCCTCATATTCGAGTGCGGGGCGTCGGGGCGCTGCATGGAGGAGTACGTAGACTACGAGGACTTCGAGGGGTCGGAGGCCCGCCTACCCTACGAGGTGTTCAGGGAGATGGAGCTTAAGGGCTGCGAGGAGTTCATCCGCGGCGTGCTCCCAGCCGCGAAGACCAGGGTCATGGGCGTCGACGTCTACGTCGCGGTAGTCGACGAGGCCCCGGCGGGTAGGAGGAGGCACGCGGCCAGCAGGGGGCCCGGCGGCGTAGCGGTCTCCGAGTCCATAGACGGCAGCCTATATGTGAGGGCGTGGCCGGCGGGGCCGGGAGCCCTGCTGAGCTTCGACTGCGGCGGCAGGAGCTTCTCCGGCGCCATAACAGAGCCCGTCACCATCGAGTACCCCGCCGAGGAGCCACTGATACTGGTCGCGGCCCGTGGCTCGCTGAGCTACAAGAGGCTGGCCAGGGCGCTGGGAACCCGCAACCCTGTGGCGGGGAGGGCGCTCGGGGACTGCAAGCCCGAGCTCCAGGCAGCCCAGTAGCCCCGCCCGCGCACTGTTTTTCCCCACACGCCCCGGCCCTAGGGGCGGGAGGAGGCCTGGTCTTGACGTATACCGTCAGGGTGGGTAGGGTCAGTGAGGGAGTGTACCTGCTGAGGGCTGAGCAGAGGGGAGGGTTCTTCGAGGCGCTGTGGCCCATCCCGGAGGGTGTGACGTACAACGCCTACCTCGTCCTGGGCGGACAGGGGGCCGTCTTGTTCGACGGGTGGCCCTCCGGATGCTGCGGCAGGCTCGCCGGGCTCGTCAAGCGCCTGCTCGGGGGGAGGAGGCTTGACATGATCGTGGTAAACCACTCCGAGCCTGATCACACCGGGTGCCTGGAGGAGCTGGTCTCGATGTTCGGCGGCGTGGAGGTTGTAGCGTCCAGGGCCGGCGTGAGGATACTCCAGAGCCTCTACCCCGGGCTGCCGCGCGGCTCCATCCACGCCGTGAGGGACGGGGAGGACGTGTCTGCCGGTGGAGTCGAGTTCACCGTGCACTACATACCCATGCTGCACTGGCCCGACACGATGGCCTCATACCTGCCCCGCGCCGGCGTGCTCTTCTCATGCGACGTGTTCGGGGGCTTCTCGGTGCCCGAGGGGCTCACCGACGCGGACGCCGACGCGTCCACCTACATGCCGTACGCCAGGAAGTACTTCGCCGCGGTTGTCGGCAGGTACCGCGGCAGGGTGGCGCCGGCCCTCAAGAAGCTGGAGGGGCTCGGCTTCAGGGTCGTTGCCCCGGGCCATGGGCTGGTCTGGGTCGAGAACCCCGGGGCTATAGTGGAGGCGTACTCGTCCTGGGCCGAGGGTAGGCCGAGGGACAAGCTACTAGTCGTAGCGTATACCGCCTACGGGAGGATAGGGAGGGTTACGGATATCCTCGTGGAGGAGGCAGCCAAGAGATTCAAGGAGGTCAGCGTACACGTCTACGACTCGCACAGGCAGCCACACCCCGTCGAGGTCTTAAGCGAGGTGCCGGACTCCAGGGCGGTGGTCGTGCTGACAACCACCTATGAGGCGGGCCTACCCCCCGTCATCGAGTGGCTCCTCGGCCTAATGGCCTCCAAGACCGGGTACGCTAAGCCAGCCGCCGTCATCAGCCTCCATGCATGGGGGCCTCCCGTCGCCGACAAGGCCGCGCTCATCCTCGAGTCGGGGGGCTTCAATATAGTCTACCGCGCCTCGATGAAGGGGCTCGCGACCGAGGAGACGCTGAGGGAGATAGCGTCTAAGGCCCTTGAAGCCCTCTCCAAGGCCTCAGAACCCTAGAGCAGCAGCCCTCAGGGCCCGTGTACGCGTAGACGCCGGCGACGCTGCACCCGAGGCTCTCCAAGAGCCCCGCCACGGCCTCAGCCTCCTCCCTGCACCACACCATGAAGGCGACCGCAACGACCCTGTCACCGTGGCCTATACAGCCCCTGGGCGCCAACAAGACTCCGGAGAGGGGCCCGCAGCTCCACGCCTCCGCAACAACCCCCCTGCAGCCAGGGAAGGGGTGCGGGGCTGTGGCTAGGGGGCATAGTCTGAGCCTCAGGAGCCTCGCGGCCGCGAACCCGAGTGCGGCACCCCAGACGCCGGTGACCACGGCTATGGCGTCCAGCCTCCCAAGACCCCTACACCAGGAGGCGCAGTCGAGCGCGGCCAGCTCCAAGACGCCGGGGTTCATGGGTGGGGCTAGGGCCTTGGGGCCGCTGGGCAGCGACTCGTAGAGGCGTGGCAGTATCCTCGACTCAACAGCCTCGATTATCTTCCTAGCCGTACCCCTCTCCGGCACGACTCTGAGCGACGCATACCTCCACAACACCTGCCCGGGGATCCCCAGCATCGCCGAGAGCTCCGTGAAGGAGTAGAAGTACTTCAACACCCTCAACAACTCCGCTGCACGGAGCCTCTCGTCAACCAACCCCGCGCCCGGGAGGACACACCGACACGGTGCAGGGAGATACCAGGCTGCCTGGTAATCAACGGGTGCTAGGCGAAGACCCCGGCACACCCATCGCTTAGCACTACACGATTACGACGACACAATATGGCCTACGGGGTGGGCTTGGCGACTGGAGGACGCGGAGGCTTGGCGAGGAGGAAGAGGCACCCGAGGAAGAAGGAGCCGGGCAAGGAGCAGGGCGGGGAGCAGAAGAAGTAAGCCCGGCGCGAACCCTTGTTCATCCCCGATGCTTTTTGGAGGGTCGGCCTTGAAACACTACCTCATCGGGCGCCCTCCGGGGTTCACGGCCCTCCTCACACCCTCTACGCTTATCCTGTAAGCCCAGTAGATGTATTGTGCGTCTGGGAGCCCCCTCCTCGTGAGCATGAGCCCGCCGCGCGGCGATAGGCGCCCGAGCGCCCTCATAGCCCTCACGACCTGCCTTATCCCGGTGCCTTCGAGCCGGCGTAGGATCGTCTCGTCGCGCAGCGCGCCCCACCTGAACAGCTGCTCTGCCAGCACCCTCGCAGCCCTCTGCCTCCTCGTCAGCCTCGCGTACGCCGCGGCCGGCAGGAGCCCCTTGCCGAGGAGGGTGGAGTACCCTGAAGGGCTGAGGGTGTTCCAGTGCTCGTGGAGACCTATGAAGGTGTGTGCGCCGGGGCCTAGCCCCAGCGTGTCGACCGAGCCCCTCCAGTCCGCCCCCCTCCCCGCCCCGAGCATGTACCTGCAGCACCCCGACCTCTCATAGCCCGAGGAGGTGAGGAGCTCGTCGCCCTGCAGCACCATCCTCCTATACAGTATGCCTGGCGCCGGCCTGCAGGCGCCTGGGGTCGAGTAGGGCCTCACCTCGATGCTGTAAGCCCCGAGCTCTAGTAGTGAGCGGAGCCCCGTGAGCCACTGGGAGAGCCTCTGGCCGGGGAGGCTGTGGAGCACCGTGAACGTCACCGACACCCCGAACTCCTCCGCCGAGTCTAGTATTGAGGATAAAATCCTCTCATCGAATATCTTACCTATGGAGGCCTGTAGGGCCTCGTCGAGAGTGTCGACACCTACGAAGATCTCGCTCACACCAGCGTCAGCCGCCTCTGCCATGAACTCCTCCCCAGGCAGCCAGGGACCCGTATCCATCACAACGGCGTCGACGCCGACGCCGAGCACCGAGGAGACCTCCTCGACGACCGCGGCCCAGTAGGAGGGGGGCACGATGCAGGGCGACCCACCGGTTATGTGGACGGCCACGCTGCCCAGGCCCTCCAGGGCTCCAGCATACAGCCTCGCCTCCGCGGCCACCATCCTGCGGTACCAGGCGGCGGCCCCCGGGCAGGCCTCCATGACGGGGTAGAGGCAGTGGCTGCAGAGCCTCCTGCAGAAGGGGAAGTAGAGTGTCAGGGTGAGCCTCCTTGCCCTTATGCTCCCGGGTGGATGGAGCGGCCTCCCAGTACTCCTCTCGGCGGCCACCAGATCCCCCGCCACCAGGCTCCATGGGGGGTGGGGCCTGCAGGCCGGGGGCGTTATGTACACCTCATTACGAATATAGGTGTACAAGCCCCTATATCTGCCACCACCCCCCTCCTCCACCGCCGAGACCGGCACCCGGGCCGCCCAAATCCACCACGACACCGCAAACAATTAATTAGGATATCCTCACTGCATCTAACATAACACGGGGCCGGCCCCGTGTCCCCAAAGCCGCTTCACCGCTTCCTACAAGTAAGGGGGGTACGCCTCCATGTTGTAGAGATGGGGGAGGGCGAACCCCCCATAGTCCTCCTCCACGGGTCACCCGGCCAGTACACGAACTGGAAGTACGTCGCCGAGTGCCTCGCCTCGAGACACCGCGTCATCGTATACGACCAGAGGGGTTATGGGAGGTCGGACAAGCCTCCGCACGTAACCCTAGAGGACTACGTGGAGGACCTGGATGCCGTCATGGGCGCGCTCGGGCTCGCACCGTCCCGCACCGTGCTCGCCGGCCACTCATTCGGGGCCGTGGTAGCGTTAGAGTACGCCGCGAGGAAGCCCGTCTATAAACTGGTTCTGGTCTCCCCCGTTTACAGGTACAGGGCCGACTTCATGGACAAGCTCGTGTCGAAGCTACCTCCCCTCTTCTGGAAGAGGTTGTTCTTCACTAACAACCCGTTGACGAGGAGCTTCTACCGCCGCCTCTTCTTCAGCCCCAGGACTCCCGGCTACGTCTACGAGGAGTTCATAGACGATAACGCCTCCTACATAGCCTCCCTGCCCCCGCACGTGTTCCGCTACCTCGCGTCAATGCTCGACGGCTACAGCGCCGAGGAGGCGGCAAGGAGGGTTAGGAGCCCGACGCTGATCATAGTCGGTGGCGACGACAAGGTAACCCCGCCCGGGGACGCTGAGAAGCTCCAGCGCCTCATACCCGGCGCCAGGCTTGCACTGATACCCTGCGCGGGCCACATGATACTCTACGAGAAGCCTACGAGCGTGTGCACCGAGATAGAGTGGTTCATAGAGGGGAAGGGGCCCTACGAGGCTGCGGCGTGAAAAACGTACGGTTTTCCGGGCCCGGCGGCCCTCACGCCATTATGTAGGCGTACGCGTAGGCCTCCTCCTCGCTCCTCGGCCTACGCTGCTGGAGCTCCTCCTCATACTCTAGCCTGAGGTCTGTGCTCATCTCCGACAATTCCTCGATGAGTTCTCTTGGGAGGAGTGGTGGCTCCACGCCGTCCTGCTTCCTCCTGATCTTTATGGGTAGGCGTAGGTGGATCCTCACGTATCCCACCTATAGTATTGTGTGGGAACACCTTGATAAGCGTGTTGGCGTCTAGATACGTGCACGGGGTTTTCCTAGTCTTATCTTCCCACCCCTTCCTCTCGTGGGGACATCTCCTACACTAATCAATAGTGTTCGACGCGTCCCCGCCCGAAGCCCCTACGGGTAACACTGATTAGTATCAATCAATGCGGAGTATGGTATGTGCACTCCGAGGGTGAGTTCCCGGCCTTGAGGGTTGTGCTCGCGACGCCCCCCGAGACCCGCGACCTCGAGGTGACGAGGGTTGCCGGCATCATCGCCCCGCCCCTCGGCCTGGCGTATATAGCGGCGGTGCTTGAACAGGAGGGGCACAAGGTCTACGTGGTTGACTCTACCTGCGAGGGGCTCGGGCTTGAGGAGTTCGTTGAGAGGGTGAAGTCCCTCAAACCGGACATGGTCGGGATGAGCCTGCTGACCCCGACGGCGCCGAGGGCCTACAAGGCTGCGCGGAGGCTGAGGGAGGAGCTGCCCGGGGTACCCCTAGTGGCGGGGGGGCCGCACGCCTCGATGATGCCCGAGGAGGCGCTGGCAATGGGCTTCGATGTTGTCGTGAGGTTCGAGGGCGAGTACACTATGAGGGATCTAGCCCGCGTCGTCGAGGGGGAGGGGTTCAGCCCGGAGGCCCTCTCCAAGGTCGAGGGCATAGTGTATAGGGGGCGGGACGGCTCGGCGAGGTATACTGCGAGGAGGCCCCTTATAAGCAGCCTCGACGAGCTCCCGATGCCTGCCTACCACCTGCTCCCGATGGACAAGTACCGTGTACTCGGGAAGCCCGTCAGGGTAGCCCATGTGATGGCGAGCAGGGGCTGCCCCTACGGCTGCATATACTGCCTTACATCCCACTACTGGGGTAGGAGGATAAGGTTTAGGAGCCCGTCACGGGTCGCGGACGAGGTTCAGCTCCTCGTGGAGAAGTACCATGTAGACCATATAGCGTTCGCGGACGACGACCTCGCCATAAACAAGTACTTCGTCAAGAGGTTCGTCAGGGAGGTCGAGGAGAGGGGGCTCGACGTGAGCTTCTCCTGCGGCGCAAGGGTGACGGATATGACGAGGGACTATATGGAGTTCCTGTACAGCCACGGCTTCGTAGCACTCTACTTCGGCGTCGAGTCGGCCAGCCAGGAGACCCTGGAGAGGATAGGGAAGAAGATAACCGTCGAGCAGGTCAGGAGGGTGTTCAGGTGGGCTAGGGAGTTGGGGGGCGTCGCGGCCGGCAGCTTCATCCTCGGCTTCCCCTGGGAGACCGTCGAGGACATGGAGGCCACTATAAGGTTCGCCATCGAGCTAGACCCGAGCTACGCGCAGTTCACGCTCCTGACCCCCTACCCGGGCACGCCGCTCTACACCTATGCTGTCCGCAACAACCTCATAGTCGACTGGGACTGGGAGCACTACACGACGATAAGGGCTGTCATGAGGGGGTTCAGGTTCACGGCGAGGCAGGCGAAGGAGATGCTGAGGAGGGCCTACAAGAGCTTCTATCTACGCAGGGGGTTCATAGTGAGGGAGCTTAGGTCGGGGAGGCTGAGGGAGATACTACCAGCTGTAGTCAAGTACGCTGTCTCCCTGCTCGTCGACGCGGTCAAGTCCCGTGTGCTGAGGCGGTGACGCCTCCGCTCTCTAGCGGCGTGAGCACGAACTCTATGACCCTCTTGGCGGCTTCGGAGGGGAGGCTCGCCCTGGCGTACTGAACCCCTGTTATCGCTAGTATGCCTTCAGCGACGTAGTCTATCTCCCTCGCTACTATATAGTAGCCCCCCGTGCAGTAGTCTGCGAGGGCGTCCTTCTTCGCGGTGAGCGTTATCGCGAGCCCGTGGTCGAGCTTATTAACCATGTCTATGCACTTGTCCTCGACCCTTATAGTGACGGGCGCTGAGGGGGCCTGCCTTGTGAACACATGGTATAGCCTATACTCTTTTATGCCGGCGGAGTCGAGGGCTTTTGCCGCAGCGTACGTCATGTCGACGGCCTCCTCGACTATCCTCTTCGACTCGTCGGTCGCGCGCAGCCCGTAGACGGGCAGGTATAGTATCTCCCTGAGCCCGGTGACGGTGTTGCAGTTCTCGCAGAAGAATTTCTCAACGGGCCTCGAGAAAACCTTCCCGCAGGTGAAGCAGTAGAAGCTCCTACCTACCTCGACCAGGTCGGTCTCCCTGTTAACCTTTAGGCCGCAGTTAGGACACCTATACTCCCCCTTCTCTTCATCATAGAACTTAACTTCGAGGTCAACGTAGCTGCAGAGGACGTGCTGGACAACCCTCGTATACTCCACGTCCAGGCTCCCGCAGTGGGGGCAGTGGAAGCGTAGCCTAACCCTCCTGCTCATACAGTTCGGGCACCTGGTCAGCCTGTCGACGGTCACTCTGCGGAGCAGCCTCCTCTTGACGAGCACTGATGCCTCCTCGTACGTGACGTGGTAGTCGTGGAACTTGTATGTTATCTTATGCTCCTTCTCGCTGACCTCGACACTTAGGGAGTCGGGGGAGATCACGACGATCGCCAACAAGTCCACAAGCTTCACCGGCAGCCCCTCAAGCTTCTTCAGCAGTGACAGCCTCTCATCCCTTACACTCAAAAGGCTCCACCACCGCTACTCGTAGACGTGGGTCAAGGCTAAGAGTTTAAAGGGATAGGGATTATCTGGCAACTGCATGGAGGAGGCCTTGGCGCGGGAGGGAGTCCTCTTAACCATTATCGTCGCGGCACTCCTGGCGGCGTCTATGCTCACACCCGCCGGCCTGGCGGCCGAGAAGCGCGCCCCTCCTCCACGGGCCCCGGCCGTCAGCGCCGCGGGCGTCGTAGGGTTCTACGCGTTCCTACCCCTCAGCCTCTCGCAGGCCTCCTCTATAACCCCGTTCTCGGGGAGGGGGTTCGTCGCCGTCATAGGCTCTAAGCTCTACAGCGTCGACGTCGGAGAGCTGAGGTATTTCTCGAGGCAGCTGGGGGCGGTGCCCGCCGCCGTCGCCGCGCCCGGCTACCCGGCTTCGAGGATACTGGTCGTCTACCCTGACGGCTCCGCGGAGATCGACGATGCCGCGACACTGACCCCCGTCGCCAGGATAACCCCTCCCATACTCTGCCAGTCCCCCGTCTACGCCGTGTACAACGGCTCCGCCGCCATCATAGCGTGCCAGCCGAACATCTACCTATACGTCGCGGGCAGGCCCAGGCCGTTGACCCTCTCCAGGCTGAAGCTGGAGGGCACCCTCCTCGGCATATACCCTGTCATCGAGCCCAGCCCAGCTGGCGGGTACAGGGTGGGGAGCCTGGGGCTCGTGGCCGCCGCCGTCCTCAAAGGCTCCGAGTCAGCCATATACGTCATGTCTCCCGGCGCCGGGAGGGTTACGAGGGTGGCTAGTATCCCGGGGAGGGTTGTCGGCGCCTACCTGGTTAAGTGGGGCGGCGTACTGGGCCTCATCGCCGCCTCGGATGCAGGCTACCTGCTCTACGCGAGCCTCGGCTCACCCGTCTACGTCAACGTGACGAGGATACAGGTGAAGCCCTCCAGGCTGTGGGTCGCCCCCCTCCCCTCTGGCTACCTGGTCGCCGTCATGGGGTCCGACGGCAGCGTCGCCGCCTACCACTTGACCGCCTCCAGGCTAACCCTCCTCTTCATGACGGCGGCCGCCTCCAAGCCCGGGCTCTACGAGGCCGTCGCATGGCCCCTCCTGACCCCCGTACTGGTGGTCCCGGCGGAGAACGGCGTGAGGCTCGTAGACCCCCTCACGGGGTTCACGGTCAGCCTCCTGACGGGCTTCAACGCGGCGGTCGCGGTCACCCCGCCGGACGCCTCCTACCTCATCCTAGCACCCCCCTCCCAGCAGATAGCCGTGATAGTCCGCGGGCTGTCCAGGATAGCCTCCTCCGGCGTCGCGTCGCTAACCGTAAACGTCAAGGTCTCCGGCGCTCCCCACGGGGTAACGGTCAAGGCGTACGTCAGGGCCGCCTGTATATCCGGCCCCTGCCTCGGCTCGGGGCAGGAGCCTGTAGAGGCCCCCGCCCCCCTCCACGTCCAGCTCCTTCCAGGCCTCTACATCCTCCAGCCAATAGTGGATGTCGGGGGCCTGAGGGCCCCCGCCGCCAGCGCCAAGGTATACCTCCCGCCTGGGGGGAGCGTCGAGGAGAACCTGGCGGTCGTCCTCGCCCCCTACAGGGTGTGCGTGAGGTCGGCGGGCGACCCGTACGGGTGGGGCTTCAAGGTGCACGCCGTCGCGGGGGCGAACGTGTCAGTGGAGTCTAGCTCTGGCCTCAGGGTGGGCTCGCTGACGACGGGCAAGGACGGCTGCGTCGAGGCCTACCTCCCAGCCAAGGGGGTCTCCTGGCTCCTCCACGTATCGGCCAAGGGGTACGCCCCGCTCGACACCATGCTCAGGGAGCCGGGCAACTACACCCTCTACCTCCACCCCGACCTGGTGCCACTATACATAGACGCCGTCTCCAGGGCTACGGGGCGGCAGGTGCCGGGCGCCGAGGCCGTCATACTCGACCTCTCCACTAAGAGGAGGGCAGCCGTCCCCGTCCCCATAACACTACACCTCCCCCCAGGCGGCTACCAGGTGACCGTGTTCGCTAAGGGGTATAGCCCCGTGGTGGAGAAGGTCGACCTCAGGAAGCGGGGGAGGCTGGTAGCCAGGCTGTCGCCAAGCCTGCTAGGCCTTGAACTGCTCCTCCAGCACGGCTTCGTGCCCATGGTGACCGCCGAGATACACGTAGACGGCTACAGTATCCAGGGACTCAAGGTATCGAAGACGGTGAGGGTGAGGGGGGATCACGCCAGCCTAACACTACCAGAAGGCGTCTACACGATACGCGTCGAGAGCCCCGGCTTCGAGCCATACAGTACAATCATAGTGCTCTCCACACCCAGGCTCCTCAAGGTGAACATGAAGCCACTCCTCACAACACTCATACTCTACATAGTGCACAAGTACTGGAGACTGATAACAGCGGCGATAGCAATACCGGTAGCCGCCGTGGCAGCGTATAAGGCCTACAAGAAGCTCAAGCCACGCGTAAGGAGGCTCATAGAGAAACTGAGAAAGGGGAGGAAGAGGAAGAAGAGAGAGGAGGTCAGCCTAGAAGAACTCCTAGCGGGCGGCGGCTAACCCAACAACCCCCACGGGGAGGGGCCGCGGCCAGGGGATAGGGTGGAGGTGGTGATGCATGCAGGGACGTGCTGAGACGGTGCATGAAGAGAGGTGGAGCGACCCAGACGCCTCCACCCATCCCCCCGCAGCGGCCCCGGCCGGCGGGCTCAGCATAGTCGCCGAGTACCTCAAGACCGCCGCGCGGGGCGGCGGGGGCGAGGCGCCGAGCATCATAGAGTTCTACGAGGTGCCGACGATAGTTAAGGGGGTCAGGGCGTACGTCGCCATAGCCGAGCACGGCGGCGAGCTCTACTATGTCCCAGTCGAGCCGACGCTGACCAGGCCGGAGAAGAGGATCCTTGAGAAGATAAGGGAGCTCCTACTCTACGAGTATGTTCCGAGGTCGGCGAGGGAGACGAGGAAGCCCCTCCACGTCCTCGTGAAGGCCTACCAGTACGCGTTGAAGAGGCTCGGGCTCCTCGGCAGGCTGAAGCCTTACGTCGTCAGGAAGATCTTCTACCACCTCTACCGCGACTACCTGGGCTACGGCCCCCTCGAGATACCCATGAGGGATCCCTACATAGAGGATATAAGCGTGCCGGGGGTCAGGGAGCACGTCTACGTCTGGCACTCCCGCTACGAGAACCTCCGCACCCCGATAACGTTCAGGGACGAGGCTGAGCTGGAGAGGATAGAGCAGCTGATAGCCGTTAAGAGCAGGATACAGCTGACGACAGCGCAGCCGATAGTAGATGTCGTGACGCCCGAGGGCTACCGCGCACACATAGTGCTCGGGATAGTGGCGGCTAAGGGCGGCACGATAACGATTAGGCGTTTCAGGGCTGTGCCGTTCACAATACTCGAGCTCGTGAAGTCTAAGACGCTCAACCTAGACATAGCCGCCTACTTCTGGTACCTAGTCGAGCACAAGAGGAGCATAGTGATCTTCGGCTCCACGGGCGCTGGTAAGACGACCCTGCTAAACGCCATAGCTATGCTGATAAGGCCCTCCATGAAGATAATAACGATCGAGGAGACTAGGGAGATAAACCTCCTACACCCACACTGGGTGCCGCTCGTCGCAAGAGAGATACCCGGCGTGACGCGCGTAACCCTCTACGACCTCCTGAAGTCGTCGCTGAGGCAGAGGCCCGACTACGTCATAGTGGGCGAGATAAGGGGCGAGGAGGCCTACGTCTTCTTCCAGGCCATGGCTACCGGCCACGGCGGCATGACGACAATACACGGGGAGAGCCTCACATCAATAACCAACAGGCTCATATCACCACCGATGAACATACCGGTAGAACAGGTAGGGGTAGTCGACGCGTTCGTCCACATAGCGAGGGTCAGGATAGGGGACAGGGTAGTGAGGAGGGTCATAGAGGTGGCGGAGGTGGCGGACATAGACAGGGAGAGGAGGAGCGTAGAGTACAACAAGGTGTTCAGGTGGACTGGAGAGATAACCGACACTTTCCAGCAGGGCAAGAGCCTAGTCATGAACAGGATAGCAGAGTATAGGGGGGTTGACATAACGGTCGTGGAGCACGAGGTGCTCGAGAGGAAGAGGTTCCTCGAAGACCTCTACCGCAGGGGCGTCTTCAGCTACCAGGAGTTCGCGAAGGAGGTCATGTCGTTCTACCTGGAGCGGGGGGCCGCCTAGCCTTGGCCGTGGAGGCGGCTGCGAGGCTCGCAAGGAGGATATTCAGCCCCCTGGGCCTGCCGCCCGTCACGAGCGACGAGTACGCGAGACTACTCATAATAACCATGCCGGGCGTAGACCCGGTCGACTACGGCTACCTCCCATACCTCCTCTTCGCAGCCGTGTACGCGGCCCACATCCCCCTCGTGGCCTTCATGGGGCCCGCAGCCCTCATAATGGGCCTCATACTCGCCGGCGTTGCCGCGTCAACCCCCCTCCTAGCACCACACCTCCTCCTCAGGAGCATGGCGTCGCAGGCGTCGAGCAGGCTGACGGGCTTCACGGCAATACTGGCTATACTGTCAACCATAGGGGGGAGCATAGACGATGTATTCGAGAAGGCCGAGTCCCTTGAGCCGAGCAAAGTACTGAGGCTAATGGCTACGAGGATAACCTACTATATAAGGGTGCTCGGCCTCGGCGCCGTCGACGCGTTGAGGAGGGCTGGGGAGCTCGCGCCGCTCCACAGGGTTAGGGTCATGCTTGAGGG
>CAYZCH010000006.1:0-24277 GCA_964476405.1 uncultured Desulfurococcales archaeon
GGGTATGTGGATTGTTAACCAGGTATGTAAGATAATAGGGGTTCAGTCCAGAGAACCCCCTCAGAACCCCGTGGTACTTCCGATACCGAGCCTCGACGTAGCTATAGCATCGGCGAGAGCTATATGCAAGATCAAACACCCATGCCCCTATGCAATACTTGAGCTTAAGGCCAAGGAGAAGCCGGGATGCATTAACGATCGTAGACCAGTCAGTGAGATCCATGATGCACTCAGCGCCATTGGTAGCGCAACAGTGAAGGTCATATGGAAGCTGCTGGCAGGCCGACCACCAACAGTTCCTGGGCCACAGTACCATACATGGGTACTAGGACTGCCGCGTCATGGCAAGTATAAGAGCTGCCCCACTGGCTACTGGCTCAAGAAGGGGACAGAGCTCGAGGAGTTCTGTATCAAAATGAGTTGTGCTGGGAGACACTTAATGAGGCGACTATACTTCGAAGGCTCGATGATAACACTCAATGAGGTTAGACGCGCATCGCCTATAATGATAATGAGTTACTGCAATGACAAGGACTGCTATGCACTTATAGAGCCTTTCGAAACACGCCAGGACTTCGCCTCCCGCCTAGGAGGGGAGGAGCCCCTCGCGCACCTAGGCGTGCATCATCGGGGGAGCCTATTACACGTTGCAGATGTGAGGTACATAGCGACTCATAGATACCTCGGCGAGAATGAGTGTCCAAGTGATGATGGCCTCATAGCTGGCCCTAGGAACGTTATAGCCCCGGCACAGGGCGACGCTGTCTCCATTGTTAAGGCCGCATTTAAGGCTGCACTTGATTGGCTTGAAACACTTCTCTCTTAGACATAATGGTTATTGAGGAGGTGGGCCGTGATGGCCGATACCGAGAGAAGCTTCGCACTCCTCATCGGTGACACAGCAGTCAATGCTCTCAAGGAGATCCTCCAAGAGACGGTGCATATAAACCCCAGACAGTTGGATGCATGGCTGGATGAGAGGCTTAATGGATTAAAGCAGAATGTCCTTGAGAGGATCCTATCCGGGAGGGGCAGATCTACCGGGAATGTAGAGCTACATGCGTGCAAGAGCCTTAGAAGTATAGTGGAGGCGTATTACGAGCCTTTAGTGAATGGCTTGATGAGGCTGGGGCTGGGGTTCATCGACGCCGAGTATGAGACCGTATCTAAGCTGCTTATCGGTGCTAGTAGTGGCGTCTTCTCGGCAATATTTGAGGTTGGGCTGGCCTGGGACATGTTGTTCGACCTCCCATACATCCCCGGCTCGTCCATCAAGGGCTTGGTGAGGAGCTGGGCGTTGAGGCGGTGCGCCGAGCTCAGCAGTGATAAGAGGAGGAGGTGTGCTGAGCTAGTCTTCCAGGTCTTCGGTGCTGCTGCAGGCCGGCAGGCGGGGGGTGAGGAGAGTAGCTGGTTCGAGGAAGTCTTCGGAGGGGTGCCGAGGGCTAGGGAGCCCGCGGGGGGCTGGGTAGGGCTAGTCACCTTCTACGACTCTTACCCTGTAAGGGGTGGCTCGGGCGTACTGGCATGCGGCCTTCTCGAGCCCGACGTTATCACCCCGCACTATTATCGTGGGGGTGAACCGGTTCGGGACGAGTTCGAAGCATGCCCTGTTCCCGTCCCGCACCTTGTCGTGGCCCCCGGCACAGTGTTCCGCATGGTAGTCTCCCTTGACCCGGGTGGAGAGGATACTATCCGTAGCCTCGTCAGCCTGCTTGGCAGGAGCGGGTTCCATGACGGTGTCGGCGCGCTTACATGGCTGCTGGCGAGTGCGCTGGGCGAGGGTGTTGGAGCGAGGACGGGGAAGGGCTATGGAGCCGTCCAGGGGGGTGAGGTACGCCTCCAGCCTGTTTCGATCAGATTCCATCGTGGCAGTAGGAGCCTTAGCTGGGAGTAGGGGAGGGGGGTGGGTGGCCCGTGGACAGCCCGCCTAAGGGTATACTCGTGTATAAGATCGCCGCGCTACTCCATGACCCGGTCTGGAAACCATGGGTGATCTCGGCGGCGTTCAATGGCGTAGGAAGGGTGTTCGCCAAGATCCCAGGGAGGACTAGGCCAGCGGCCTCCGGTGTGAGGGGATGCGAGGAGTTCATCAGGGAGGTGGTGGCCAGCGGTAGTACTCAGGCACACACGCTCGACGCGGCTGCAGCCGCATACGGTATCTTAAGCCGTGTAGACGACGAGCTAGCGAGGCATGTGGAACGATACATACTGGAAAGCGACGGTGTTGTCCAGTACGCCGACCGCCTCGCAGCGTCGCTAGACCGCTGGATACTCACCTACCAGAGCACGGAGCTCAGGAGGGTCAGGGTGGGATACAAGGATGCCTGCTACGTCAACCCCCTCGACCCGAAGTTCCGTTACTGTCCAACCTACCCTGAGGCAGGCGAGATACTTAACCGGGTATGTGAATATGTGAGGGGCCTTGCAGATCTCATGGCCAACTCGGCTAATCTCCCACTACCCGTCATATACAACACGTTGCTCTTCGTGCTAGAACCCCTCTGGTATAGCGTGTGTAGGAACTGCATCCCCCTCGCGGACACCAGGACACCAACACATACCGTGTTCGACCATGTCTACGCCACGGCCTCTATGGTGAACTGGGTTCACGGTGGTGGCGGGAGGCTTGACGGCTTCCTCGTCAAGCTGGATATAGCGGGCATACAGGGGTTTATATCGCAGGCTAGGAAGACCCGCGATCTGTGGGCTGGCTCGTGGCTGGTCTCGGCACTGGCATGGTACACTGTCGCCGAGGCTGTGATGCTGCTGGGCGCCGACATAGTCCTATCACCGTATCCACTCGCAAACCACTTCTTCATAGCAACACTACTACAAGAGCTTAACCTGCACGGAGCCAACATAGTTTCGACGGTCGAGAAGCTTGCAAGGAGGGCGTTCCTGTGGAGCGGGGCAGCCAACCAGCCAATAGTCCCCGGCACATTCTTCCTCGCCCTTCCATGCATAGACGAGGAGGAGAAGAACTCCCTGCTAGAACAGGCAAGGAGAATGAAGACCGTCGACCCCGAAGCCGTGGAGGAGTTGCTTGATGCACTAACCTTCTGCGACGCCGAGAAGCTACGGAGCTACTTCCTTAACAGGTTCCGTGAAGCATGGGAGAAGGTGGCCAGCTCCGTAGCAGAGACATATGCAGGCAATACTGGCTTTGTGGAGCGCCTAGAGAAGGCCCGTTTGCTTGACGGCTGGAGCGTCGATGAGGCCTCCAGGTACCTGGAGGCTGCCAGCAGGGAGCCCCCACTACGGCTCAGGGTAGTAGCAGTCCCCGTCCACGAGGTATACGATAGGGTCAGGGATAGGCTGAAGAGCATCCTACAGAAGCTAGCAGGTGTGATGAAGGGCATCAACATCAACTTCACCGAGCTGGTAGGCAAACTCATCTTCCACTACATGTTTGCAAAGGCACTGCCAGACGCTATAAGCAAGGCGCTTGAAGGAAACCTAACCATAGAGCCTGGCTACAGGATAGCGGGGGTATTGGAGTGGTTGACAGGGAGGGTGTTTAACAACCCCAATAGGGGCGCTCCAGGCTTCCACGAGTGCAGCATGTGCGGCCGCCTCCCATCACTAGTCCACGTGGATGATGATACCCGCCAGAACCTCCCAGCGTCAATGGATATACCGCCCAGTATGTTCACCTCGGGTGAGAGGCTCTGCCCCTACTGCCTCCTACGCCGCTTAATGACGCTGAATAAGCCACTCAGGAAGATCATGCATAAGTTTAACCTGTACAGCTCGTCTAAAACAATATACCCGCGCGTACCTTCAACCTCCGAGCTCTCGGCAATGAGGCAATACATCAAGCTCATAGACCTGCTCGCAGCCAACAACAATATACTGAATGAGATCATGAATGCGATTAAGGATACACCGATTAGAGGAGACCCCGCCAACTACGTCGCAGCCCCTCTCAGAGCCTACATCAAAAACACGAGTGGAGACGCCGATGTAATCCTGTATGCATTAGGGGTTCTTGAAGCATACTACGATATCTCAGAGCTGGTTGCCCGGGGCGGCCTCAGAGAGGAGAGGGCATGCAGTGAGGCGGATCTACCCGAATCCCTATGTAGAGTCCTCCGCGAGGCCGCCGAGAGGGCCGGGTTGACTGCTTCAAGGTACTATGCAATAGTCCGTGGCGATGGAGACTACTTCGGAAAGCGCATAGTGCGCGGCATACTGGACTACCCCGACTCGGCGGAATACGTTAGGAAGCTGGTCGAGAACGGGATAAGGGATGAAGGCTCTCGCGTCACGCTCCAGAGGGAGTACACCAGGTATGCAGAGCTACTCACGCTACTAATCAAGGAGCTTGCAGACCTACCCCGTAGACCAACAGTACTCGTCACACCCGCCTACTATGCGGCGATGTCACGCGGTCAGATGGTGACAGCCCTCTATGACGCAGCCATAGTGGCCTCGCTTGGAGGCTTCCCTGTCTATGCCGGCGGCGACGATGTAGCCGCCCTGCTCCCGGGCTATATAGAGCCGGAGAAGCTCTGGGAACTCGTTAACGCGTATACTAATGAGGTGCCAGCTCCGCCGCATCTGCAGGATGCTGTGGCCACGAGGCCTAACGCCGCCGTTACCGGCTCCGCTGCAGCCGCCGCCGTGGTGTTGACGAGGAGGAACTACTGGGGCCTCTTAAGCAGCGTCCACGGCTTCCATGAAACCCCTATAGGGGGGCTGTACCCGGCCCCGGTCGCCTATGGTAGAAGCTATGGCGTCTACATAGCCCATTACCGTGACCCCTTCCAGGCGGTGTGGAGGGCTGCCGGGGACCTGGAGGAGATGAAGGATCAGGTGACCGTCTGCAAGGCTGAGAGGAGGAACCAGAGGTGCGTAAGCATATGCTCAGAGAAGGATCTCACATTCCTCTCATACGGGAGGGTTGCGGGCGTAATGGCCGCTGGCGAGACCGCTGTACTGCCCAACTTGAAGCCCTGCGGAGGCAAACAAGACGTCGTCCTTAGGGGTAGGGCAGGTGCAACGTCTGTCGCCGGGATGCTGGAGCATGCCGCTATGCTCTTAGAGCGTGTGTTGACGAGGAGCATATCACGCAGCATAATATATGACTTTGAGCGCGAGTCGGAGCTGGCAGGGAAGCTGGCCGACAGGGTGGGCAGCTGCGATAAGTGGGCGGAGGATGCAGCCGCTAGGTTCGCTGAGATGCTAGTCAAGAGGAATGCGCAGAGCGGTGCAGCCGCGGACGAGGCCTACAGGCTCCTCAGAGGCTGTGGGGACAACGTCTACACGGAGGCCGGCGGGGCACGCTACCTCTCCACATGGCAGGTTATCAAAGCAGTCAAGATCCTCCTAGCCGCTAGGAGGTGAGGCCGGGTGGCGCTCAAACCCCTTGCAGGGGTATTGTTCAAGCCCCTGACGCCAGGCTACAGCTTCAGGTGGGGTGGCGAGTTCAGCCCGCATACCCGGGGGCCGCAGGCGTATTCGCAGAGCACACCACTTCCACTACCATCGACCACGGCTGGCGCGCTGGCAGGCGTCATCCTCTCCCTCACCGGCGAGAGTCTATGCAGCGAGACAGGGGTCTACGGGGACACGCTACACGGCCTCCGACGGCTCGGGGGTACGGGATGCAGTAGGGTTGCGCTGCGCGGCCCATACCTCTACGCGCGGCAGGGGGAGGAATGGCTGCTGTGCATGCCTGCTGGTAGAGGCCAGGGCCTCTTCTGCGTGGCTAGCAGAGGCGGCAACATCGCAGCATACAAGGTCACCCCGCCAACCCTACAGTCCATCGGAATAGCGCTGGACAACCTCTCCAAGACGACTATCACGGAGCTAATATACACCGCTGTCTACACGGATCCGCTCTCCGCCCTCCAGGCGGCCTCCAAGGCTGGAGGCCTCAGCATAACCCCATGGAGCACGAAGACGGCGGGTATACTCGTCGAGGTCTATGCCGACGAGAGCTGCGAGAACAATGTAAAGGTTGTCAACGGGGCGGTAGTCCAGCTGGGCGGGGAGACGAGGCCAGCGGAGATACATGTAACCCAACATACACCGGGCCTAGAGCTGGCTAGGAGCTTGACGGAGAGAGGCTACTATCTCTACGTCGCAACACCAATACTACTACCCTCCGAGGATCTCGTCGATGTGGACCGTGAGGCTGTTAGTGTGATTAGAGACGTGATCGGGGGCATAGGCCTCGAGACAAACGCGTCTAGGCCCGTAGTGCGGGGAAGGCTACGCTTATCAGCCATAGGACTCGGCTACAGCCTCTGCCGCGACCGTCGCCGCCCATACAATGCGGCCATACTGCCCGGTGTAGTGCTTGACGCCCACCCCTCCGGCGGCCGGAGCCTCGAGGAGGCCTACATGGCGGGGTTTGGGAAATATAGTGAGGTTGGGTGGGGTACGCTGCTGCCTATACCGAGGGCGGCCCTGCAGGGTGATTCCGGGGGTTAAGCGGCATCGGCTTGTCGGGCGCAGTTGACCTCCTCTATGATTATCTTCCATTTACCGTCGTCCCCGCGCACCGGGTAGACGAGGTATTGTGGCGGCTCGTTGTTGGCGCTGCATATATGCCTTTTTGTCTCAGGGCTGCTTAGCGGCTTAGCCCTATACCCCGCAGCTGTGAGTACCCCCGCTATTGTTCCCGCTAGTATGCCTAGCTCGCTTGGATGCTTGTGGCCCTCCTCAACCTCAAGGACTATCCTCCTTCCGCCCACCACGCGGACTGCCTTGACGACCTGGAAGGGGTGTGTCTTCGGCTGGTTCGAGGGGGGTGCGAGGAATATTGTGATGAGTTTTTCGAGCGGCATTCTAATGTCTCGGGTGAACCCGAGCATCCTCATGAACTCCCTGAACCCCTCCTCCGCGGCCTCCTCAGCCATCCTCTCAAGGATGATGGTTGCCTGCCTTCCGCCGATTATATACTCGAGGATTGATGGTAGCTCCTCGAAGAGCATGCGTGTCGCCATGACTGAGAGGCCGTGGGCCACGGCCTCCTTGTTTCTGAGTAGTTCAGCCAAGACGGGGGTACCCGATATGTATCCTTTTACTCTGCAGCAATAAATTATATCTCCCTACCTGAGTCGCTGGCAGCCTATAGGCTTGAGAGGCGGATCCCAGCAACCTATCTGCATCTCTGTTTAGCTGCATTCTTACGCTGGGTCAATAATCGTGAATCGCCGGGAAGACGCATGGTTACCAGGTGTATATGCTGCCAGGCAGGTATAAGCTGCGCTACTACTGCTGTAGGCGGCTTATGGAGGGCCCTGAGGGATACGGGGGCGATGAGTATAGGGTCTATAGGCTCACGGTAATGCTCCTCGAGCAGATTAAGCGGAGGCTAGGCATCGACTACGAGGTCTACTACATCGACCGCTTCGACATGGATACGGTGGTTTACCGGGAGCACTTCGTTGCGAGGAGCCGCCTCCTAAGCAAGATCCTTGACTGTAGTGTGGCATCGGCGCTCAAGTCGAGGAGGGGGAATGTGTACCTCTGCGACGTCGTAGCGATAGTTGATGAGGGGGGCGGGGTTGTATGGTTTACTCGCGGCTGGATGCGTGACTACAAGCTGTGGGAGAGGCTGGCCAGGGAGGTCGCAGAGCGATACGGTATAACTGGCTACTGGCAGCACCTCGGCTTCCTCGCCGCAGTCCTCCGCGACCCCGACTACCTAAGAGGTATAATCAGTCATGTTGAGCGCGTCCTGCGGGGCCGTGAATCCTCCTCTAGTGGTATGAGGAGCCATGAGATGCTCGTCTTCGACGTCATTAGACGCGTGCTGGCGGTGCGCGCCGACACCGCGGTGTTCGTGGAGATGCCCCTCGGGGTTAGGCTGCTGGCCGTGGCTATCAGGGGGTCCGCGGAGCCTTCCAGGTACCAGCTCGCTGTCGAATCAACCCTCCTGGCCGCCTACCCTCTCAGAGCGGATATCGTCGCGCTGTATAGTCCTGAGGGCATACCACCCGGCATATACCCGTGCACGCTCGGGTACAGGCATGCACATGACCTGGCCGCGCTATACTCGTCTAGGTTTAGGAGCGTCCATGTCGACGTCCTGGGCATGGAAGACGTGCTCAGCCTAAAGCTGAAGGGGTCGGCCATGGAGATAGTGGAGGTCAAGACTGGCAGGCTGACCGAGAAGGCTATAGGCCAGCTGCTCACGTACGAGGCCCTGCTCTCAATGGAGGCTGACACAGCCGCCATCTACAAGACGGTCGCCCTGCCGAAGGAGATGCTCAGGAGGAGTAACCCCCTCCTCAGGATCATAGCCGAGGAGCTTGGCATACGCATCCTCCCCCTCTAGGCCCCGGACGGGGTTGGGTCTTTTTGCGGCCGGCCCCACCGGTTCTCGCCGCCCTGGAGAGAGTATCGGGGCTCGATAGGGTGTTGCCGAGTGGCTGGGGGGTTCAGGGGGCGGCGGGAGGCGGTGCTGAGCGGGGGTATAGCGGGCAGTATAGTTAGGCTGGCCGCGCCCCTAATGGTGTCCAGCAGCGTGAACGTGCTCTATGAGGTAGTGGACACGTTCTGGCTCTCAAGGCTCGGGGAGGCCGCGCTCGCCGTGCCCAGTATAGCGTGGCCCTACCGCGGGATAGTGGTCAGCGTCTGCTTCGGGTTGACGGCAGGCCTCTCAGCCCTTGTGAGCCAGTACGTCGGCGCCGAGGACTATGACATGGCGAGGCGCAGTACGGGCTCAATACTATCCCTCATACTCGCCGTATCAGCCCTGTTGTCCGCGCTGCTCGCAGCCGGCGTCCAGTTCTACCTGGAGGTGATGCATGTCCCGGCTAGGGTCTCCTCGATCGCCGTGGGCTACATAGAGGCAGTTATAGCGTCGGTGCCGTTCCTAGCCGCTTTCATAGTGTTCAACGTCACGCTGAGCTCGGCTGGCGACACGAGAACACCCATGCTCCTCGGCGTCGCCGCAAGCCTGCTAAACGCCGTGCTCGACCCGGTATTCATGTTCGTCCTCGGCCTCGGGGTCGTGGGGGCCGGGTATGCGACGCTCGCCTCCTGCGTGTTCAGCGGCACCTACAGCCTCTACAGTTTTGCAACGGGTAGGCATGGTGTGAGGCTCGGGCTTAGAGACCTCTACCCGGATCCCGGGATCCTGGGGCTGGCCTGCCGGGTGTCGGCCCCCGTGGTGGCGCAGACGACCGGGATGACTGCAGGCTTCGCCGTGATGGTCGGGGTTGTGTCTGGTCTAGGGACGCCGGTCATAGCGGCTTACTCTATCGGCCAGGTGCTGCTCGGCATCGACCGCGTCTTCGCCCTCCCCCTGACCAGGGCGACGGGGATAGTGGTCGGGCAGAGCCTGGGGGCGGGTATGAGGGATAGGGCTAGGAGGGCGGCCGTGACAGGCTTGGCTCTCGTCACGGGAGCCGCCATAGCCTACATCGGGTCATTGATGGTGTTCTCGAGGCTGTTCATAGGGGCCTTCACGTCCGAGCCCA
The DNA here is from genome assembly GCA_964476405.1 of uncultured Desulfurococcales archaeon. GTDB lineage: Archaea > Thermoproteota > Thermoprotei_A > Sulfolobales > Pyrodictiaceae > JAADEY01. The sequence goes on from CAYZCH010000006.1 coordinate 9,438, forward strand.
GGGCATTCGCCTGCGCCCAACGCATGCTGTTCATCTTCGGGCCGAGCATAGTGTTCTTCCACGCGTTTATGCTGGCGAACTCCGTCGCGAGGGGCAGCGGGCATACACTCTTCGTCTCCCTCGTAGGGCTTGCAAGGCTCTGGCTGCTGAGGATACCCGGCTCCTGGCTCCTCGCATACAGGCTGGGTCTAGGGGATACGGGGCTCTGGGCGGGCATGGCGCTGAGCAACTACGTCGCTGGCGCTGTTGCCGCCGCCTGGCTCCTCTCGGGCAGGTGGGCTGCCCCCGTGATCGGGGCCGGGGGCCGTAAGTGTACGGGTGTCTGCTGATGGGTTCTGTGTGGATAGGGCTCCCGGGGTGCCTGCTTGCAGGGCGGGTGTGGCCGGGCATGCCTCGTACGGCTAGCCGCCTTCACGCTCGTAGCCGCCGTGCTCCTCTGGGGCGTGCTGCTCTCACCCCCCTTCACCCGGCTCAGGGCGCTGCTCGGGCTGCCTGCAGAGCTGCCGGGTGGGCGGTTCAACCCCGCCACGGGCACCTACATGGTAGAGCCGTCGAACCCTCCCCTCTACTTCGCCAGGCTAACCCACTACTACCACGTAGTCTTCTCATGCCTCCTCCTGGCTACGCTTGTGGCTGCCCTGACGCCGCCCATGGTTGAGACGCGTGGACGCTGCCACTCGGTGGCCGTGGCCCTAGGCTTCGTCGGGGCTGTATGGGTTGCTGCGGGGGGACTCCTCTACGCCTACTATGCCAGGCTCCCCTGGCTCCACGGCCTCTTCATAGCCGGGCTCGGAGTGTTGTTCGCGTCGGGCATCGCCGCCCTACTCTCGTTCAGGCCTGTCGACCCGCTCGACGCCGGCCTGCTAGCATGCATAGTGCTTCTACTCGCGGGCGGGGTTATCGGCGGCTTCGTGGGCAGCAGCTTCATAGACCACGCTGTGAGGGTGGGGCTTGTCAAGGCCCTCGAACTTGCCAGGATAAACCCTGACCTGGCTGAGTCGAACCCGTACTGGAGGGCCGTCGTCGGCCACGAGCACGCGATGGTGGCCGTGGCGGACACTGCCGCACTCCTCCTGGTGATCAGGGCGCTTAGGCCGTCGAGGCTTACGGGCCGTGAAGCCCTCCTAGCAGCCATAGCCGATGCGGGCCTCGTCGTCATGGCTGTAGCATCGTACCTCGTCTGGCCCCTCGGGGGCATTGCGCATGAAGCCATAACCCCCGCCAGCATAGTCTTGTTGGTGTGCTTGACGGCTATAGTGTTCAGGCTCAGGGGGCGCGACATCGTCTCGAAGGCCGCTGCCGCCGCTGCAAGGCTCGGAGCCGCCGCCGTGTGGCTGGCGGTCGTCGTGCCGGGGGCCATCGCGGCGGCGAGCCTACGGCACCCCACACCGTTCCTGCACCCCGCTTTCCGTGCAGCGTACTGGGACGTCGCGGAAAACGCGTTCAACATAGGCCACTGGCACATACTACTGGCGGCGTGGGGCGTCGGCGTCTTCACGGCGGCTATGACTACACAGCCCCGGGGCGGCCGGCTGAGGGACAGGGCGGCTGCAGCCTCCATACTCACTGTCGCCGCAGGCTTCACGGTCGCAGCCATAGGGGCGGCACTCTACATGCTCGCGAGCGGCCCAGCCCCCACACCCTCCTCCAGCCCATGGATGCCCCTCCTAGAGCTAGGCCTAGCCGTCATGGGTGCCGGGGTCGCCGCGGCATACCTAATAGTGGTCTACGACGCCGCCCGGTGTCTGAGGGGGCTGGAGGGGGGTCATGGAGGGGCCTCCTAGGGGCCTTGTCGTCTTCGACCTGGACGGCGTACTCGTCCCCATTGACAGCAGCTGGGGGTTCATCCACAGGGAGCTCGGCACGGAGGAGCAGGCGTCGAGGAACTATAGGCTGTATGTTGAGGGGTTGATAAGGTACTGGGAGTGGATGTACCTGGACACCCTCGCATGGGTCGAGGCGTCGCCCGGGATAACGCGGTGGGATCTGGAGGGCTTGTTTAGCAGCGTGCAGCCATTCAGCGAGGCCAGGAGGGCTGTCAGGGTGCTTCACCGGCACGGGTTCCTAGTGGCGATAGTTAGTGGGGGTGTCGACGTGTTCGCTGAGCGTGTAGCGGCTCAGGTCGGAGCCGACACATGGGCCGCCAACCTGCTAGCCTTCGACCCCTGGGGGAGGCTCGTCCCCGGCGGCTACCCGCTCGTCGAGGCGGATAGGAAGGATAAGGTGGTGAGGAGCCTGGCTGCATGGGCCGGCGTGCCCTGCACCAGGGTCGCCTTCGTAGGTGATAGCAGGTGGGATGTGAGGGGGATGATGGAGTCTGGTTTCGCGGTCGCCGTAAACCCTAAGGACAGGGAGGTGGTTGCGGCCGCCGACACGGTTGCCGAGGGCCTCGAGGAGGCCGCCGCCGAGATAATCAGTGCTCTAGCCGGTTCCCGGTAGCGACGTAGTACGCGGAGAGCGCCATGTAGGAGGCATGGTCTGCTATCCTCTCCCAGTGCCTCATTATGAGGAGCTCCATAGCCTCACACCCGCTTATACACTCGCGCCCGAGAACCCTCCTGACAGCGTCCAGGTACGCCTCGTCTATAGTATTGTCGAGCTCGACCACCTTCTTCGCCTTCTCGATGTCGGTCGAGGTGTAGGCCGAGACAGCCATCTCAACCATCAACTCGACCTTGTCGAGGAGGGCTGAGGCCTCCTCAAACCTGCAGTCGGTGAGGCCGGCTACCGAGAGGAGCCTCATCGTCTCGGAGAGGTAGCGCGTTATCCTGAACAAGTCGTAGGAGACCTCCATCGATGATATGACTAGCCTTAGGTCGCGGGCGACGGGCTGGTACCTGGCTATTATCTCGGCGGCCAGGCTCACAGCCTCCTCACGCAGCTCGATTATCCTCCCGGTGAGGGGCTTTATTGTATCGGGGCTGCACTCGGAGGAGCCTGCAATACACCTCTTCGTGTGCGTGAACGCCTCCTTCACCATTGAGTGCATGAGGTGTATGAGTTCCCTCAGTCTCGCCAAACCCAGGTCTATCAAGCGTGGCATGTCATCACCCCACTACTCCCGTCAGATACTTCTCCGTTAGCGGGTGCCTGGGAGAGGTTATTATCTCGTCGGCGGGGCCGACCTCTATTATCTTACCCATGTACATGAACGCCACGTAGTCCGCTATCCTGGCAGCCTGCCTCGGGGAGTGGGTGACTATCACTATTGTGAGCTCCCTCTTAAGCTCCACTATCAACTCCTCTATCTTGGTGGTGCTGACAGGGTCTAGGTTAGCCGTGGGCTCATCCATTAGGAGTATCTTGGGCTTCAGTGCCAGCGCCCTGGCTATGCAGAGCCTCTGCTTCTGCCCACCGCTGAGCTTGGAGGCCGGCTCCCTCAACCTGTCCTTTACCTGATCCCAGAGACCCGCCTTCTCTAGGGCCCACCTCACCAGCTCGTCAAGCTCCTTCCTCGACTTACACATTCCATGGAGCTTCGGGCCTATGGCCACGTTGTCGTATATGCTTAGGTGGGGGAAGGGGTTCGGTATCTGGAACACCATCCCGACGACCCTGCGTACAACCGTTGGGTCTACGTCGGGGGCGTAGATGTCGGCGCCTAGTACCCTCACCCTCCCCTCCACACGGGCCTCCGGGTACAGGTCTAGGAGCCTGTTGAAGCTCCTCAGGAGAGTCGATTTACCGCTCCCAGACGGCCCCATTATTGCGAATACCTTGTTCCTCGGTATCTTCAAGTCGACGTCCTCGACGACACGCCTCCTGCCGTAATATATGCTGAGCTTCTCGGTCTCAATGGCGTATGGGTGGGAGTCGTTGAACACGACCACTCCGTGCTACCCCTTACCGCCTACCGTCTGGCAGAGCGCTCTAAGCCTTACCGCCTCGGTCTGGTTGAGCGATGCTATTACAGGCTTTGCGTTTTTCTCGGTGAGTAGTACGGCTACAGGCTTACCCGTCAGAGCTAACGTCACGACCAGCGGCGTTATTATTGTCTTGTTCTCCGCGAGCCTCGACCCGTTAACCGCTATTATGCCGCCGGTATCAAGGCATATCACCTCCGTGTATGGCTGCACCCTGGCGCTACTCGAGCAGCCTCCATGAGCTGCGGCGGCCAGCGTGACTGCGGGGCATTCCTCGGCGAGGATCCTCTCGAGCTCGGATGCCTGCTCCTCCGTTACGGGTGCGAACCCTTCCGGGGTGAGGAGTAGCGGCTTGTGCGTGCTCAGCGCAGCCTCCACCACCGCCCTCTTCAGCTCGTCGACGGGGGGCACGCCTACTATGTAGAGGAAGGGTGTACCGTGCTGATCCTTTATCACGACTATTGGCACTGGGCCGGAGATGTTAAGTGCCCTGAGCATCAACGCGTAGCGGGCGGCCTCAGCCGGCGACGACTCTATATCGACTACCACGGGTTTGGTTCCTAGCTGCTTCTCCAGAACAGACTCCATCTCCGCGACGCCCTTCTTGTACCAGGGGGGTACATAGATGACGTACTCCATTTTCGATGGGAGCCTACTTACAGCCCCCCTCTCGATGAACATTAATACGGGGGGTAGGACGAATATGAGTATGACGAAGATGCCCGCGATAGCTAATAGTGTCTTCCTTTTAATCCTCCTCACACTGCAACCCTCACGCTAGAGCCGCGCACCAGCTCCGTAAATTAAGGCCGCGGCCCGGGAGGGCGTGGGGCTATGCCGGCCAATCTCACCGCTGAGGCGAGGGCGAAGCTGGCCAAGTACACGAATGCCAGGACTATCGAGGAGAAGATAGAGGCTTTGAAGGAGTTCCTGTCGGTGTGCCCGAAGCATAAGGGTGCGGAGAACCTGCTCCTATGGGCTACCAGGAGGCTGGCTGAGCTTAGGGAGGAGCTTGAGAGGGCTCGGAGGAAGAGGCAGGGTGGACGCGGCCCGAGGATATTCGTCGAGAAGGAGGGGGCTGCACAGGTCGCGGTCATAGGGCCCCCGAATACGGGCAAGAGCCTGCTCGTCGCCAGGCTCACGGGGGCTAGAACCAAGGTGACCCCGTACCCCTTCTCAACCCTCCTCCCAGTCCCGGGCATGCTCCGCTACAAGGACATATACTTCCAGCTGGTCGACTCACCCCCGCTCTCGCCCGACGCCCCCCACCTCACAACGAGGGTCGCTGGCCTGGCTAGGAACGCCGACGCCATACTCCTCGTAGTGAGCCTCGAGGATGGCGACCCTGTTGAGCAGTACGAGACCTCCAGGAACCTGTTGATGCAGCACGGGGTATTGATAGAGAGGCCCAGGGGCACGGTCAGGATAGAGAGGTATGGCGGTGAGGGGGTAGACGTGGTGTTCGTGAACTCCGGCAGGATTATTGACGGGACTGTCAAGGATGTTGAAAGGATTCTTTCACAGTACCGCGTCTACCGTGCGAGGGTCATAATAGAGGGGGAGGTCAGCTTAGAGGACGTGGAGCTCGCAGTCATAAGGCCCACAGTGTATAGGCCCACCATAGTGCTCGCGAACAAGGCCGACGCCGCCGGCGCACGGGCGAGGTATAGGAGGCTGTACACCTACCTTAAGGCTAGGAGGGATAAGAGCGTCTGGCTAATACCAGTCTCCGCTAAGACCGGGCTAAACCTAGACAAGCTGGGCGAGGCGCTGTTCAGGAGGCTAGACATCATAAGGGTGTACACGAAGCAGCCGAACAGCGAGCCCAGCAGGAACCCGCTGGTGCTCCGCAGAGGCGCCACGGTGCTCGACGTCGCCAAGAAGATACACAGTGACCTTGTAGAGTACTTCCTCTACGCGAAGATATGGGGGCCGTCGGCAAAGTACCCCGGCGAGAGGGTTGGGTTAGACCATGTGCTCGAGGACGGCGACATAGTCGAGATACATGCTAAGAGGTGAGCCTCCTCAACGGCTTTATTATGAGCTCGTATACGGGGTCGCAGGGCCTAAGCACCTTGTAGCTCAGCGGCGGCATCCAGCCCGGTATTATGCGGCGTATCTCCCAGAGCTGGACGCTCCTAGGGTATAGCTTGGCGTCGACAACCTCGAGGGCCAGGGCCCTCTTGGCGCCCTTTATGTAGGGCCAGTCGCTCCTCCCCACCCCCGGCGAGGGGTGCATGTGAACGCTCCTCCATACATCCTCGGCGCTCCCGGAGTAGACCCTCCCGACCCTGAACTCACCCATTATAGCCTTCACGTGCCCCGAGACATACACGACCATCACTGAGCCCTCCGGCACCGGCACTCCTATCCAGCGCCTCAATTCGAACTTCTTAACCCGCTTGAATATCTGGAACGCGAACTGCGGCCTTATCGATATAAGGTAGATCGGGGATCCCGTCTCCTCGTCGACAACCACCTCCCCCTGCGGAGGCCTCCTACCAGCCCTAGCCATGACGCTGCACACTACGCGTTATCTACGTGTTTAAGCCTCTAAAACCTAGCCCTCCCCCGGGTGGGCGGCGATGTACGTCGTTGTAGCCGGCATGGCTGGGTCAGGGAAGACTGCGCTCGTCGCCGCCTACTCGAGGTGGCTCAGGGAGCGTGAGGGGGAGGACGTTAGTATAGTGAACCTCGACCCGGGCGTCGAGGTGCTCCCCTACGACCCAGACTTCGACGTAAGGTCGATGTTCACGGTGTCGGATATAATGAGGATGTATGGCCTCGGGCCGAATGGGGCACTGCTGAAGGCCGGTGAGCTCATAGCGTTGAAGAGCAGGGAGATACTCAGCCACCCGGCGTTCAACCCGTCGAAGACCGTCCTCATCGACACGCCGGGGCAGCTGGAGGTATTCCTCTTCCGTAGGGAGGGGAGGAGGTTCGTCTCCGAGCTGAAGAGGCTTGGGGGCGTCGCAGCGGTCTTCCTCGTAGACGGCAGCCTTACAGCCGACGTGACGGACTTCATAACGTCTTGGACGCTCGGGCTCCTCCTCCAGCTCAAACTAGACATACCCACTGTGCCCGTTGTCAGCAAGGCCGACCTAGTGGTCGACAGGGAGATCGTGGAGAAGATAGTATATGACCCGGTGAGCCTCGCGGAGAGGGCTGCCGCGGGACTCTCAGGAGTCAACGCGGATCTTGCAGCCGACCTGGCCAGGCTTCTGGCGGACTACCAGCAGAGCCTGAGGCCGGTGCTCGTGTCTTCTAAGGAGATGAGGGGGTTTGAGGACCTCTACTCCGTCATACACGAGGTGTTCTGCAGCTGCGGCGACCTCTCCTAATACACTATGCGCAGCCGCCTGCTCAGCTCCTCCAGGAGCCTACGCTCCACAACCCTCCCGCCGGGCTCCAGCTCCTTCCATATCCTCGCCGTGAACCTGTAGACCTCCGTGTCCTCGTCGAGCCAGCAGCTAGGGGGGAGCCCTGCCTTGACGCATGTCTCGGAGAGGAACGTCTCCTCGTCCCAGAGGTACTCCACGGGAACCTGGGGCAGTAGGAGGCCCTGGAAGAACCCCCTCTTGACTAATAGGCCGTGGACACCCACCTTGACCGCCTTCACGCGCTCAGCCGGGTCGCCCGGCAGCTTCTCGAAGGGCCCCAGCACCGAGACCTCGAAGACAACCCTTCCGAGCTCCTCGGGCCTCATCGGCGGGAACCGGGGATCCTGCGTGGCGGCCTCTATGGCCGCCTCTATGACTGTCTCGGCGAGCGGCTTGACGGGGTAGATTAGGCCTATACAGCCCCTGAGCTCGTAGCCTCCCCTCGAAGTAACAGTCTCTATCGTGACGAACGCCGCGCCCTTCCTCCTTAGCAGGCTGGGTGTCTCTGGGGGCGGCTCCACCCGCCTACCCTCCCTAAGGTACTCTGTGACGGCGCGCCTCGCCAGCCTCACCAGGAACTCGCCATGCTCGCTGGAGAGTTCCTCCGGTCTAACGGGCTGCTCCAAGACCAGCTGCACCGGTAGGATGCGCGTAGGGTATGGGGTTAAAATAGCAGGCCTTCACTTCGTAGCCTTGTAGGCCGCGTCGACGAGCTCCGCTATCTTAGCCCCGGGATCCGGGGCCTTCATGACGGCTGACGCCACTAGCACGCCCCTGGCGCCCAGCCTTATGGCCGCGGCCACGTCCTCCCCGCTCGTTATGCCGGCACCAGCTATGACCGGCAGCTCCGGGTTAACGGCGTGGACTAGCTTGACGGTGTTCCTTATAACCTCCGGCTTGGCCCTCGAGACGGGTATCCCCGTTCCTATGAGCTCGGGGGGCTCCACGGCGACCCATGTGGGTGAGAGGGCTGCGACTGCGGCCGCGGCGGTGGCCGTATCCGCGCATACCATGGTTTCTATGTTGAGGCTTGTAGCCTTCCTTATTATCTTGTCTATCTCGCTCAGCTTTAGCTGGTGCTCACTATGGTTCACGAGGGTTCCCTTGACGTTGAGCTCCTTCAACGCCTCGAGCGGTATGAACCCCGTGTGTGCGCCGGGGTCGACGGGGTCAACATGCTCCGCGTAAATGTGCGCGGCCTCGACGACCTCCACTATCCTCGCTATCTCCGTGGCGGGAACCGCAAGGATGACCTCGATACTGCCCTCATACTCCCTCGCAACCCGGTCGGCGCTCAGGGCTATCGCGAGCCCCTTCTCGCCGAAGGCGGTTGGGTACGCCTTATAGTTGACCGCAACTACCGGGGGGCCCGCCTTATAGGAGGCCATGGATAAGACACCCCGTGTGATAGTGGTGAGTGCCTCCGTGGAGGTTGACGTCAAAAACGTGGTCTCCGCCGGGCCTTACTTGCCGCCGGCCTCAAGCATCTCGGAGACGCGCTTCTTGATGTGGTAGGGCAGCTCCTCCTTCACGAACCTGTCCTTGAGCTTCTCCAGTACCTGCGGCAGGGTCGTGTACTCCATCTCGTCGGGGCCTAGCCTGTGCGGCATGAACGGCCCGTGCCTCCTCATGTAGTCGGCTATCATCTGGGCCATCCTCCTCGTCTCGTCGAATGCCGGGTCGTCGAAGAGGTCTACGGGGCCTATTAGCCTGCCCTTGCTCACCTGGAACCCTAGGCCCACAAGCCTGGGTGGGCCGTCGAACCTGGTGCACTTGGCGTCGCGCAGCCCCACGGGCATCAGTGGGCCGAAGTGGCTACCCCTCATCCAGCCCGCTACTAGGTGGGGGAACGCGAAGGGCTCCAGTATCTCTCCGAGCGCGGGGAACCCTGACTGCGCCCTCACTATGGCTACTGGGTCGTCCTTGCCGACGTACCTGCCTGCTATGAGGTTGAGCCTCTCCACGCTCACGACAGCTGCTATCTCGTCGTCGCTCTTCCTGTACACCCTCCTTATAATATACCTGCCCGTCGTACCTATGAGTGCGAGGAGGTCGTACATCTCCTCGGGGCACTTGAGCACAACCTTCCTCGACTCGAACACGTCGAAGACCTCAAACTTGAAGCCACCATGCAGCTTGGGGTCTATTACGAGGCCGGCGGTGTTGAACGGGTCTGCGAATATCCTGAAGAGCGGCAGGTTGAAGGCCCCCGGCTCGGTCTTGTCGGCCATGAACACGACTATGGGTTCGCTTGGCCTCTCGGTTATCTCCATCTCGGCTACACCGGGGCCGAGGCCCCTAACGTTACCCGAGAACGCCTCGGCTAGGAGGTCCTGACCGGCTGCATATAGGCCGAGCTCCTTGGCGACCTCCGCCGCCTTCTTGAACGCCTCCCATGCGAGGCCGTGTATCTCGGGGCTGTCGACTCCCTTCCTGTGGGTCATTATGAGCTGTAGGTCGTCTCCTACATGAGTCACGTAGAAGTCTATTATCACGCCCTTCCTCTTAGCCTCCGACAATACCCTCGCGGCAGCGGCCATCGTGTCGGGGTGTACTTTGTGGTGGCCGGCTATACTCCCTATATCGGCTTTTATGACGCTAATGGTTGTCTTGGGTCTCTCCTCGCCCGCCATACCACTCGCACCAAATATCCTATCTGGAGAAGAGGCTGGTACAAGTATGCTACGCATATGGGGGCTTCAACGACAAGTGTATAGGTGGGTTCGGGGTATCCTTGACTCCTCCTACTCCGACTTGGAGGTCGCTATGTAGTAGTACTGCCCCATCCTCTTCTGCATCCGGTCAAGGAAGCTGCCCTCCTTGTTTATCCTCGGCCTCCCCGTCTCGGGGTCCTTCCTTATAGTTATCCCGAGCTCCTTAAGGAACTCGTTCATTCCCCTGGGGAGCGGCATTGGCTTGGACGCGTGGCCGCTCACGCCCGGCTCGCCGCTGAACACCATTATCCTTGAAGCTATGTAGTCCTGCACCGCTATATCATGCTCCACTACTAGGGCTGCGACGCCACGTGTCTCCGTCAGCCTCCTTATTATCTTCGCGACGTTAAGCCTCTCCTCGACGTCGAGGTATGCCGAGGGCTCATCGAGGAGGTATACGTGGGCCTCACGCGCCAGTGTTGACGCTATCGCTAGTTTCTGGAGCTCGCCGCCGCTTAGGTCGCCGACCCTCCTGTCTAGTAGGCGGTCGAGGCGCATCCTCTTCACGAGCTCTCTGTAGAGCCAGCTCCCCGGCATCAGGGCTGCAGGGTTTGCCTCCCTGAGCACCGCCTCCACCGTGTTCTCCGCCCCGTACGTCTCGGGGGACACGTACTGCGGCTTGTAGCTCACCTTGAGCTCTGGGTACGGCTTCTCCACACCCCCCTCATACTCTTTGATCTCGCCGGCTATCGTCCTGACGAAGGTTGTCTTCCCGGTCGCGTTCGGCCCAACTATGCCGAGCACCTCCCCCTCCCTGAGCTCCCCCGGCTCGACGGTTAACCTGAACCCGTCAAGATCCACTCTAAGCGCCGTCCACCTGATGTACGTCTTCCCCTCAACGGGCGCCTTCCCTGTGAACGATATCGTGTATCTTATCGGCTCACTCCTTATCCTCATGTTCTCGGCTGGGAGGTAGCCGTTCAGGAAATGGTTTATCCCCGCCCTCACGCCGTAGGGCCTCGACGAGATACCGTAGACGCCCGGCTCACCATACATTATCACGACGTAGTCTGAGAGGTAGTCCAGCATCGCTATATCGTGCTCCACTACGACCACGTAGGAGTCCTTGGGAGTGTAGCTCCTTATGATCCTCGCGACCCTCACCCTCTCCCTCACGTCGAGGTAGCTGCCGGGCTCGTCGAAGAGGTATATGTCGGCCTGCCTGGAGAGCACCGCGGCCACGAGGAACTTCTGGAGCTCGCCGCCGCTCAGCTTCCTCACATCCCTGTCTAGGACATTCCCCAGGCCGAGCTGCTTGGCGAGCTCGAGGGCCACACCCCTCTCATCCACCCTCTCTAGGAGCCTCCTCACGCTCCCCTTGACACGCCTCGGCACCAGCTCGACGTACTGTATCTTGTGCGCCGCCCTCAGACCACCCTCAGCCAGCCTCTTCAAGTAGTTCTGGATCTCCATCCCCCTGAACCTCTTGATTATCTCGTCCCATGAGGGCTCGCCGTCGCAGAGGCCGAGGTTCGGCTTGAGCTCGCCAGCCAGTATGCGGAGGGCGGTCGTCTTACCGGTGCCATTCCTACCTATGATGCCGAGTATGCTTGACCTGCGGGGCACGGGGAGGCCGTAGAGCTTGAAGCCGTTGGGCCCGTACCGGTGTATTAGGTGTTTCTCGAGCTCGTCGGGGAGGTTTACGATGCTTATCGCTTTGAATGGACACTTCTTAACACATATACCGCAGCCCGTGCACGCCTCCTCATGGATGACCGGCTTACCCCCCTGCAGCTCGACCGCCCTACCCCCTGTACGGTTTACGGGGCAGAACCTGATGCACTCAAGGCCACACTTGCTGGGCTTGCAGAGGTCGCGATCCAGTACAGCTATCCTCACCACGGCCCCTGCTCCCTCCTCCCCTTAACCCGGCCGTCACGCGCCGCAGGGTTTATTGAGGTGACTTCGAGGCGTGGTGTATGGCCTATGAGGAGTGGCGACGGCACGCGAAAAACCGCGCAAGCGGAATGACGAGCTACGAGTTGACCTGCGCCGAGGCTCTCACCACTCCTCCTCAAACTCCTCTTCTTCCTCTTCCTCCTCCCACCACTCTTCTTCCTCCTCCTCTTCCTCCCACCACTCCTCCTCGAAGGACAGCATAGTGCCGTGCACCCCGCACTCTAGCTCCAGTGCCTAGGGTGAGGCATACCCGGGTAGGCTAATTATAGCCTAACCCGCTTGGAGGCTAGAGTTTCAGGTTTATGCTGAAGGCTGCTGTGCGCGTGGATGCATACCTCGCCGCCGCCTCCCCCCTGAGGCTGGGCGGCTTCTCCCCAGCGTGTCTTAGCAGCTCAATGTATCTCGTTGGGTCTAGCCTTGGCTCCTCAACCCCCTCCACGGCGGCGTCGCCGCTGACTATAGCTATGTATACCTTCTCTGCGCCCCGCAGCTCCTCTACGAGCTGGACTATTTTTGCTATGCTTCTGACCCCGAGGAGGAACGCTAACAGGTTCAGGTAGGGGTTGCGGGCGACCCTCCTACCCCTCCTAGCGTTGAGCAGCATCTCGGCTGCCGCCGTGCAGGCGTGCTCCCTGCTAGCGACCATGGATGCTGGCACCTCGGCGATGAGCAGTACTCTGCCCTTAACCCTCGGCTCCTTCGAGGATAGCACCACCCTGTATACTTCACCGTCAAGCCTTACCATGCATGTGTCTTGCTCTGACGAGGCGTTTGACCCTCTCAACGCTCTCCCCTGCGAGGCTGGCGACGCGATCCACGCTCATACCCTTACGGTATATGAGCTCCTCGTAGGTCTCCGCCCTATCCCACGGGAATATTATCCATGCATCCGTCTTATAGGCGTAGAAGTCGGGCCTGACTATGCTCCACGGCTTGAGGTATAGTGTCGCGGTCGCGATCCTCCGGGGGCCGTAGAGTGAGAGGAAGCTCACCGCCACGTTCAGCGTCTTCCCCGTATCAGCTACGTCGTCGACTACAAGGATGTTCTTGTCGCGTATATCTAGTATTAGTGGCTGGGTCACGGTAGGCCTCTCGCCCGTCTCCCCTATACCACGGTAGAACTTGACCTCGAGGGCACCCATAACGTCCACTCCCAGGTAGTCCGAGAGTATCCTCGCTGGTATCCAGCCACCCCTCAGTATGCCCACGATGACGTCTATCCTCAGCCCGGAGCCTATGATAGACTCGCTTATACGCAGGCAGGCCTCCTCCACGTCGTTCCAGCTCACCCTGAGGAACCGTGTTGGCTCCGGGTGCTTAGGCCTGCTCAAGGCTCACCCACCGTGAAAGACTTGTATAATGTCTACCGAGGCCTCCCCCTCGACCTCGTCGCCCTCCTCATAAACCCTGTAGTCGCGGCCGTTTATGAAGACGAGCACGCCTGGCCGCGGGACACCCTTCCCCGTGAACAGGGCTGGCAGCCTCCTAGCTACCAGTTCGAGTACCTGGCTTATGCTCAGCCTCTCGGCCCCCACCTCGACGGTGATGGGGGCCATCCTGGATCCTATGGGGCCTTTAAAGGATACGCGTATCCTCATGCCTGCTGCTGCGCCTGCTGCCTCTCCTCCTCGATCCTACGCTGCTCGATGAGCATCTCGAGCTCGCCGCTACGCTTGTAGAGCTTGTAGAGCCTTGTGACGTAGCCTGCTATCTGGTTCCTGAGCCTCTTGGACTGCGTCTCGACAAGCATGTTTACCACCTTCTTATTATGCTCGTAATCCTCCGTGAAGAGGTCTGGGTACATGGCCAGTAGCTTCCTGGCCGTCCTCTTGACTACGCCTATCCTCACCTTCCCCATCCAGGCACCCCTGGTTTGGCGGTGCGGCCCGCCCCGGGCCTTTAAGGGTACTGCCACCAACGAGGGAAAAACTTATATAGAAGTATGGCGAACCATGACGCTGGAGTGTTTAGGGATAACAGGGGTGATCGTATGGCAGCCAGGCCCGTAGGAACGGCTGAGCCCACCGGCGTGCCCGTACTCATACTCAAGGAGGGCACACAGAGAACCTACGGCAAGGAGGCCTTGAGGGCAAACATAATGGTCGTCCGCGCCATAGCAGAGACCCTGAGAACCACATACGGCCCCCGCGGAATGGACAAGATGCTCGTCGACAGCCTAGGCGACATAACAATAACCAATGATGGCGCAACCATACTAGACAAGATGGACGTCCAGCACCCAACCGCCAAGCTGGTGGTCCAGATAGCCAAGGGCCAGGACGAGGAGGTCGGCGACGGAACGAAGACCGCAGTCATAATAGCCGGCGAGCTCCTCAAGCAGGCCGAGGAGCTCCTCGAGAAGGACATACACCCGACAATAATAGTGAGCGGCTACAAGAAGGCAGCCGAGATGGCCATAAACAAGCTCCAGGAGCTAGCGGAGCCCATAGACATCAACGACGAGGATGTACTAAAGAATATAGCCGCAACCAGCCTAACCAGCAAGGCCGTCCACGGCGCCAGGGAGTACCTGGCCGAGCTCGCCGTGAAGGCCGTCAAGCAGATAGCCGAGAAGAGGGGAGACAAGTGGTACATAGACCTCGACAACATACAGATAGTCAAGAAGCATGGAGGCAGCCTCCAGGACACCAAGCTCATATACGGCATCGTCCTCGACAAGGAGGTAGTACACCCCGGCATGCCTAAGAGGGTTGAGAACGCCTACATAGTGCTCCTCGACACCCCGCTAGAGGTCGAGAAGCCGGAGATAGACGCCGAGATAAGGATAACCGACCCCACATACCTCAGGAAGTTCCTCGAGGAGGAGGAGAACATCCTACGCAACATGGTTGAGAGGATCTACAAGGTTGCAATGGAGAGGATTAAGAGGGATGGGATGGAGGGTAAGGCGGGCATAGTCGTCATCTGCCAGAAGGGGATCGACGAGGTCGCCCAGCACTTCCTCGCCAAGAAGGGGATAATGG
>CAYZCH010000007.1:0-4920 GCA_964476405.1 uncultured Desulfurococcales archaeon
AGGGTGTCGAGGTGGCTTGAGGAGGGGCCATGGCTCACGGCTAGGCAGGCGAGGGTGCTGGAGGCCGCGCTCCGCCTAGGCTACTACAGTATACCGAGGAGGGCGAGGCTGGACGACGTAGCGAGGGCGGTCGGGCTGTCAAGGTCGACGGTGGCGGATATACTGAGGAGGGTTGAGGCTAAGGCCGTGAGGCTCCTCTACAGCCTCGTGGTGGGGTTCGAGGGAAAAGAGGGTTAGGGGCTGCGGCTCCTCCGGCGCCTCTCATACACGATCGCTAGTGGAGCTAGCGCGGCGGGGAGGGCGGCGGCGTAGTAGAGCGTGGGCTGCCGCTGGGCGGGCGCCATGCTCTCCCCCTTCTCCTCCTCCTTCAACTCCTTCAAGTGTTTCAGCTCCTCCTGGATATCCTTGACAGTCTTGTAGAGCTCAGCCCACCCGTACCAGTGGAGGTAGTCGGGGTTCACGTGGAATGCCCCCTCGATAACCCTCATCCTGTACTCCATGAAAGCCTTGAAGAGCTGCCTTTCAACCTTGGTCGGCGCCTCGTAGAACAGCAGGAGGAACGGGTATGGGTTGGAGGGGTTGTCGGGCCTCTTAGGGAGAACCCCCTCCTCCCTGGCCTCCGCGACCGCCTTTATAGCCTTGGCGAGCTCTATCGTGGCGTCCCTCACCGCCTCGTCGGCCTCGCGGAAGTACTCGAGCACATAGCTCCTTGAGTGGCACTGGGTGCACGTCTTTATCATCTGCTTCCTTATAGCCATGAACTCCTGCGGCGACGTCCTAACCATCTTCAGCTCGACGACGACCTTGAGTAGGGGTGTTGGCTTCCCGTCGGGGCCGAGCACGCCGAGCGCCTTGAGGAGCGTCTCCTCAGCCTCCTCCCACTCCTTGTCCTGGACTATCCTGAGGCCGTCCGGCCTCCCCTTGAAGGCTACGAGGCCGAGGAACCCCCAGGCCGTTATCACGGTATGGTTCCCGTGGGGCATGTGGCAGACCTGGCACGTCGGCGCCGGGTAGGCAGACGCGTTTATGTCTGCGAGGCTGACGTTGAAGGGGAACAGCTGTTTCTCTGAGAGGTAGATGAGGCCGTGCTTCGAGTGGCTCCACATCTCCCACTGTGGGTGGTCGAAGCCCATGTGGCACTTCGCGCAGGTCTCCGGGTGCCTCGCCTCCTCCGCGCTGAACCTGTGCCTCGTGTGGCACTGGTCGCAGCAGCCCCCTATACCGTAGGGCCTGTCGAGGCCTAGCTTCTTCAGCTCCTCAGGAGTCTTAACACCTATCTCGTGGCACTTCGCGCAGCCGAGCAGCAGCACCTCCCTCGGGAGGTGGAGGAGGCCGGCAACGACCATCATGGCTTTCCAGGCGAGCGCGTGCTTGCTCTTCAAGTACTCCTCGACCTGCACCGGGTGGCACTGCTCGCAGACATGGTAGTCGGGCAGCCTTGCCTTAGACCAGTCGCTGCTTGTCGTGTGCTGGGATCCGTGGCACACGGTGCACGGCACCCTCCCCCCATACAACCTGATACTCATCCTGCACTCGTCGCTGCTGCACGCCTCGGGGTTCTGGACTCCCGGCTTACCCATAGCCCCCTCGAGGTACTGGACTACTATCCCGGGCGTCACCTTCGCGTGGCACTCTATGCACTTGGCGTCAGGCCATGAGGTCCAGTCGTACTTCGCTAGCAGCTGCTGGGGGGTCACCGTCCCCCTGCCTGCTGCCTTAGCGTGCACGGGCGCCAGAGGGGCGGCCAGCAGCACGACCAGGACTAGAACCGCGTAGGGTAGCCTCCCCGCCACCCTGGGGCACCAGTATACGTGGTCGGCCCCCATACTGTATCGGCTTAGCCTTCGAGAAATATCCGTTGAGCCGCGCCATGTTATGGTTTTTAAAGACTCCGGGGGCGAGGCGGTGTAGTGGAGGAGGGGGGAGAGCGCCTTTTCACCCTCGCCGAGAACACTCGGTGAAGCTGGCCTTGGGGGGCGGCGCGGTAGCTGCAGCGGTAGCAGCGATCCTCTGGGCATACCTCGGGCCGGGGCTCGCGTCCTCGGAGAAGATAGTCGTCACGAGGCTCCACGCCGGCATAGGCGCGAGGATACTCTTCCTCACAGACATACACTACCATGGCGGATCATCGAAGATAAGGGTCATCAGGATGCTCCTCGAGGAGGCCAGGCCAGACATAGTGCTCATAGGCGGCGACACCATAGACGAGTTCACGGTCAAGCCCGACTCCGTCTCTAGGCTACTAGAGGTCGTATCATCCTCCTGCAGGGCATGCTACGCCGTCACCGGGAACCATGAACACGCCTGCATCAGGATGGGGAGGACTACGTGGAGGAGGCTGCTCGCGGCCTTCGAGTCATCCGGGTGCCCCATGCTGCTGGACGAGGAGGTCGAGGAGCTCGGAGGGGTGAGGCTGGCCGGGCTCCTATGGAGAGACGACCCTAGGGACTACTCAACACCCATCTCCAGGATGGACGCCGACATAATAGTGTCTCACAGCCCGGACGCGTTTAAGCATGTAGACCCGTCAGACAGAATAATAATGCTCTCCGGCCACACGCACGGGGGCCAGATATGCCTCCCCGGGGGCCGCGCCATATACACGAACAGCAGGTACGGCTACAGGAGCGGGCTGTACCGTAGGGGGTTGAGCACCCTCTACGTCTCCCGCGGCGTGGGCGAGATGATGCCGCCGAGGCTGTACTGCTGGAGGGAGGTAGTGGTGCTCGACTAGCCCTGCTAGAGGCCGACGACCCTCTTAATGTATTCTCTCAGCCCGTCGCGGCCGCTCGTGTAATACACCTTGGCGTACTCGAATATAGGGGCGGCCCTCATAGCCTCGTAGAAGACCTTAGCCGCCTTGACCCCCTCGACCTCGAGCTCTAGGTCGAGGCACGCCCTCCACACTATATCCTGTAGCTTGGAGACGAAGTTCGCGTCGCTCATATCAGCCTGGTTGACTATCTGGCTCTCTATCATGCTGAACGGCACGCTCCCATGGGCCTCAGCTATAGCCCTCACGAGCTTGTCGGGGGCCCCCCGGACGGTCAGCTCGGCAACCATGGCGAAGTCGTGGCTGAAGTACCAGTCGCTCCTCGGCCTATACCCGCCTGTCAGGGGGTCGTGCTCGTACTGGTAGTACTTGAAGAGGTCGTGGAGAAGGCTCGCCGCCACAACCAAGTCCCTGTCGACGCTCGCGCCGTAGACGTCCTCGTAGACTCTTATGAGCTGCAGCGCTATCTCGGTCACCCCGAGGGTGTGGTCGAGGAGGCCGCCAGGGTACGCGTGGTGCTTCTTGGGGGCGGCTGGGCTCTCCCAGAACTCTATCCTCGGCTCGACCTTCGTGAAACTTATCCTAGGCTCGCGTAGAAGCTCCAGGGTCACGCCACGGATAGAGTCATCTCTTATCTCCTCCGCCCTACGCATCAACTGGCCCCATACACGCCTAGCCCTCTCCCTGAACCTCTCAGCCCCACTCAAACCCATGTCCCATCAACGGAGCTCCACGCCAACACACGCCTAAAAGCATTCGACCGGGAGGCTGATGCAGATAACCTACTAGAACCCCTCCTTCAAAGCCTCCACCCCGCGGAGGCATCTAGCCTTGACCGTTATACTCCATGTGAGCGACATACACTGCATCCTCAAGCCACTGAGACGCATACTGGAGAGGGAGTGCATGGGCGTAGACGTGGTCGCCGTGACCGGGGACATAGAGTGCGACGGCCACCTCATAAGGATGCTGAGGGAGTGTGGCAGGCCCGTCCTAGCGGTCACAGGCAACATGGACGACCAGTACATAGCGAGGATGCTGGAGGAGGCGGGGTTCAACGTGGAGTCGAGGCTCAGGAGCATAGACGATACATGGTTCGCGGGGGTGAGCGGGAGGGAGCCCATAACCAGCATGAGGAGGGTCGAGCAGCTCCTCAAGACAAGGCCCGAGAAACTAGTAATCCTCGCACACCACCCCCCACACGGCCACGTCGACAGAACCTGGACCGGGATACACGCAGGCCTCTACGAGGCGCTCCGCCTAATAGACAGGGTACAGCCCGACGCCTACCTCTGCGGCCACATCCATGAAGCCAGGGGCACGTCGAGGAGGGGGCGGACGCTCATAGTGAACCCGGGCCCCGCGTCCAGGGGCTACTATGCGCTCGTGACCGTCGACGAGAAGGGGGCCAGGGCGGAGCTCAGGAAGGTGTAGGAGGGTCGGCTAACTTCGGGTTCTTCACGACCCCCTTCAGCACCCGGGCCAGTCGCTTAGGGGGGCCTACTCCTCACCCCCCTCACCGAGCCCGGCGAGGAACCCCTCAATAACCTTACGCATGGCCTCGAAATGCCCACTACTCTCAACACCGTTCTCCGCAGCAACGAAGGCCGCCAGCCCCGCGTACCAGGCCGAGTACGCGCCCCCGCCAAGCCTATCGACCACCACCCAGTACTCCTTGAAGCCCGTCGGCTCACCCAGCCCCCTCCTGAGAGAGTAGGCTGTGATGCCCATGAGGACGCTGCACCACAGCTTCCTGAACGCATCACGGTATGAGCCGGCGGAGGCCAGCCTGACGGCATGCTGGAGGGAGGCCCTGGCCGCCTCCATGAACGCCTCCCATCTCTTGTCCTCGGGGAGGAGCTTGGAGAGCAGCCCAACGAGAACAGCTTCGGGCTCAGACCCCCTCCTGCGCGCCTCCTCCTCCAACGCCCGGAGAAGGACTGAGGGAAGTATTCCCTCGAAGCCTGACACGGGGGAGGCACCATCCTACATGTGGGGGGCCGGGGACTGATAAGGGGTCGGCTCCTGGCCTCCCCAGGGGCCTGAACGTAGGTTTCCTACATATGGGTTAACTATCCGGTTAAGAGTTTACGAGCGCGGGGGACGGCACCTTTATAGTCATTTCATCGACCCTATCCTCCAGCATA
>CAYZCH010000008.1:0-4337 GCA_964476405.1 uncultured Desulfurococcales archaeon
AAGGGTACCCTCGGACGCCAGATAAAGGACGGTGCTAGGGATATACCACTAGTCAGCCCCCAGGGCAGGCTCGAGCTGGTAAAGGTCAAGATGAAGGTTAGGAGCGTTGAGGGGTTCTCGGGGCACTCTGATAGGAGGCAGCTCCTCGCATTCCTGGCGAACATAAAGCCTAAGCCTAGGAGGATCATACTAAACCACGGGGAGCCGTCAGCCATAAGGTCGCTAGCCAATACTATTAGGAGGAGGGCGCAGCACCTAGGCCTCCCAGCCGGCGTCGAGGTGTATACGCCGGGCATACTGGATAGCATAAGGGTCGCTGGCACCGCCTAGAGGGACTTGAACAGCTTCCAGTACCTGTCACCGACATGGTGGAGGCACCTACTAACCCTACCACGCTGCATAGCCTCGACCTCCGCGCTGCCGCGAAGAGCCCTGTGCACTGCTAGCGGGAGACGCCTGGTCGGCTCAACGACGACCACCACGTCGCCCTCCCTGAACACGCCCCCTACCTCAACGATCCCAGGCCTCATGAGATCCGCCCCCCTCGATATCGGCTTAACGGCCCCACTATCAACAACGATGTAGGGGAGCCAACCCTCATACCCCCTCCTGAGGAGGTAGAAGAGCAGCGGCACAAGCAGGCCGCCCTCAGCCTCATAGAAGGCAGGCACGCCATCCACCATGTACGCCTCGACCCCCTCAACCACGACAGCCTCCACGCGCGCGTCGCGCCGCAGCTCCAGGCGGGGGTAGAGTCTCCTGAGCCTCTCAAACAACCTCCTCTTATCCTTCTTGGACAGCACCCACCTCCTCAAGCCGAGCCCCACTCCGCGTAAACCATCCAACGTAAGCTTAAAATCGGCTCAGCCGGCCCCTAGGCGCCGAGGGGAAGAACTAGTAATGGGGGAGACGACCCATAAGGTTCTAGCCGAGAACCTCGGGAACACTGTACTAGTGAAGCTCAAGGGCGGGAGGGAGGTACGCGGCAGGCTTAAGAGCTTCGACCAGCACTTGAACCTAGTGCTCGAAAACGCCGAGGAGATAAGGAGCGACGGGACAACAAAGAAGCTTGGCACAATAGTGATAAGGGGAGACAACGTAATGCTCGTCTCACCAGCACCATTCGCGGGGTGAGTAGGCCGTGACGAAGGGCACCCCCTCCTTCGGCAAGATGGGTAAAGGCAAGACACATATACGCTGCCGCCGCTGCGGCCGCCACGCCTTCAACGTCGCCAAGGGCTACTGCGCAGCCTGCGGCTTCGGCCGCTCCAAGAGGATAAGGAGGTACTCGTGGCAGCACAAGAAGGTTAACAGGGTGAGGATAAGGTAGAGTGTAGCGGGCCACAAGACGCCCCGGAAACCCCACGCTATATAAAGGGTGTATTACACCCCCTAGCCGAGAGGGAAGAACCAGTTATGGCGAGGAGTAAGCAGCAGAAGAGGAAATTTAACATCCTCGAACACGAGCTCGTACCCCGCCACGAGATAGTCCCACCCGACGAGGCGATCCGGATCCTCAGGGAGCTGGGCGTCAGACCCGAGCAGCTCCCCTGGATAAGGGTAACAGACCCCGTGGTCCGCGCGATAGGGGCCAAGCCGGGGGACATTATACGCATATACCGTAAGAGCCCCACCGCCGGGGAGATCATAGTGTATAGGTATGTGGTCGGCTACTAGCCCGCCCAACCCAGCCGCGTCCCGGGAGGAGGGGTTCCGTGATGGCGGAGGCTCAAGTGTTCCCCACACCGGATGACCGCTGGCTCGTTATGAAGGCGTTCTTCGACGAGTACGGTCTTGTGAGGCACCACATAAACTCCTTTAACAGGTTCCTGGAGAAGGAGCTGACTAAGATAGTCAAGGAGTTCGGTAGGATATCGACGCCGAGGGGGGAGTACGAGGTAAGACTGGAGGATGTCAGCCTCGGCCCCCCACAAGTGCTCGAGGCCAGCATGGCCACGCACGCTACAGTAACCCCCCTCGAGTGCAGGATCAGGGACTTGACCTACGCGGCCCCGATAAAGGTAAGGGTAGTGATAGTCGAGAATGGCGTGGAGAGGGAGCCGGAGGAGGAGGAGATAGGCTACCTCCCGATAATGCTACGCTCCAAGGCGGATCCCCTAGCCGCATGCTTCTACGAGGGAAGGCCGGAGGAGGAGTGCGTGGAGAAGCTGGTCGAGGCGGGGGAGGACCCCAAGGATCCAGGAGGCTACTTCATCATAAACGGGTCGGAGAGAGTAGTCGTGATGCAGGAGGATCAGGCGCTTAACAGGATACTGGTGGATAAGGCGAGGGCCGGGACGAGCGCCCTCTACACCGCCAAGGTCATCTCCGCCCACGCGGGCGTGAGGTACCAGCTCATACTAGACATGCATAAGGACGGCACGCTCCAGGTCTCCATGACCAGGGCCCTTGGCAAGATACCCTTCGTAGTCTTGATGAGGGCCCTAGGCCTCGAGAAGGATCTAGACATAACGCTCGCCGTAAGCCCCGACCCCGAGATAAGAAGCCTCCTCCTACCATCACTAGAGCAGGTAAGGGCTATCTCGACAACCGAGGAGGCGCTAGACTATATCGGGAGCAGGTTCAGGGAGGGTATAGGGAAGCCTAGGGAGCAGCGTATAAGGGTGGCTGAGAGGGCGCTCGACACATACCTCCTACCACACCTCGGCACCAGGCCCGAGGACAGGATCAAGAAGGCCATATTCCTCGGCCAGATGGCTAACAAGCTCCTCGAGTTCGTCCTCGGCAGGAGGGGGCCGGACGATAAGGATCACTACGCTAACAAGCGTATCCTCCTAGCCGGCGACCTCGTAGCTATAGTGTTCCGTGTCGCTATGAGGGTTCTGGCCAATGATATAAGGCAGCAGCTTGAGAGGGCGAGGAGCAGGGGCAGGAAGGTATCGCCGAGGCTGCTCATAAGGTCGGATATAATAACCAACCGTGTCCGCGAGGCGCTCGCAACAGGGAACTGGCCCGGGCAGAGGACTGGTGTAAGCCAGATACTCGACAGGACGAACTGGCTCTCCATGCTAAGCCACCTACGCAGGGTCATATCGCCGCTCAGCAGGAGCCAGCCGCACTTCGAGGCCAGAGATGTCCACGGTACACAGTGGGGTAGGATATGCCCCTTCGAGACCCCCGAGGGCCCCAACTGTGGCCTCGTCAAGAACCTGGCCGTCTCGGCCTATATCTCCGCCGGCGTAGACGAGGAGCTGATAGAGAAGCTGTTGAAGGAGGAGCTCGGAGTCCTAGACGCCGTCGAGGTCTTCAAGCAAGTGCTCAAGCTCGGCGACTACCCACCCGAGATAGTCAACTCAGCGAAGGTATTCCTCAATGGAAGGCTTGTAGGCTACCACCCCGACGGGGAGGCCCTGGTAAACACGCTGAGGAGGCTCCGCCGCAGCGGGAAGATACCAGCCGAGGTCAGCGTCGCGCTCTACAGGACTGACAAGATATACGAGGTCTACATAAACACGGATCCGGGAAGAGTCCTCAGGCCCGTATTCGTCGTCGAGAACGGCGAGTTGAAGTACAAGCCGGAGCACGCCGAGAAGCTGAGGAGGGGCGAGTGGAAGTTCTCCGACCTACTGAAGCACGGCATAGTGGAGCTCCTGGACCCCGAGGAGGAGGAGAACGCCTACATAGCGATAAACCCGGAGGACTTGACAAAGGAGCACACACACATGGAGATATGGCCTGCAGGGATATTCAGCGTGACCGCCTCCACCATACCATACGCGGAGCACAACCAGGCCCCGAGGAACACGTATCAGGCCGCGATGGCTAAGCAGGCCCTCGGCATATACGCCATCAACTACCAGGTGAGGGTGGATACGAGGGGCCACCTACTCCACTACCCTGAGAAGCCCCTGGTACAGACCAGGATGCTCGACGTCATGGGGTTCAATGAGAGGCCGGCAGGCCACAACGCCGTCGTCGCAGTCATGTCGTTCACCGGCTACAACATAGAGGACGCCATAATAATGAACAAGTCGTCCGTCGAGAGGGGGTTTGCGAGGAGCACCTTCTTCCGCCTCTACCAGGCGGAGGAGCGCCGCTACATGGGAGGCCTGGCGGACAGGATAGAGGTGCCGCCTGATGGAGTCGAGGGCGCCAAGCTAAGGTCTCTATACGACAAGCTGGACGGCGACGGTATAGTGAGCCCGGAGGTCCATGTACGCGGGGGAGAGATACTCATCGGGAAGACGAGCCCGCCGAGGTTCATGGAGGAGTACCGTGAGTTCGGCACAGTCGCCGCCAGGAGGAGGGACACCTCCGTGCCTATGAGGTACGGCGAGAAAGGAGTAGTCGACACGGTCCTCATAACAGAGAACATA
>CAYZCH010000009.1:0-4579 GCA_964476405.1 uncultured Desulfurococcales archaeon
TCATCCATCCTGACCGGTATCTTGACCTCGATGACCCTCTCGGGCTCTATGAGCGCGTTGAAGGTGTCCTCGTCGAGGCCGAGAATGCCGACGGCCACAGCGCGTATATATTTCCTCACGGATGAGAGGAGATCCCCGGCCAAGGCAGTACCAGCCCTTTCCAAGTGCTCCCACACATACCCTTGGAGTAGCGGGGCTGGAGTTTAAAGAGGTTCACACCTATTCTGTGGGCTTGGAGTGGGCGGTGTCAATGCGGCTTGTCGAGGGCACTATAGTCGTAATAGACCTGGACAGGTTCAGCGAGGTCGTCAGGGAGAGGGGGTGGAGCGAATACACACCGAACCCAGCGACCGGCCTCCTGACAAGCCTCATCGAGAGACTCGTAGCGAAGTGGAGGGCGGTGGTCGTCTACGGGCTCGACGAGGAGCGGGGAACCGAGGAGGTCGTCCTGGAGATCCCATACACTGAGCCCGAGGAGCTGGAGAGGGATCTTGAGGCGGTTAGGGAGGAGCTCAACAGGCTGGGGGTGGGGGTGACAATAGTAGCCGTCAAGGGCTACGTGGGGTTGAAGCCCGCCAGGAGCAGGAGGGAGGCCTACACGGGAACGCCGTTCAGGAGGATGGCCTACAGGCTGCTGAGGGAGGCTAAGAGGAGGGGCGGGAACACAATAGTCATCGCCTAGCCCTGCCCACTACTCCCCCTCGACAGTGAGACGCGGCACCCACTCCCCGCCCTAAGCTTCTCGGCGGCGGAGCCGAGGTTGACCGCTAGCTCGGCGAACCCCAGGCTATCCCTGTACAGTACTAGCTCGCCGCGCGGGGCCTCCGAGAACACCCTCCTCACCCTGGCCAATGCCTCTACGCCGCTGCAGAGTGCCTTGACCCTCAGCTCGTCCCCCGGCCTCAACCCCCCAAGGGCCTCATCCAGCTCCTCCCACCTTGCCGACAGGATCAGGTTGCCGAACCCGTCTACATGCACCACCTCCACCAACGCCCTCCCACCGCCGAGCACCTCCAGGTACTTCAGCCTCGGCGGCTCGACGAGGCTCTCGACGGGCACCTCCGGCCCGAACGCTGAGGGGTCGGCGTGCCTGGTTAGCCATGCGGCGGCGGGGGAGAAGATGTCGCGTCCGTGGAACGACGCCGACACGGGGTGCACCATGTAGGCTGGGTTGCGGAGCTCGTATACGGCCTCAACCCCGTCCTCGAGCGCGGCTGGGAGTAGGACGCCGTTATCTGGGCCTATGAAGAAGTACCTATGAGTCACTACGAGCAGCGCCCTCCTCCCCCCTCCCACCCCCGGGTCGACGACTACGACGAACACCGTCCCCTCCGGGAAGTACCTGTATACGCTCAGCAGCGTGAATGCCCCGTCCCTTACACTGAACTTTGGAACCTCGTGTGTTATGTCAACTATTCTGGCCTCGGGGTTGATGGCCAGTATAACAGCCTTCATGGCTGCAACGTATACATCCCTTAACCCGAAGTCGGTCAGCAAGGCTATGACTCCGCATGGAGGCTTCACGCCACCGCACCGAGCTTATCCATGAGGAGGTTGGCGATGCCTTTAGCCGTTCTCCTCACGCCCGCGTCTATTATCGTTGGAGGCCTCCACTCGTCCGAGTTGAGGAGGACGCGCAGCCTGCGGAGGAGGCCAGCGCCACTATACACGCTACCGCCCCTGACGCGGGCGAGGAGCTCGCGGAGCGTCGTATAGGCTATCGTGAGGCTTGCCAGGGGCCTCCTCGTGTACCCGAGGCTGTAGGCAACGAGGAACTTGAACGACTTCACCAGGAGCTCGGGCCCCTCAATGGTCACGTGCACGTACTTCCTCACGTAGTGGCCGTCCCTACGCCTCGTAGTCCAGAGAGTTATGTGTTCTGTGTGGAGCGGGCCGAAGCCGGGCCTTACGTTCTTCGCGGCTGTGAGGAGCTGTGAGAGTAGGGGTAGGAGCTGCTTCTCGACGAGGCGCGGCATAATACTCCTTATGTGTTTGGCGTACTCCACCGCGAGCGTATTGGGTGTTATGAGGGGCTCGCCGCCCTGCAGTAGTATCTCGGCTAGCTTCCTTACCCGCTCCTCTGATACCACCTGGCTGCCCCTGGGCTATTTTTCTGCAGTTACCTAAAAGCCTATTCCGGAAGTTTCTCTTTCAATTAAGTTGTTTCGCCATTAGATAGGCGTCCTCCCCGTCTGCATAATACCTTTTAAGTACTGTGACCTTCTTGAAGCCCAGCTTCTCGTACAGCTTAATAGCGGGTATGTTCGAAACCCTTACTTCAAGGTACACTTCCGTGCAGCCGTATACCCTCTGGAGGGCGTCTAGAGCCCGCACCATGAGCCTGGTTCCGATACCCCGCCTACGGTGCCTCGGCAGTACAGCCAGCGATATAATATGACCCCTCCTCGTAAGCCCCTTGGTAAATATCCCCGGGCCCCACTCCGCCCTGGACATGACGTAGCCGACTACAACAATCCCCTTGTAGACGGCGACGAGGAAGGCGTCCCCCCAGTTCCGGAGGTGCTGGAGAAAGAACCACTCAGGATAGTTTTCAGGGAGGCATTTACGGTTTATGGCTATTATCATCGGGAGATCCTTCTCCGTCGCCCTCCGTATGACGTATTCCTCCAAGCCGCAGCCACCTTTCGTGGAGGGACACGGGGTCATCGAACCCCGGTTCCGGGGCCTCGCCCCGTGTAGGCTCCGCCGCTATTCAACTATTCCGTACAGTGTTATGAACCCGGGGTTAATGTTTTACCTAGTATGGGGCCTCGTGGTTGAGGGGGGTGGCTTGTCCGCGTCCATGAGGGCGGTTGTTAGAGGCTACGGCGTGGAGGTCGTCGAGAGGCCGCTCCCGGCCATTCAGAGGGGCTGGGTGCTCGTCAAGGTATTGTCTGCGCTCTGGAGCGGGGTTGAGGACGCCGTCTTCCTGGGGATAATCTGGCCGAGGCCCGGCGTCGTCATGGGGTGTATGGGCTACGGGGTGGTCGTCGAGCTCGGCTCGGGCGCGCCCGGGTGGCTGTCGGGTAAGCGTGTAGTGGTGGGCAGGCTCCCGCTCCCCTACACGGTCGAGTACACCGCCGAGTGGATGCTCACCGATAAGGTGTCCACACTCCCCGGGATACTATACGATGGCTGGCTCGCCGAGTACGTCGCGCTCCCAGCCTCCTCCCTCACCGAGGCCCCGCTCGGCAACCCGATAGAGGGGGCGATGATAACGCCAGCGAGTATAGCGGCGGTGGCCGCGCGCCTCATGGCCCTCAGCGACGGGGACTACTTCGCCGTGATAGGCGCCGGCGTCACCGGCATACTGACCGCCCTCGCAGCCCTCGAGAGGTATGGTGTCGAGGTGGAGCTGTACACCGACTCCCCAGCCGGCATGGAGACCGCGGGGAGCCTCGGTCTCCAGGCCAGGCCAATGAAGGAGCTTAAAACAATCCCGAGGAGCTTCGACGCCGTCTTCATATCAACCCTCGAACCCTACCCGGCATACCTGGCGGCGTCCCTCACGAGGAGCGACGGCGAGGTCATACTACACCCGATATACTCGTACCTGACCCCACCTAGGCTGCCGAGGTGCAGGTACAGGCTAGTGACGAGGTTCCCGGGTGAGGCCGGGGCAGCCCTCCTACGCGTGCTCGGCAGGGGTGTTGTGGAGGAGCTAGCGATGGTGGTTAAGGGCCTGGAGGTGCCGACTTACCCTAGGCCGAAGCCGGGCATCATCTACCTCCCAGCTCATCCCTAACCACGTATGCCAGCCTCCTGACCCCCTCCCTCACCAGCTCCGCTGGTGGGTAGCTGTAGCTTAGCCTCATGGTGTTCGTGCCGCTGCGGTCGTAGAAGAAGGCAGAGCCCGGCACGTATGCCACGCCCCTCTCGACAGCCCTCATCAGCATCTTTGACGTGTTCACTTTCCCTGGCAGTGTGACGAACACGAAGAACCCGCCTATGGGCTTCGTCCACTCAACCCCCTCGGGCATGTACTCTTCGAGCGTCTCCAGCATAACGTCCCTCTTCTCCTTATACACCCTCCTCATCCTTTCAAGGTTCCTCTCTATAATCCTCTCCCTGAGCGCCTCAGCCGCAATATACTGTGTGAGCGTGCTCGTGTGGAGGTCGACGTATTGTTTGAGCAGCTCCATGTGCTCGATGATCTCCCTCGGGGCTGCCACGTAGGCCAGCCTCATACCCGGCGACATTATCTTACTTAGGGACTGCACGTATATCACGCGGCCGCTCCTATCCAGTGTCTTGAGCTTGTCTATCTCCTTCTCAACGAAGGTTATGAGCCCGTAGGGGTCGTCCTCGACCACCAATAGGTCGTACTTCTCGGCGACCTCGAGGAGGTGCCTCCTCCTATCATTACTCATTGTGGTTCCGTAGGGGTTGTGGCCCGTCGGTATAGTGTATATCAGCTTGACCCTCTTCCCCTCCCTGACCGCGCTCCTCACAACCCTCTCAAGCTCATAAGTGTCCATACCCTCCTCGTCCATCCCGACCCCGAGGAACCTCGCCCCATGCACCTTGAAGGCGCCGAGTGCAGCCGGGTAGGTGGGCTTCTCGACGACGACGTAGTCCC
>CAYZCH010000010.1:0-6480 GCA_964476405.1 uncultured Desulfurococcales archaeon
AGGTTGAGCTGGTGCCCATCAAGGTGTGGGTGCTGGCCCCCAAGGGGAGGAAGGGGGTCAAGATAGGCCTATTCAAGAGCCCCGAGACAGGCAAGTACTTCAGAGCAAAAGTACCAGACGACTACCCAGTATGCGGGTGAGTTGAAGGCGAGTGAGGCTTTTTTGCCATGCTAATCCACTCCCGTCGCGGCTTTTTGCGTGAACCGTTATTTACCGGTAGTATTCTCCGCTGGCTCTGCATGGAGGAGTGTATGGGTTCTAGGCCTGGCTGCGGCGACGGCGGCCTCCTGGGTGAGGGGGGCTGCTGCATCGCCAGGCTTGTCGAGCCCCGGCTGCTCTACGAGTCCGCGGGCTGTAGGTCTTGGGGTGCGTGTGTCAGGGTGTGGCTCGTCGGCTACCTGGGGGATGGCTCGCCCCTCCTGGCGGCTAGGTGTAGGTGTAGTGGGTTCGAGTTCGTCGCCGCCTACTCGCCGAGGTCGGTGAAGCAGTCGGTCTCCATGGCTAAGAGGTGTAGGGATGAGGGGTGCTTCATAGAGCTCCTCTCCAGGTGGAGGAGGGTCATGGTGGTGGGGTGGGGCGGCGTCCCCTGGGAGCTGAGCAGGGGCCTTGACTGCATTGGCGCGGGGGGAGTGATGGTGTGTATCGACGCGGCCCTCCACGGCCCATACATGTACGGCTTGGCGGCCCTCGCACTGAGACTCTCATCCCCCTCCAGGCTCCCCCAGACCCCCCTGGTCGCCGGGCTGGTCGCAGCCCTGGCCGCCGGGGACTCCATCGGGAGGGAGAGGAGGGGCTCCAGGCTGCTCCTGCAGGGGCCGGGCTACGTGCTCGGCGTCGGGAGCGGCGAAGACTGAAATAGGGCTAAGGATCCGCAGAGGGGCTGCCGGGGCCGCCGTAGGGGTGAGTCGTGGATGGAGGGAGTCAAGGTCTACACGGGCCTCGTGATAGGCTACAGGCGCGGCATGAAGAGGCAGTATGAGAACCAGGTCTTGTTGAGGATAGATGGGGTTAGTGATAGGAGGGAGGCGTCGAGGCTCATAGGCTGGAGGGTCGTCTACAAGGATGGGAAGGGGAACGTGTACAGGGGCAAGATAGTCGGCGTCCACGGGGGCAACGGCGTCGTCGTGGCGGTGTTCGAGCCCAACCTGCCCGGGCAGGCGGTAGGGGGCAACGTCTACGTATACCCTAAGGGCGTCGTCCTCAAGCCCCTCTAGACCTCGACGCTGACTATATGGACGACGTTGCCGGGGAACCCCCTCCTACAGTGCTCCCTTAGCAGCGGGGAGAGCGCCCTCGGCCTGAAGTTGGACTCGTTTAGCGACCCGGGCTCAACCCAGGCCACGCGTAGGTGGCTCTCCCTAGGCCTCGGCTCCCCCCTCATCCTGCACAGGTAGTAGAAGCCTACATCGTGTATGAGTCTACCCCTCCTCTTATAGAACGACTCTACAATGTAGACTAGTTTCCTGGGCTCGACGCTGACCCCGAGCTCCTCCTCGAGCTCACGCCTGACCGTCTCGTCGACCGTCTCGCTGCTCCCCACCCTCCCGCCCGGCAGCCTGTACCACCTCCTACTCTTGCTTATCTGCACCAGCAGCCTCCCATCAACAATTATTATCCCCCTCGCCGACACCCTCACCGGCATCTCCTGGAGCACCCCTTGGTTTGCCTCATAGGCTCCAGGGGTATTCAAGTGGAGTGCGAGGCGCCCAGCCTTGCCCCGCGTCGCGTGCACGCCCCCGGGTGTCTGCGGGGGTGTCGTGGGGGCTGTGCTCTCGGCTGAGGGGTATAGTGTCTGCAGCGGCTGGTGCGAGGGGGCCGTGGGCGTCGTGGTGGGTGATGGGTGTAGCTGCGGCGCCGTGGAGGAGGCATTGAGGCTCGGGGCCCCGGTGCTGGCGCTCGGCAGGGGCGTCGTCTGCCTCGCCGGATGCCTCGGGCGCCCGGCGAGGCTGGCGTGTACGCCGGACTACTGCGGCGAGGTCGCGTCGAGGGGGTGCTTCCCCGTGGTGGCCGGCGTCTTCGTCGAGGATCCCGTGGTGAGCTGCGTGGAGGCGTCGCCGGGCTGCCTAGCCGAGTTCATTAGGATGCTCCGCTCCTATAGGCTGGTGGGGCGCGTGATGTGGTTTACAAGGGGCTACCCGTGCCGGGATGGGCGGTGAACCCGCGGCTGACGCCCCTCCTCCTGCTGGCCTAGTATCTGTGTGAGCCTCCTCTTCGGAACCTCGAAGACGTTCCGGGCTATGTAGCCTATGTACTCGTCGTCGGGTATGCTCTTCTTCACCCCTATCCTTGCGGCGAGGGCCTGCTTGACCGCCTCCTTGACTATCCTGTTCTTCACGAGGCCGGCCGCTATGAGCTGGGCGACCCTGAGCGCTATGTAGAACCTCGTGTACTTCCTGAGCGTCTGCTCCTTCTCGGGGAGCGTGGCGGCCAGCTTCTTTATGAGGTTCTCGACGTCCTCGAAGCTCCTATACCCTAGCGTCGCCTCCGTCACGAATACCCTGAGCAGCCTCGCTATCGTGTTGTCGCTTACGTCGCCGCCGAGGTAGAAGAGGAGGAGCTTCCTCGCCTTCTCCTCGTCCTCCGTCTCCAGCACCGCGGACCCCGCGTCCTCCATTACCTCCTCGAAGCCGAAGAGGCTGTGCATGAGCTCTGGGCTCCTCTCGTAGAGGTGTAGGGCGTGCTTGGCGAGCGTGTAGAGGGTCGCCATCTCCTTGTCCCATATGTCGGGGGGCCAGGCCTTGCCCCTTATCGGCTGAACCGCCATCTCGTTGTAGGTGTTCATCAGTATCTTGACGGCCTCCCTCCTCTCCCTCACCCCGGCCTTCATTATCCTGGAGAGGGCCTCGAGGGCGGCCCTTATCCTCCTGCGGTGGGTCTGCCTAGCCCTTGAGGCCTCTATCATGTTCAAGCCCGAGCACCCTTTCAATCATCCTCTTTAACGCTATGCTAGCCCCCTCGAGGGGGCCGTAGACCCTGACTACCCCCTTCCGGTAGACTATAGCCCTGAGTCTGTAGCCTTGCACCCTCACGTATAATACTTGCTTGCTTCTATGCTGCTCTATCCTCAGCACCTCGAAGTCCTCCCACCTCTCCCTCGCCCTCCTGACCAGCTTGACCAGCTTCTCCTCGTCGAGCCAGGCCTGCACCGCCCCTACACCCCGCGGCCTAGATCCTGGCCCTGAGCGCCCTCCTCCTGAACCAGGTCACCCCGGCTATGAAGCCCCTCATAACGACGTTGACGAGGTATTGTGACTCGACGTCCTTTACGGCCATGTAGCCGTCCACCCTGTGGAAGAGGAGGCGCAGGAGTAGCCTGGCGTAGGCGGGGGTGCCGCTGGGCGGTGGGAGCCTCACCCTGAGGCCGAAGCACTGCATGGAGAGCTCGTATAGTGACTGCTCGGCCCTCGTCATCTCGGTGGCCATCACAGCAGACAGCCTCCCCGAGCCAGCCCTGTCGATGTACTTCTCTATGTTGAAGGTGTTTGCGTAGCTGACCCCGCCGAGCCTCCCTATGCTGCTGAGGCCCGCGCCCGCATAGTTGTACGACTCGACTATGTACTCGTCGACCATGGCCCCCTCGACCCTCGAGTAGTGCCAGGCGGTGGACGGGGTGAAGCCGAGCCCCCTCATAGCCCTGTATATCGCGGAGTAGCAGCGGTACTCCTCCCGGGGGGTCAGGGGGGTTAGTGGGAGGCCCTTGAGGCCCGAGGTGAGCGGGTAGAACGTGACCTGGTTCGCGCCGAGCCCCGCAAGCCTCGCGGCATCCCTCAACACCCCCTCAACGGGCACCTCCCTCACACCCCAGACGAGGTCTACGTTAACCACCGGTATCCTCCCGGCGGCGGCCCTGACGGCCTCCAGGGCCTGCGCCGGCGTATGGTTCCTCCTCCCTATCAGCCTCAAGACCCCCGGGTCTAGCGACTGCACGCCTATCGAGAGCCTGGTCACGCCGAGGCCGGCGAGCTGCTTGACGAGCTCCGGTGTCACGGTGGAGGGGTTGGCCTCCACGCTCACATCCCTTGGCGAGAACAGCTCCCTCACCCTCTCCAGGAGCGTGAGGAGCCCCTCATGGTTTATCGTTGGAGTCCCCCCTCCAATGTAGATGCTCACGCCACCCTCCAGGAGCGAGGCGTACTCCTCGAGCTCCCTGAGCAGGGCCCTCAGGTACCTCCAGTACAGGTCTTCGCGGTATGGCATGCGGACGAAGCAGCAGAAGCTGCACGGCATCCTGCAGAAAGGGATGTGGATGTATAGCGTGTCGACCCTGCAGCCGCCGCGCAGCGCCCTCTCAACGGCACTGGCCGCCCCAGGCCCGGAGCCCGCCAGGAGCCTATCCATGAACCCCCTAGTCACCCTGTACGACGCCCTGTAGACGAGGCCCGCCAGGACGTGCTTCAAGGCCCTCATCCTTCCCCGGTTAATACGCTCCAGGGTATAGTGGTTGGGCCCCCTCCCCGTTTAACACGCACACCCCCGGGGAGGTAGACCTCGCCGTGGAGCCTATCGATGCTCATCTCGAGCCTGAGGCCCGGGGCCTCGAGCCTCATCCTCCCCGACGGGGACTCGTAGGTTATCCTCGCCTCCCCCAGGGGCTTCAGGCTCCCCGCCTCGTAGGCCCTCATCCTAAGCTCCTCCCTGACCCCATCCCCCACCTGGCTCACCTCGATAACGGCCTCCTCGGGGTCTACGACAACCCCCCTCTCCCTCAGCAGCTTCCTCACAATATACACGGTTGCTGACGGCTTGAGCACGCTGTAGCCGTCCAGGTCTCCAAGCATATCCCACACCCTTCTGGCGAGCTTCACGGCCAGCCTAGCCTCCGAGGCCCCGAGCCTGCCCGGGGGAGGCTCCGGGCGCCACGGCCTCCTCCTCACAAGGAACTCGTAGAGCACCGCCACGGCCTCGTAGTGGAGGAGGCTGCGCGGCAGCCCCAGCCCCCTCACCCTAACCCCTCCTCCCCCACCACCCTGGCACCCCCCGGTGTAGTCGACGAGGAGGGGCCAGTGGGGCTCCGGGAGGAGCCAGGCAGGCTTCCCGGCGGGATCCACGCAGGCCGCCGGCTCCCCCTCCGGCTCGCCGAACACCACCCTGTCGAGAGCCACTCTCAGCGGCACCCTCGACTCGTCCAGCACGCGGCCCCTATCCACCCTCCCGGCTACGAACAGCCTCCAGCCCCTGGAGCCGAGCATCGCGTACAGCGTGCGGGCCAGGAGGGCGGCCGCGAAGCTATCCGGCGGCCCGGCCACGTAGACCTCCACCTCCAAGCCCCGCCTCCCCCTTAACCTCCCCCCGCCCCGGGGAAATGGGGTATCGGGGTCGCCGGGTTGAGGCTGGTCGTCGTCGCCTACATGTTGAGGGATGAGAGGAACCTCTCCGACATAGCGTCGATCTCGTCCATGCTGGGGGCGGAGTGCGTCTGCGTCGAGAGGCCTGGGGGGCCGCCGGCCCCTAAGGGGTGTAGGGCTGTTGACGGGGGTGGGCTGACGGCTGCCCTGAGGGGCTGCAGGGTCGTCGTCCTCGAGACGTATGGTGAGAGGCTGGTTGTGGAGGGGCTCCCCTGCGGCGGCTGCCTGGCGGTCGTAGTTGGGGCGGAGGACTTCGGTGTGCCCCGCGGCCTGGCCGACGAGCTCGGCGCCGAGGTGTACCAGATACCGGTGGCCGCCGAGGGCATGAGCTACAATGTTGTCTCGTCCCTAGTCATGGCTCTTTACGAGCTTGCCCGCGGCTGCGGCGGCCGAGACGGCCCCGAGGACGCCCATGTACCCGGTTCTGAGGATCCTCCAGGCTATGACGGCCTCCGGGCATATGAATAGGGCCATGTAGTAGTCGACTGTGCCGACGCCACCAGGGGTGGGGAGTACGCCGGCGAGGAAGCTCGCTACGAACCCAGCGGCGGCGGCAGGGCTGGGGGCGGCGTGGCAGTAGGCGAGCTGCAGTGGGGCCACCTCGGCGTAGTTGAGGGCCCAGCCGGCCGCGCTCAGCAGGGCGACCAGCAGCTTCCTGCCGGCGGGGAGGCTCGGCGGTGGCGGCATCCCGGCAACCCCCCGTATCCACCTCGAGACCACCGGGAGCTTCTCGGCCCTCGACACAACCGCCCTGAACACCCTCCTGCTCCCGAGGGCGAGGCTCCAGGCGGCGAACACTGGTGAGGCGAGCGCGAGGCCGGGGAGCAGGAGGAGGGCCTCGTGCGTGAGCCCCGACGCCGCTAGGAGCGGGAGGCTCAGCGCGGCTATAGCGTAGTTCGCGACGAGGTCTATGCCCCCGTCGAGCACGCCCACCACGGCCCCCCGCGCGGCCTCGCCGGGGCATGAGAGGGCGCCGCGAACCGCCTCCCCTCCACCGATGCTCGGGGTCAGCAGGGCGACGATGTTCCCCGTGAGCCTCGCGGCCAGGCACCTAGCCGTACTGGTCTCACACCCAGTCATCTCCTCGACGAGTATCCTCAGCCTCAGGGCCCTAACCGCCTCCCCCGCCACATAC
>CAYZCH010000011.1:0-14268 GCA_964476405.1 uncultured Desulfurococcales archaeon
TGATGTTGCTGTGCCGGCGAAGCCCGTCAGCCATAGGTAGACTATGACGGCGCCCGCGATAGCCACTAGTATCAGGAGTATGGCGGCCACAATAGGCGAAATACCCCTAACACGACCACCAACCATACACCAACCACCCTGGCCTACCACTCCTTACCAATCTGCATGCATGTGTAAATACTCTTAAAAAGACTTTTGCAGTCGGGCAAGCGGGTAGCCTCTTCACCCCCCTTTTTGGCTTTACACGGCAAGCTGTCTTCTCCCCTTATAGGGGGGTGCGGCCGGGGGCGTCACCAGCCCGCGCCCCGGCGGGGCAGAGGGGGCCTTGTGCCCGGTGGAGTTCACCGTGAGGGAGGATGACGGAGCAGCTTGGTTCGACTCCGGGAGGGTCGTCGTAAACCTCCGCTGGCTCATGTTCGAGCAGGAGGCGGAGCAGTATATCGTGGACTGCTTTATACACGAGTACGTCGAGCACGTCCTGGGCCTCGGCCACGAGAAGGCTGTGTTTGTTGAGAGGGCGTTGAGGATGATGGGTGAATGAAGCATGCACACACTCTGCTTCGAGTGGGGAGTCTACTACTCCTTCAAGCCCCTCTCGAGGGGCAGGTGCATCAGCGTCGAGGCTGGCAGGGTCAGGGGGATGGGTGGCTCGTGGGGGCCGGGGGTCGAGGTCGTCGACGGCTACGCAGTCCCCGGCTTCGTCGACGCCCACCTCCACCTTGAGGGCCTCGTGCTGGCCGGGAGGGGGGTGGACGTCTCTGGCGCGGCTAGCCCCGAGGACGTCTACCGCGCCGTCGAGGGGGGTGGCGGGGGCACGGGCATCGTCTACGCCCGCGGCGCCCCCGCATGGGTTGTCGAGTCCGTCGACCCGGAGGCGCTGGAGGGGGCTGCGGCCGCCCCCGTGATCCTCGTGAGCTGCTGCGGCCACGTAGCCGTAGCCGGGCCGGCCGCCGCCAGGCTCGCCGGGGTCAACCCAGGCATCCATAGGGGGGAGGGTGTCGGCGCCCTGGTGGACGCGGTGCTCTCGACGCTCGGGTGCAGCGAGGCCCTGGAGGCCCTCAGGGGGCTCCTTAGACTCGGCGTGACGGCCGCCGGGCTCATGGACTCCGGCTCCTGGGCCGCGTCCTGCCTGTCGAGCCTCCTCGGGAGGGAGGGTAGGCTGCCTGTGAGGTGCAGCCTCTTCCTCTCCCGTAGGCATGCAAGGCGCCTCGTCGACGTGGAGGGGTTCATGCCTAGGGGGGCCTGGCTGAGGGTTACCGGGCTGAAGCTGTACGCCGACGGCAGCTTCTCCGCCTGCAGCGCCGCGGTGTCCACAGGGTATGCTGGCTGCAGGGGCGTCGGCGTGGAGGCCGCCGACCCCGCCGAGCTCAGGAGGTGGGTCGAGTGGGGGCTTGGGAGGGGGTTGATGGTCGCCGTCCACGCTATAGGCGATGTCGGGGTTGAGGCTGCGCTGGACGCCCTCGAGCCCTGCCCGCCGTGGAGCTGCAGGGTGGAGCACTGCAGCCTCTCCACGCCCAGGCAGTGGAGGGTTATGGCTAGGCGTGGAGTATGGGCCGTAGTCCAGCCCGGCTTCCCAGTCCACGACGCCGCCTGGCTGCCCGAGAGGCTCGGGGCTAGGGCGGGGGAGTGTTACAGGTGGAGGGGGATGCTGGAGGCGGGTGTCCGTTTAGCGTTCGGCAGCGACGCGCCCGTGGAGCCCGCAGACCCCCTCTGGGGCCTGGACGCTGTCGCCTCCGGGGCGCCCCCACTCTACCCCGGCCCCCTCCTGCCGCCAAGGGAGGCCCTGCACGCATACACGGCGGCCGCCGCCGAGGCTGCAGGGTATAGGTGGGCTGGGAGGCTCCTCCCAGGCTACTACGCGGACGCAGCGGTCATCGCCTGTGACCCGCTGGAGGAGTGGGGAGGGCTGAGGAGGTGTGGGCTCACCGCCGTGCTCTCCGGCGGAGAGCTGCTTAGCCTACGCTAGGGCGTGCGCGGAGGCCCTCTTCTACGACTACTGCCTCCCGGGCCCCGGGCTGTCGACGTGCTCGTCCCCAAGGCCCGACGCCCCGAGGGAGGCTATGGCGGCGTGCGTGTGGGCGGGTTACGAGGCGTGCCTCGAGTCCTGCATGGCTGGGCTGGAGAAGAGGGTGGTGTTCCACAGGGCGTGGTTGTCCAGGATACTCGTGGCCGGGCTCGGGGCCAGGGGGAACGCTTGTATGGGGTCTCTGCTCCTCCTCAGCCTCATGGGGAACTCTATAGGCTACTCGCTTGCCTGCTACGGCTCCGACGACCCCGTACACGTCATGGGGTCCTCGAGGATCCTCGTCGAGCAGGCGGGCGTCGAGGCATCCAAGGCCTTCTACCTGGTCCTCGGGTCGCTTAAGCCGAGCTACCTGGCCAGGATATCGTACTCCGGGCTACCCGACGCCTCCACCCCACTCCTAGCCGTCTCCAGCCTCAACGCGCCGCTGGAGGTGCTGGCGAGGGAGGCCTCCCTCTACGACCCCGTCCTCCGCGAGCTCGACAGGCTGATGGAGGCCACGCTCGCCTACGGCCTCCCCGTGTTGGAGGAGTCCTCCTGCAGGGGTATGAGGAGGCTCCTCGCATGCATAGTGTGCAGCTACGGCGACATGCTTGTGAAGAGGAAGGCCGTCCTAGAGGAGGAGTCGTGGTGCAGGGCGTGCAGGGGGGAGGCTGAACCCCCCGCCGCGCCGGCGGGCAGCGCCGCCGACATCGCCGTAGCCGCGGAGGCGGCCTGCCTCTACTACGCCCGCCGAGGCGCGGGTAACACTACCCCGTCCACCTCTTCCACACCCTCAACACTGAACCACTATAGCCTGGGGATAGAGGGTTGTTCGGCAGGATACTGCTGGGCATAGGCTACCTCTCAGTCCCCTTCGCCGGCCCCGGGGCCTCGGTTCTCACCGCCTCAGGGTGGCTCGTGACCGGCAGTGAGGAGAAGCAGCAGCACTGGGCCCTCGTTGGGCTCGTGGGCCTCGTCGGCGTAGCCGCCGTGCTCGCCAGCCACTACGGGAGCCTACCCGGCCTAGACGGCGTCGGGGGCGTCATGCTGCTCATATACGAGGCGCTCGCCGTGCTGGCGCTCTGGAGCGCCGGCAACCACTACGGGAGCGTCGTGATAAAGGCGGCCGCGCTGATGTACGCCGCCGGCCTCCTCCTAGCGATAGGGGGTGCAGGCGCAGGGCTCACGGTGACATGGGGGAGCCTGGAGTGGGCGGGCGCCGCGGCAAAGAGCATCATCGAGGCGCTCGGCGGCGGGGCCAACCTGGCGAGGGCCCTGGCGGCGGGGGGCGGCGTCCTCGCCGCGATAGGGCTCTTCGCCGCCCAGCCCAGGCCTAAGGAGGGCGAGCTCGCCGAGGCCCTCGCAGCAATCACGCCCGGTTTCTAAGAACTATTTTCCCCCACGCTAGGAGCCCACTGGTAGGGTGAGCCGGCCTCGTTCTCCCTGAGGGAGGCGAGGGAGAGGGCGCTTAGGCGCTGCAGGCTCCTCGGCAGGGTGCTAAGGCGGGTGGAGCCCTCCCCTGTGCGTGGCGGGCTCAGGGGAGCCCTGCTGGAGGGTAGGGGGAGGAGGGGCATCGGCCTCATAGGGGAGTTTAAGAGGTGTAGCCCGGGCGGCTTCATAGCCTACCGCGACCCCTACGCGTACGCCGAGGAGATAGGGGGCTGCGTGGACGCGTTCAGCGTGCTCACGGAGCCTACATGGTTCTGCGGCTCCCCGGAGCTCATACCAGTCTTCTCCGCCAGGAGGCCCGTGCTCTTCAAGGACTTCGTAGCGTGCAGGGAGATGGTCGACGCCGCCGCCCTCTACGGGGCCAGCGCCGTACTCCTCATACTCGACATGCTCGGGTGGGGTGTGCTCGAGGAGCTGTACGAGTACGCTAGGGGGCTGGGCCTCGAGGCGCTCATAGAGGCCAGCTGCTCCCGCGACGCGGTTGAGGCTGCTAACACGTACCCGGAGGCCCTCATAGGCCTGAACGCGAGGAGCCTGGAGACGCTCAGGGTGGACTTCGAGGCCATGCTCCGTGAGCTGAGGGCCGCCCGCAGCAGGTCTCCCACGGGCACGGTGCTGGTTGCCGAGAGCGGCGTCAGGGGGCCGGGGGACGTGGCGAGGGCGGCTGCGGCGGGGGCTGACGCTGTCCTCGTCGGGACGAGCCTAATGAGGAGCCCCGGGTGGGCGTGCGCGGCGGCGCCTAGTAGGGGTCCTCGAGGAAGTTCCTGAGTATCCTCGGGCCGTACGGGGTTCCTATGCTCTCGGGGTGGAACTGTACGCCGTGCACCGGGTAGCGCTTGTGCCTGATCCCCATCACCTCGCCATCCTCCCTGCTCACAGCCGTCACCTCCAGGCAGCCCGGTATGTCGTCGAGCACGAGGCTGTGGTACCTCATGGCGGTGAACACCCTCGGGACGCCGGCGTACAGCCTCCCGCCGTTGTGCTCGACCCTGCTCGTCTTCCCATGCATTATCCTCCTAGCCCGCCTCACCCTGGCGCCGTAGGCGACGCCTATGGCCTGGTGGCCGAGGCATATGCCTAGCACGGGTATGTAGGGGCCGAGCTCCTCCACGACCCTCAGCGAGACACCGACATCACTGCTCCTCAGCGGCGTCCCGGGCCCCGGCGACAGTATTATCCTGTCCGGGTCGATCCTCTCGATGCCGGACACGGTCACCTCATCGTTTCTCACGACTATGCTCCTCGCCCCCACCGAGGCCAGGACATCCACTATGTTGTAGACGAAGCTGCTGTAGTTGTCTATGACTAGTACCAGTGGCTGCCTCGACCCACACCACCCCCTCTCTCACTGGTGGGTGAGGGCCTCCTCGACCGCCCTCAGCTTGTGCCTCGTCTCGGCCAGCTCCCTCTCCGGCCTCGAGTCGTACACTATGCCGGCGCCCGCCCTGAGCTCGACGAGCCCCTCCCACGCCCAAGCGCTCCTGATCACTATCGCTGCCTCGCCCGCGTGGCTCCCGGCCAGCCCGACCGCGCCCGCGTACGGGCCCCTCGGCGCATCCTCCAGGCCGGCGATGATCCTCATAGCCCTCGTCTTCGGGGCCCCGCTGACGGTTCCTGCGGGGTGTAGGGCGCGTAGCGCCTCGGTGTATGTGAGCCCCCTCCTGGCCTGCGCCTCGACCCTCGACACTATGTGTTGAACGTGGCTGTACTTCTCGACATCCATTAGGCTCGTTACCCTCACGGTGCCCGGCTCGGCCACCCTGCCGAGGTCGTTCCTCGCGAGGTCTACTAGCATCAGGTGCTCGGCCACCTCCTTCTCGTCCCTCAGCATCTCCTCCTCGAGCTCTATGTCCCTCCGCCCCCTGCCCCTCGGCCTGGTGCCTGCTATCGGGTGCGTCTCCAGCCTCCCCGCCTCCATCTTCACTAGCAGCTCGGGGCTCGTCCCCAGCAGCACCCTGTCCCCGAGCCTCACATAGTACATGTAGGGGCTCGGGTTGAGCTCGGCGAGCCTCACGTAGGCCGCGTATGGATCCCCGGTGTACTCGAGCCTCTTCAGCCTCGAGACGACCACCTGGAAGACCTCCCCCTCGACTATAGCCTCCCTCACCCTCTCAACCCACTCCATGTAGTCGGCGTCGGGCGTCTCGTAGACCGTGGCTCCGGCCCTGAAGCCCCCCGGCAGCCCCCCTGTGGCTGGCGGGGTGTAGTCCTCGGGGCACACGACGACCCTCTCCGCGAGCCTATCGTAGACGATGAGCCTCTCCGGCCTGAACGCCTCGAGGACGGGCCAGGGGTGTCTGCCGAGGAGTGGGGCGAGCCAGGGCTCGAGGCCCGCGACGGCCTCGTAGCCTAGGACGAAGACGGCCATATCCCTGCATGGGAGGGAGTGGCACTCCCCCTCCCCCAGGAACCCTGCGAGAGCCCTGTACGCCTCCGATGGGGAGTCGACGGCGACGTGCTCGGCCGCCCCGGCAGCGACGACCGTGTACCTCGACCTCCCCGGCAGCCCGCCCCCGCTCTCGAGCAGCGCGACGTACTCCTCGCCCTCTCCGAGGAGCCTCGCCGCCAGCCTCCTCGGGCTCGGCAGGGAGGAGGGGGGATGCTTCGAGCACCCCTCCCAGGTGAGCAGGGGGGTCAGCGTATAGTGCATCTCCCCAGCCCCCGTGCAAGCATCTCTACCAGCACCTCGTCCTTGTGGCCGGGCCTGTCCTCGACCCCACTCGACACGTCCACCATGTAAGGGTTCATAGACGCTACTATGGGGGCGTTGTAGGGGTTGACGCCGCCGGCCACCGCCAGCCTCGGCGTCGTCGGGGAGGCCCCGGCCACGAGGCTGAGGGGGATCCTGAGCCCCATGGGGCCTATCGGGTGCCTGGCCGACTTAACGGGGTCTACGAGTATGTACTCGTAGCCCGGGGCCATGTAGGCGTATGCCGCGGGGTGCGCCGGTGTGAAGGCGTGGGCGGCGACGCCGACGACTATGGCTGCCGAGCCCCCGAGCTCCCTGACGCCCTCAACGAGGGCTGCGGCCTCCCAGGGGCCCAGCCTGCCGTGGTACTGGAGCACCCTGAAGACGCCGAGGGAGGCGTATGCGTCGACCGCCTCCCCTGGAGTATTATGGGTCGAGACGAGGACGGGCACGGCCCTTGAGAGGGTCGACGCTATGTCTGCCGCCGCCCGCGCCGGCAGCCTCCTCGGCGTCTCGGCCGGCCCGACTATGAAGCCGGCATAGTCCGCGTACTTGTCGGCGACCTCGGCGTCGGGTATGCTTGTCAGCCCGCAGAGCTTGAGGAGAGGCACCTCCTCTCAGCCTCCAGCACCCTCTCCACGAACGAGGCAAGCACGCCCTCGCCGGCCGCCTGGAGGAAGGCCTCGACGCCGTCCCTCGGGTCGCCTACGGCGCCGTAGGCGTAGAGCGCGAACCCCGTGTTGGCGGCTATGAAGTCCCTGTCCGGCCTCCTCCCGGCCCCCGAGAACACCCTCATGACCCTCTCGGCGCTCTCCGCGGCGGACGCGACCCTCAGCTCGCTGAGCGGGTGCCTCCCGACCCCGAGGTCCTCGGGCCCCACCGTGTACTCGTCCAGCGAGCCGCCCTCCAATACCACCACCCTCGTCTCACCGGCCACGCTGACCTCGTCTATCCCCGGGCTCCCGTGGACTACTACGAGCCTCTCGTAGCCCAGCCTGGCGGCCGCCGAGACCATGACGTCTACGAGGCGGGGGGACGCTACGCCGAGGAGCTGGGTGGAGGCGTGCGCGGGGTTCGCGAGTGGGCCGACGAGGTTGAATATCGTCCTTATCCCGAGCCTCCTCCTGACCGGCATGACCCTCTTCACGGCAGGGTGGTAGAGCGGCGCGTAGAGGAAGGTGAAGCCGACGCTCCTCAACATGCACTCCGCGACCCCCGCGCCATGCTCAACCCTGTACCCGATGGCCTCCATGAAGTCCGCGCTCCCGCTCCTGCTCGAGACCGAGCGGTTGCCGTGCTTCGCAACCCTCGCCCCGAGGGCCGCCGCGGCGAGCGCGGCTGCGGT
Organism: uncultured Desulfurococcales archaeon; assembly: GCA_964476405.1. Classification (GTDB taxonomy): domain Archaea; phylum Thermoproteota; class Thermoprotei_A; order Sulfolobales; family Pyrodictiaceae; genus JAADEY01. The sequence goes on from CAYZCH010000011.1 coordinate 7,489, forward strand.
AGAAGCGTTGATCGTGTGCGCCCCGTCGCCCCCGGTTCCAGCGGTGTCCAGCAGCCTCCCACCATACCTGACCCTGACACACGTGCTCCTCAGCGCCTCCGCGAACCCGGCGACCTCGTCCCCGTCCTCACCCTTAGCCCTCAGCGCGACAAGGAGGGCTGCTATGCCGACGTCGTCCAGGCGGCCCGTGAGCATGGCTAGAGCCGCCTCGTAGGCCTCCCTGAACCCCATACCCCTCCCGGCCAGGAGGTCCTCCAGTATGCTCCTAAGCGGCCTCAACGCCGCCGACCCCCATCTTCTCGTAGGCGTCAAGGTCTAGGAGGCCTGTCCCGCTGAGGTTGAACACGATGACCGTGCCCTCGTCAGCCCTCCTCGCTATATCGGCTACAGCCTTCACGGCGTGGGCGGTCTCGGGGGCCGGCACCACGCCCTCCGACTCGGCGAACACCCTTGCAGCTGCTGCTACCTCGTCCTGGCTGTACGCGACGGCGTCGACCACGCCGAGCCTCCTCAGGAGGCTGAGGGAGGCCGCTGCACCGTGGTACCGTAGGCCCGCCGCGTGCACCGGGGGTGGGGTGTAGTGTCTCCCGAGGGTGTACATCCTAGCCATGGGGAGGACCAGGCCCTCGTCGAGGCCGTCATACCTGTACGAGCCCTTCGTCAGCCTCGGGGCAGCCGTCGACTCGGCGGCGACGAACCTGGTAGAGTCGAACCCCTCACCCCTCAGCATGGCGCCTATGGCGGGGTACGCGAACCCTGCGAAGTTGCTCCCCCCTCCAACGCATGCAACCATGTAGTCTGGCTCCTCGGGGAGCTGGTCGAGCAGCTCCATGCCTATCACGGTCTGGTGCATGAGGACGCTCTCAAGCACGGAGCCGGCCAGGTACCTCCTCTCGGAGGGGTTCTCGAGCACGTACTCCACCGCCTCGGTTATCGCCAGCCCGAGGCTCCCGGGGTGCCCCGGGTTACCCGCCAGGGCCCTCCTACCAGCCTCGGTAACGCTGCTCGGGCTCGGGTAGACGTCGGCCCCCATGGCCTGCATGAGCAGCCTCCTAGCCTTCTTGGACTCGTAGCTACTCCTAGTCATGAAGACCACTGCCTTAAGCCCGTTGACCGCCGCCGCTGCCGCAACCGCCAAGCCACACTGCCCGGCACCCGTCTCCGTGGCGACGAGCCTCGCACCGTCCAGCCTGGCGTAGTAGGCCTGCACCAGCGCAGTGTTTATCTTGTGGCTGCACGTCGGCAGGAACCCCTCAGCCTTATAGTAGATCCTCACCCTACCCGAGACCCCCAGGGCCCTCTCAAAACCCTCAGCCCTCACTAGGGGCGTCGGCCTCCCCACCCTGGCGTACATCCCCCTAACCTCGTCGGGTATCTCGACAAACCTCTCGAGCGTGTACTCCTCATCAATGATCCTCGAGGGCAGTATCTCCACGAGCCTCCTTATCCTAGACCCCCTCCCGTCGAGCGGGTCTATGAGGGGTGGGAGGGGTATGGGGAGGTCTGCAGCTATGTTATACCACCTACCCGGCACCTGCACCACTAGGATCACCCCGCCGAGTGGACAGCCCTCCTCATCTCCCTGGCGTACTCCACCGCCTCCCCAACGCCACGGTCACTGAGCACCTCTAGGAACCTCGTGCCGACCACGACGGCGTCGGCGCCGCAGCGGATCAGCGAGGCCGCGTCGCCCGGCGTCCTGACCGAGAACCCCGCGAGCAGCACGACGCCGCCGAGGATCCTCCTCGCAAGCCTAACGTTCCTGCAGACGCTTATCGGGAGCCTGACACCCGTCGACGGCTGGAGGCCGAGGTAGACGAAGAGGGGGGCGTTGGCCGCGTACCTGACCAGCCAGTTGTGGGGGAACTTCGAGGAGGCGAAGAAGCAGGGCCTCATACCCGCAGACCTCACCGCCTCGACGTAGGCGGGCACCTCGCCCGGGTAGTCGAAGGCGAGGTCGGGGAGGAGCAGCGAGGAGTACCCCTTCGAGGCGGCCAGCGACGCCGCCTCCCCGAGCCCCTCCACGCCGACGTCCTCAAGGTACGCCATGACTATGGCCGTCAGGCCCCTAGGTGGCCTCGGGAGCTCCCTGAACGCCTCGAGGCCGCTGGGGCTCCCCCGCGAGACGAGGTCGAGGTGTATCCTCCTTATGGTCGGGCCGTCGTACTTCGGCCTCGGCGACGGAACCCCCACCTCGACGAAGTCCACGGCGCCTGGGAGGAGGCCGAGGAGCTCACTGAAGGTCTCCGGGTCGGGGTAGCCCAGTGGAACGTACACCCCGAAGGAGGGGGTCACCATTGGCGCATGCCTGCACCCCTCAGGAGGCGAGTCCTACAGTTATCCCCCTATATAAACTGATTGCATTCCCACCTGCAAGTAATAACACCTCCCCCAGCACGTCTACGCAGCGGTGCGGCCGCGGATGCGCGTGAAGCTGCTGAGGGTCGAGCTCGCCGTGCACGCGCACGCCACCGAGGACGAGGAGGCCGTGAAGAGGGCGCTGCTGAACCTGCTGCCCCCCGAGCTTAGGGGCAGGGCTAGGCTGAGAACCCAGAGGCTCAGAGGCCACTACCTAAACCCGATAACGAGGATGACGCTGAGCATCGAGGGCAGGGGGGCGGAGGAGGTGCTCCGCTGGATAGCGGGGATCATGGATGAGGGGGAGAAGGAGCTGCTCTGGATGGAGCTCGACCAGAGGTACGACGAGTCAACCGGCAGGCTCTACCTCAGGTTCTCGAAGCAGGACGCGTACATGGGTAGGGCGAGGCTCGGCGCAGGCGACGACGTCGTCAGGGCAGTCATAGTCTTCCAGGGGGCCCCGGCGAGGGAGGAGGTAGTAGAGAAGCTCCGCGAGCTGGGAGTCCTGCATTGATGAGGGCCTACTACGACCTATGCGTCTCCCCGAGGAGCAGCGGCGAGGCAAGGGAGATGGCGAGGCTGCTGAAGGCGATGGGGTTCCGGGGGGTCGCGGTGGAGGGGGGTGGTGCATGCATGGAGGAGTTCAGGCTGGAGGGCCTGGAGGCGTACAGCAGGGTCACTATAAGGGCGTCGACTGGCGCCGAGGTAGCCGCCAAGGCCAGGCAGGCCAGGGCTAGGTTCGACATAGTAGCCGTCAAGCCGGCATCCGCCGAGGCGGCGAGAACCGCCGCCAGGGACCCGAGGGTAGACCTCGTAGTCCTCCCACCATCAATGGCCAGGTACATGGACAGGAGCGAGGCGAGGCTGCTCGAGCAGGGAGGGGGGTGCATCGAGCTCAGACTCTCCTACGTCCTCTCAGGCGGGGATCCGCGGAGGAGGCTGAGGGGGTTAATGATAATAGCCAGGAGGGCGGCCGCATGCGACGCCTGCCTCGTGGTGACGAGCAACGCCAGGGACAGGTGGGGGCTCTGGAGCCCCTACACGGCCGCAGCCCTGCTCACATCGATGGGGATCCCCTGGATGCACGCCGTCTCATCCCTCACGGTGAACCCCGCATCCATACTCAGGCTCCGGGGGGTGGCGGGGCAGCCATGACCCTCCTGGCAGCCGTGCTGGCCCTGGCCGCGGCAACAGCGGCCGCGGCGGCGACCGCCGCAGCCCTCGCCATAGCCCATAGGAGGATCAGGAGGCTGGAGGCCACCGTCGCTGCAGCGGCCGAGCTCCTCAGGGTGCTCGCCAGGGAGCATAGGCTCTACAGGAGGGCTGCCGCCGCCCTCCTGGCCTACGGGGAGGGCGTGGAGGCGCTGAGGAGGGTTAGGAGGAAGAGGAGGAGGAGGTACATAGCGTTCCGGCTAGTCGTGGAGGGGGCGCCGCCGAGGCCCGAGGAGGTCGAGGAGGCCATAGCCTCCGCTGTCAGGAGGCTGGCGGGCGACCTCGGCCTGGCAGACGCGAGGCCGAGGCTCGTGTACTATGACCCGGAGAGGCTGGCGGGCATAGTCTCGGCCAGCGCGTCTACGAAGAACATAGTGCTCGCCGGCCTCGGCCTCGTGAGGGGGATAGCTGGGAGGAGGGCCCTCATAATCCCCGTCGCCACGAGCGGCACGATAAAGAGGGCGCGTAGGGCGATATACGGCGCCGCGGGCAGGGGTACGGGTGGGAGGAGGGGGTGAGGAGGCCGTCCCAGTGGGAGCCCCGCGGCCCAGCGGGGGATGCAGAGCTCACGACGAACCGACCCCCATAACCCTGCGCGCCACGAACCTGTACTCCTCCAGGTACCTGGACGCCCACCACCTCCGCGGGGCCTCCGACGCGTCGGCGACGTCCACGAGCCTGCCGGCCTCCATGAAGGCTACCCTGTCCCCGAGGTAGAGCGCCTCGGCTATGTTGTGGGTGACGTGGAGGGCCGTGAAGCCTAGGTCGCGGTGGAGCCTCCTCAGCAGCCCCCACACCCTGAACCTGTGGCCGGGGTCGAGGCTCGCCGTCGGCTCGTCTAGGAGCAGGAGCTTCGGCTCCACGACGAGCGCCCTGGCGAGGGCTACCCTCTGCTTCTCGCCGCCGCTCAGCGTCGAGGGCTTCCTCCCGAGGAGGTGTCTTATACCAAGCCTCTCCGCGACCTCCAAGACCCTCTCCTCGACATCCCTCCCCCTCAGGCCCCTGACACGCAGCCCGTAGGCTATGTTCTCGTAGACCGTCATGTGCGGCCAGAGCGCGTACTCCTGCGGGACGAGGGCGACGCCCCTCCTCTCCGGCGGGAGCCGCGTCACGTCCACGCCGTCAACTATTATTCTCCCCTGGGAGGGCTTCACGAAGCCGGTGACCGTGTAGAGGAGGAGCGTCTTTCCTACCCCGCTCGGCCCCATGACGACCATGTACTCCCCCCTCCTGACCTCGAGGAGGGGGACGTCGAGCGTGAAGCCGCCGAGCCTGACGAGCAGCCCCTCCACCCTCAGCACGGCGCCTCCACCACCCCGGCCTTTTACCCGGCCCCGGATAAAACATGGATGCGGAGCACTTGAATACCCTCAGCCGCGTAGCCCCCTACGCCGAGCAGGGGGGTGCCCACACATGGACGCCAGGCTACCACCCGAGAAGCTCAGGGCAGCCGCCCGGAGGGGTTTCCGCCGCTTCCTCCTAGACTCCATGCCTAGGAGGCTCGGCTACATACTCGGCGACGAGAGGGCCGCGAGGCTCATCATAGAGGCGAGCGAGAAGGCCACGATAGACGGCTTCAGGGAGATGCTTGAGGGGCTGGGCGTGAGGCTCGACGCGGCCGACCCAGCCCAGGTAGCGGCAATGGTGTCCATGGGGATAAACGCGGTTATGGGGGAGGACATGTTCTCCCCGACCCCGGAGGCTGAGGGGAGGGAGAGGATAAGGGTGAGGTGCCTGGCCAGGGACGCATGCAGCCTCCCCCTGCCAGGCGTCGCGTTCTTCACGGGCATGTATAGCGGCGCCCTACGCTTCCTAGGGTACAGGGCCGCCGGCCTCGTGAGGGAGCCGGGGCAGAGGGACAGGGAGAGGTACTGCATGTCGGTCTCAAGGCCGGAGTTCATAGTATGGTTCGACAGGAGGGGCTGCTGCATGGTCATCGAGAGGCTCACCTGCTGAGCACCGCGCCGCCCCTCCTCAGGAGCCTGAAGGCTGTGAAGAAGGCTAGGGATATGCATACGAGCACCAGGGACAGGGCTGCCGCGTAGGGGAGCCCGTACGTGTTAAGCCACTCGAGAACCAGTATACTGGCTGTCTTCGGGTAGTAGGCCACTATGAGCAGCGCCCCAACCTCGCTCACAGCCCTAGCCCAGGCCAGGACGACGCCGGCAGCGACACCGTTCATGCTCAGGGGGAGCGTCACGGAGGCGAACACCCTAAGCGGGCCCGCCCCCAGGCTCCTCGCGACAACCTCCAGCATCACGTCCACCTTCTCCACCGCGACCCTCACTGAGTCTACGAGGAGGGGCGCGGACACGAACATCATGACGGCCACCACGCCCCAGAAGGTGTCCTCTATGCCCAGCCTCAGCAGCCCCCTCGACCCGTAGGCGGCGAGAACCATTATACCCGCCACGGTGTGCGGGAGCATGAGGGGCATATCCACTATGCTCTCCACGACACCCTTCCCCCTGAAGTCGAACCTGGCGAGCACGTATGCGAGCGGGATCCCGAGCACGGCGAGCAGGAGGGTCGACGTCAGCGACGCCTCGAGCAGGACGATGAGGGACTGCTCCATCTCCATGTAGAGGCTCGGCTCGCTAAACACCTGGGACAAAACCCTCGGATCCTGCACGAGAAGCAGCGCTATGAGGGGGGCGAGGAGGAAGAGGATTAGCATTGAGCCGAGAGCCGAGAAGAGGAAAAACTGGCTCCTGGCGTCCAAGATACCCGGCTCACCCCCCAATAACCCTCAACACCGCCTCGGGCGGCCTACCCCCATAGAACGGGTGCTCCAGCTCTGGCTGGTAGGCGGACGCGAATATCCTCCTACCCTCAGGCCCTAGCATGAGCTCGACAAACCTCAGCGCCAGGTCGGGGTGCCTTGCGCACTTAGGCACGGTCACGCCGTAGACTATCGACTTCAACTCTATAACCTTCTCCTTCGGGGTCCCGTAGAACAAGTGTATCCTGACCCTAGAGTACAACCCATCCATGCTGGGGTCGCCGAGCCCTAGGGAGCCGAGCCGCACGTACCTGAGCCCGTGCTGCCTCGCGACGCTGATGTACTCGAAGGCGTAGTCCAGCTCCCCCTCCTCAACCATGCTCACCAGGTCGACGCTCTTAGGCCTCACTATGAGCCTCGAGGTGTTCGTGACAGTCAGCCCGGCCGACACATAGACGTCTACGCGGCCCCCGTGGTAGGCGGCCCTT
>CAYZCH010000012.1:0-5556 GCA_964476405.1 uncultured Desulfurococcales archaeon
CGGGGGGCGCCGGGTGTTTGACGCGTCTAGGACGGCTACGCTGCAGGCGCCGAGCCTCAGTGCCTGGGCCGCCACGTCCGTGCCCGCCTCCACGAGCCTCACTCGGCGGCGGGCGAGCCGCTCGATGGTCTGGGCTGAAAGCGGCTCCGACACGATGAGCCTCGGGGGGGTAGTGGAGCGGAGGAGCCTGGCCTTAGCCCTCGTGCCCGGCTGGAGGCCCCCGTGTATATTGGCTGGTATCGTTAGCTCGGCGTCTCCCTGCGCGAAACACGTTATCATGTAGCTCTCGCAGCTCAGCGGGAGAGCCGGCTTCGGCTCACCCCGCGACTCGAGTATTGTTAGTGGTGTCGTCGTATGCCTCCCGCGCGCCGGGTACGCGGGGGCCATGAGCTCGACCTCTACGAGTCCCTCATGGAGCCTCCTTGGGGGCGCGTGGAGCGCCTCCATGACCTTTAATACTATCTTCTCGGTCACGTTCAGCGCCGATGCAGGGTTGCCGGGCAGGCCTATGACGGGCTTGCCCCCGACAACTGCTAGTATCGTGGGTTTGCCTGGTTTGAGTCTGAGGCCGTGGGCTATGATCTCCCCCTCTGACTCCAGGACGCGGTAGACGACGTCCTCTGTGCCGGCCGACGTTCCACCTATGAAGAGTACGAGGTCGCTGTAGCGGAGGGCCTCGCGGAGCGCCCCGGCGACCTCGTCCTCGTCGTCGGCCACGACACCATGCCTCACCGCCCTGCAGCAGCAGGCATGGAGGAGTGCTTGTACCGCCCTCGAGGAGGACTCGTACACCTTGCCTGGCGGAGGCTCGCCGCCCGCTCCCCCCGGCTCGACGAGCTCGACGCCGGTCGGGATTATAGTCACCCTCGGCATGTAGACTGTGATGCTTGAGACGCCCTGGGCCGATATCGCCGCCGCGAGCGCCGGGGTGACCTCGGTGCCCCTCGCCGCTATGATGTCGCCGGGGGCCGCGTCGCTGCATGGCCACGCGACGTTGTCGCCGAACCCCGCCTCCTCGTAGACGTAGAGCCAGTCTCCGCGGGCCTCCGCCTTCTCCACGGGGATGACCGCGGTCGCGTTAGGCGGTATGCCGGCACCCGTGTCGACCTCGACCGCCTCCCCGGGCCCTATAGGCTTGCCCCAGTAGCCGCCTATAGAGACCCTCCCGACGATCCTCAGTCTCCGCGGGGAGGAGTAGTCCGCCCCTACGGTGTCCTCGTACCTTACAGCGTAGCCGTCCATTATGCTGCGGGGAAAGTGCGGCACCGGTATCCTGGCGACGACCGCCTCGGCCAGTATGCAGCCCGCGGCGCTGCCTGGGTCGAGGCGTGCAGTCCCCGGCTCATACCCCTTTATCCTCTCTAGGAGCCTCGAGAGCGCCTCTGAGGGCTCGGCCAGGCTGCGGAGTATCCTCCTGCCCGACTCCGCTCACCTCACGGTGTGGAGCAGGTGTGCTGTAACTTGATCCCCGGGGTTCTTTGAGACCTCGTCCTCCCCTATGACTATGAGGGCGTCGGCCGACGCCAAAGTGCTAGCCTTACCCGCCCCCCTCCTCTCAATCGGCTCCAGCCCTCCACGCCTCAGCCTTGCATAGTACAGCTCGGTGAGCCCGGGTGTCGAGCTGATAGGCTTCAGCGTTGGTAGGCTGAGCACGTGCGTAGCGGGCCAGGTGGAGTGGTAGGCGGAGAGTATGAGTGGCTCTATGAGCATGTAGAGCTGGCTCCACGCCGAGAGCGGGAGGCCGCTCAGCGCCGCCACGATCCTGTCGCCCGACAGGGCTACTGCAGCCGCCCTCCCCGGCCTCATGGCGAAACCGTGCCAGTACAGCCAGCCGTTCTCCCTGGCCAGCCTCCTCAACGCCTCGGCTGCCACGTCGCCCTTGCCGGGGCCGGTGCCGCCGCATGAGACGACGATGTCGTGGCCGCGTGCGAGCCCAGAGTAAGCCCTGTAGACCCTCTCCCCCTCGTCGGGCAGCCTGGTGATGGAGGAGACGGATACGCCTACCCTGCCCAGCCTGGCCGCCACCAGCCTGCATGTAGAGTTGTACACCATGCCCGGCCTCCACTCCTCCCCCGGCTCCAGGAGCTCGTCTCCTATGCAGAGCACCGCTGCACGGAGCGGCCTCCATACCTCGACGCGGGCGAGCCCCTGGGAGGCGAGCAGGGCTACGTGGGACTCGTCTATCCTAGTCCCCGTATGGAGTATCGTGTCCCCGCGGCGCACATCCTCGCCCCTCCTCGCCACAGCGTACCCGGGTTTCGGCGGCCTGTACACCAGCAGCTTGTCCCCGCTCCTCATGCACCACTCGAGCGGCACGACCGCATCAGCGCCCTCAGGGAGGCAGTCCTTCATCTCTACGGGTACCGCCGTGCCGGGTTCGACTGGGCCCCGCTCCTTCACCCTAAGCGTCACAGGGGTGGAGGGGGACGCGTACATTACGTCCGCGTATCTGACCGCGTAGCCGTCGAGCACCGGCTTATCGCATGGCGGGACGTCCAGCACGGCCTTGACTTCCCTTGCGAGGTAGCGGCCCGTCGCGGAGAGGACGTCGACCTCCTCTACGCCGAGCCGCGGACTGTATACCTGTAGGGCCCTCGACAAGTACTTCTCCACGCTGACCAGCTCACGCCCCACATAAGTCAAGGCGCCAGCCCTCCACCTGCACACTGACGCGGGGAGGGTCTGCAGAGTAACTCTTCACCACCATGCCCGTCTGCTAAAACCGGGCTCGTCACCCCCTCCCCTGGGAGAGTCTGGGGCGTGGCCTGGCGATATTACGGTTAGATATAACCCACCTCCCGTCATCTAGTGTTATGCGAGGGGAGGTAGGCTAGTGGAGTGTGGGTTAGTGAAGAGTGTTAAGAGGTTCTACGAGTTGCTGCATGAGCCATTCGTGGGGAGGGAGGACGAGGCAAGGGCTATAGTGCTCGGGATACTCGCAAGGGAGCACGTAGTCCTCATCGGGGAGCCTGGTACGGCTAAGTCGGCCCTTGCCAGGAGGGCCGCCGACCTGATAAGGGCGAGGTTCTTCAAGTACCTCTTGACGAAGTACACGGAGCCCTCCGAGCTCTTCGGCCCCCTCGACCTGAAGGCGTTGAGGGAGGGGAAGTACGTCAGGATAACTAGGGGGAAGCTGCCGGAGGCGGAGATAGTGTTCCTGGACGAGGTGTTCAACGCGAACAGCGCCATACTGAACGCTCTCCTGAGCATAATGCAGGAGAGGATATGGTATGACGGCTACTCCGAGATAAAAGTGCCGCTATGGACGTTGATAGGTGCGAGTAACAGGGTGCCGGATGAGCCGGAGCTCGAGGCCGTGTACGACAGGTTCCTGGTGAGGCAGTATACGAGGCCTCTCCCCGAGAACAAGTGGGCAGACCTGCTTGAGGCGGGCTGGAGGATTGAGGCCGGGCTCGTGGAGAAGCCTGAGCCCGTACTCGACATGGACGGTATAAGGAAGGCGCACGAACTGATATACCAGGTCGACCTCTCACCGATAAAGCATAAGCTGCTCCGCCTCTACGCTGTCTTCGAGGAGAGGGGGATACACCTCACAGACCGCAGGAAGGCTAAGGCGTTGAAGATCATAGCGGCTAACGCGCTCCTCGAGGGGAGGATGACTGCGACCGAGGAGGACCTGGTCGTGCTCAAGTATATAGCGCCGCGCGACATAGAGGACTTCGACAGGATAACAGTTATACTCTCCGAGGAGCTCAAGATGCCGGAGAAGTACGTCAAGGAGCTAACCGATATAAGGGTGAACGTCAAGGAGGCGGCCAGGCTCGCCTCGCTCCTCCGCAACTACGACCCCCGCCTCGTAGACCTCTTCCGCAGCCTCAAGATAGCCAAGAGCAGGGTCAAGTCTATACTCAATGAGGTCGACGATAAGAATGTGAGGGAGCTCGCAAACCAGGTCATAAAGGAGATCGACGACGTCCTCGAGAAGATATCGTATAAGCTGGGGATATAGCCTTGCCGGACTTCATTAAGGGCGTCAGGCTCGACGAGCCCCCCGTACGCTACCGGGGTGAGCGCATACTCTCACTCCTACGGAAGCTCATGGAGGGCTCCAGCAGCCTTGAAGGAGCCGACTTCATGGACGAGTACCTAGCCGCGGCAGTATACTACCTCTTCTTCCTGCCGGCGCCCATGCTCTCCGACAACGAGGACTTCAACGACCCGAGGAGGGCTAAGCAGTACGCCCTGCTCCGCGTACTCCTCAACAGCCCCAGGCTTGGGGTGGTCCGCAGGAGGACGATAGCAGACTCCACCACGAGCACTGTGGCATCGGCGGTGTTCCTCGAGCATCTCCTGAGGGAGTTGTCGAGGAGCAGCGCCCGGGGGAGGGAGGGGGGCAGGGCCGAGGCCAGGGAGGATAGGGGGTCCATGGCGTCGGCCATGACTAACTACGTGATACAGCAGGCGGTCAACAAGGCGCTTGAGGCGACACAGGACATAGCGAGGCAGGCGAGGGAGATCAAGAACCTCGCGGCAAGGTTCACGGCAGGGACAGGGTCGATGCTCTCACTCGAGGACAGCGTAGCCGAGGTTCTCAAGCTGGCGAGGAACACCGACGTCAAGATAATACTCGAGGCGCTCAAGTCGATACAGGACATAGACGCGTACATTAAGAGGAGGGTTCATAGGAGCCCGCGCGGCGAACTCGACGGTTACGAGGTCGGGAGCGACGTTGAGAGGATAGTGCCCTCGGAGCTCGCGCTCCCCTTCGAGGCGTTCTCGGTGAAGTTCGCCGAGAACAGCCTGCTCCTCTATAGGAAGGTGCTCCCGGAGGTCAGGGGGCCGTTCCACATACTGCTGGATAAGAGCGGGAGCATGATGGGGCTCAAGATAGTATGGGCGAAGGCTGTCGCTATAGCACTAGCCGAGAAGGCTGCGAGGGAGAGGAGGCCGTTCATGATGAGGTTCTTCGACAGCATACCATACCCGCTGATGAAGATCGGTAGGAGGATCCGCGGCCGCGACGTGGTCAAGATGCTGGAGTACCTTGCGAGGATAAGGGCTAACGGGGGCACCGACATAACGAGGGCTATACTTACCGCGGCGGAGGACATAGCGTCGATGAGGACTAAGAATAAGAGCGACATCGTATTGATAACCGACGGCGAGGACAAGATAGCGATCGACGCGGTGAAGAGGAGCCTAGCAAGGGTGGGCGCCAGGCTGCACACGGTCATGGTGCACGGGAACAACCTCGACTTGAAATCGATATCAGCGACCTACATGACCGTGACGAGGCTGGATAGGGACAGCGCGTTAAAAGTTATTGTGCATGTCTAGCCCTCCACCTCATGTACCACTCGAGCGCATGGAGGGCCTCCGCGGCCTCGTAGGGCGACTCGTAGACGGGGACGCCCTCGGCGGCGAACTGGTAGAAGATCTCATGCCTGCCGACGTAGACCAGTAGGAGTGGCTTGCCGCGCTCCTTGGCGCAGCGGAGCACGTCCTGCATCCCCTTCGCCAGCTCCTCCCCCCTCATGTTGGGGAGCTCGGCGAACATCGCCAACACCGCTGACGCGTCAGGGGCCTCGAGGGCCG
>CAYZCH010000013.1:0-35590 GCA_964476405.1 uncultured Desulfurococcales archaeon
ATGCAGGATTGTTATCCCTCCTGAGGCTAAAACATTCAACAGAAAATTGCAAGTATAATACGTGGATGCACTTGCACTTGCTGACGCACATGCTTCAAAACATTCAACAGAAAATTGCAAGGGTGTCTGTTGTTTCTATGCCTCGTGCTGGGATGGTGTTTTGGTTGTTGGTTGTTCGGGGCCCAACGAACAGTTATATAGTGGTTGTGTTCTCGTTTTCACCGTTCCTGGGGGTGTGTTGCCTGGTGTTTGGGCGTGTCTTGGTCTCTACGTTTGGTTTTGATGAGAGGCCTATTGTGAGGGCTATTAGTAGGCATGGTGGTTTTGATAGGGTGTATGCTGTTGCTTTGCGTGTTGATGATGGTTCTTGGAGGAGGGTTGAGAGTGCTTATTCTGTGTTGAGGGGGTTTCTTGGGGGGCTTGGTGTTGATGTTGAGTTGGTTCCTGTGGAGCTTGGGGAGGGTGGTTTTGCTAGGCTTGTCTGGCGTGTTAAGGGTTTTCTTAGGAGTGTTGTTGAGGGTTCGAGGGAGGTTTGGATTCAGCTTAGTGGGGGTTCCAGGGTTATTGTGTTGGCTGTTTATACTGCTGCTCTTGGTCTGGAGGAGGATGTTGCTGGGAGGGTTAGGTTTCTTGTTGAGGGTGAGGGTTTTGATGCGGAGTTTGTTGTTGGTTTGGGTGATTTGAGGTTTAGGGTTCTTGGTGTTCTTGAGCGTAAGGTGTTGAGGTGTTTGGTTGAGGCTGGTGGGGCTGAGGTTGGTCCTTCTGAGGTTTCTCGTGGGCTTGGTATTGCTAAGTCTACTGCTCATAAGTACTTGCGTCTTTTGGCTGAGAAGGGTCTTGCTGTTAGGCTTGGTAATGGTAGGTATGTTGCTACTCCTGCAGCCTATATACACGCGTAGTGTTTGTTGTTGCGTGTACGTGTTGTTGGCAAACCTATTCTAGTGTTCGGGGCCTACTGTATACGTCGTGGTGGGCCTGGTGGGTGGTATGGAGGGGGCTGTACGTGACTTGTCGTGCTTGTTGGCGTTCTTCTCTGTCACGAGGAGGTATGGTGTGCTCGACAGGATAGCTAATGCGCTGGGGGTGGAGCAGGCGTTGGCCGCCCTCTACGACGCCATGAGGGTCTACCAGAGCACGTGCTTCTCTGAGGGTGGGCCTGGCAGGGGGGATGAGGAGAAGGGTTGTAGGGCGTGTGACGACCCGCATAGGGTGCTTGACCGTGTGCGTCGGCGCGTGGATGAGCTTGCTAGGATGGTTGGTGAGGGTAGGGTTGATGAGGTGTTGACCGTGTTGAGGGCGGCTGCTACGCGTGCGCTGGCCTACGCGCCGCCCACCCCTGCTGGACAGTCACAGGCTTAGTGGGGGTGGTTCGTGTTGGCCGTGTATCTTGGTGTGTCGGCGCGCCTCCTGGTCAACCTAGAGGCATTGAACATGGCTGAGAGCGTCGGTAATGTCGTTAGGCACCGTAGGGCCCCTGTCGTGTTGAGGGGGAAGGATGGGGGGTTTGTGCTGAGGTACGTGCCCGTCATAAGTGGTGAGAGCCTCGCCCACCACTATCAGCGGCTCCTGGCAGACATAGCGCGTGGTAGGGGGCTGCCGGTGTGTAGGGCGTGTAGCCAGTACGTCTTCCTCAAGCACGCCAACAGCCAGGTGTTCAGCAAGTATGATGGCGTCTCGAACCCTAAGCAGAGGTTCCGGAGGCCCGCGGACGTGGAGGAGTATGTTGTGCGGAACTGTGTAGTCGAGGATGTAGGGGGCTTCCTCTTCGCCGACATGACTGTTAAGAGGACGTCGAGGTTCAGGATAGGCTACATGATACCCGCCCTCGACGCCCTCTCGGGCGGCGCGGCGGCGACCGAGGCGCAGTTCCATGTAAGGTATGCGCCTGGGGCTGAGAGGGGGGAGCAGGCGATATACTATGTTGAGGTCGGGAGCGCGGTGTACGTGTTCAGCTACGTGCTCGACGCGTCCGCCGTCGGGGCCTACAGCATGGAGAACGAGGGGGCGGGCTCCGGCCTCATAGTTGATGCGGGGGAGAGGTTGAAGAGGGTTGAGGCTGCCGTCGACGCCCTCGCCGCCCTGCTCGGGGGGATGATGTGGGGTGCTAAGACGTCCAGGTTCATGCCGCACTGGAAGGTGCTCAGCCTAGTAGCGGTCGTCGCCAAGCCTACCCCCTTCGCGCCTACACCCGGCCACGACACGTCATACCTTGGGGAGACGGTGGCGCGTGCCTGCAGCCTCTCAGGCCTGTTGAAGGGGTTCACCGCCAAGGTGTACTACTACGAGGGATCCGAGTCCCTCAAGGGCTCCGAGGGCTGTGAGGGGGTGGTCGTCGAGAAGGTCGGCGCTGAGGGCGGCTACCTGGAGGCCCTGAGGAGGGCTAAGGAGGCGCTGCTCGAGGAGCTGAGGGCCGAGCAGCCCTAAGCCCGCCGAGCCCCTCCCCCTCCTTTCCCCCCACACCCTCCTTTCGCGTGCTGCGGGGTGGTGTTGCTTGGGCCTGGTGGTTGCTGCTGCGAGGGTCAGGCCTGCCTGGGGCTATAGTGTACGCTATGCGGGTGCGAGCGCTGCGCAGCCCGCCCTCCCCCTCCCTCCCCCCTCGAGCGTGGTGGGGTTCTATGCTGAGGCCTTGGCGCGTGTCCTGGGGCTCCCGGAGGCGGGGAGGCATGGGAGGCATGGGGTGGCCGGCGTGTTGGCGTCGTACACGGTGGCTGCGGGGGCCGGGCTGGATCCGCGGAGCCCGGTCGGTGTCGCGGTCTACGGTGACGCAGGGAGGGTGTTGAGCCTGGTCTACCAGAGGAAGAGGAGGGAGTGGGAGAAGTACGCGTGGGCTGTCCAGTCCATGGGGGCCGCCTACGCCCCCTCGGCCCTCCTCTGCCTGGCCATCGTGGTGGACGTGGATGGTGTCGCGGAGAGGCTTGGAGCCGGGGTGGACGAGGTGTTGGAGGCCCTCGGCGCCGGCGGCTGGAGGCTCGGGTCTAAGGAGGGGATAGTGTTCGTTGAGTGGAGCGGCGTCGTGGAGGCTGAGGCGCTGGGAGGGGGCTGGGACGGGGTGTTCCGCTCGGTGCTCTACCAGGAGGCGGGGCTCGTCGAGCCCCTCGACTACGGCTACGTCGAGGTATCCATGTGGGGGCTTGAGGCGCTCAGGGGGCGTGAGGGGCCCGTGCCCACCTATAAGAGGTTCATCGTGCCGGCGTCGCCCTCCTCCACCCCGTCGATCATCGTGCCCCCGCCCGACGCGGCCAGGTTCCGCGTGAGGGGGAGGGGCGTGGTGGTCTACGGGGCTCGTGTCGGCGGCCTAGACCTATACCTCGCGTCCACCAGGGGTGGTGGAGTGGGATGAGGTTCAGGGTTGGCCTCTTCCCACCGGGGTGGCTTGGCAGGGGGTTCCAGCTCCTAGCGCTCGCCCTCCACGCCGAGCTTGTGCGCGGCCTCACCGTTGAGTATGCGGAGTTCGACAGCGTGGACGACTTCATGCGCCTCGTGGAGGCCGGGTATGAGCTGGCCAAGGGCCTGCTCGGGGAAGGGTGTGTCAAGCAGCCGTTGCTGTCGCCGAATGATGCCAGAGCCCTTGGCAGGAGGCTCTTCGGCGGCGTTAAGGTGACGAGGTGGGTTGACGTGCTCGAGAGGATCTACAAGGGTGTCAGGTCTGGGGCTGTGGGGCTCGACAAGCCCGTGAAGGCCCCGGCGCTGCTCAAGGCCAACGTCTTCGAGTATGTCAGGGGAGGGGGGAGCGTGTCGGCTAAGCTCTCCAGGGGCCCGGCGGTGGAGACCGACGTCGCCGGCCTCCTCCTCGCCATGATAGGAGGCCTCCTCTCCAAAGTAGGGGTTGTGAGGGGGCAGGGGAGGGTCGCAACAGCCGTCTATATGATCCCCGGCCCTGAGGCGGCCCTACAGGACTTGGTGGACATTGCACCCCTCTACGCTATACTCGTGATCCGTGGTGAGTCGAGCCCGCCGCTCGGCAGGCTCTTATCGGCCCCAGGCCTCCGCCAGCTCCCCCTAAGCCTCGACGTCCTCGCAACCATGTATGGGGCGTCGCTGCTGGCGGAAGCCCTGGAGGCGGCCGGCTCGCCGAGCGTGTGCGGGGAGCTCAGGCTCAACGCGTTCAACCTCCTCACTGCCAGCGAGGGCGGTAACCGCCCGATACTGGTTCAGCTCGCACCGCTGGCCTTCAGCGAGCCCCTCTGCATGCTGACGGTGGAGGTGCTTAGGAAGCTGGCCTCCCTCCTCTACGACAGCGTCACTGGCAGGGGGCTCTGCGTGCAGGGGAGGGGTGGTGGCCAGCAGCGCGACGCGGGGGCCGACGCCGTCGCGGAGTGCGTCGAGAAACTATACTTGTACAGCATGACCGGCAACGACGTCTTCGTCTACGACTGTGCACGCGTGCTTGCCTCCGCTGCCTCATCCCCCGAGTGCCGCCGTGCGGGGCCCAGGCTGAGGAGCCTCACCCGGAGCCTCTCCACGATGCCAGGGCTCGGGCGGAGGCCTGTCCCCCTTGCCTAGGCTGCCGCTTAGGCCTGGCGTGGAACGCGTCGCCGACATGCTGGGGAGGGGCGTCAACGTCGTCTTCATGGCCCCCACAGGGTATGGTAAGAGCAAGTCGGTCAACTATTTCATGGAGGCTGTGGGGGATAGGGTTGTCAGGGCCGTCCACGTCCTACCCCTCCGGGCCCTGGTCAGGGAGCTCTACAAGTACTACGTCGACGTCCTCGGAGAGGGCTACGTGGGGTTCGTCGCGGGGATACGCTCGCTGCCCCGCCCAGACTACTCCCCCTTCTTCCTCCGGAGGCTGACCGTGTCAACGATAGACAGCTTCGCGTTGAGCCTGGCCAGGCTCCCCCTCATAGAGCTCGCAAAGGTTAGTAAGGGTGTATCCAAGGGCCACTACGAGCTCCCGAGGATGGGTATACTCAGCAGCCTCGTCGTCTTCGACGAAGCCCACCTCTACGCGGAGTCGGCCGAGCAGGCAGGCATAAACCCGGCCAGGATCTTCCTCGAGGAGAGCACAGGGTGGCTCTCCTCCGCCAACGTCCCTGTGCTCGTCGAGTCAGCCACGATGCCCCCGAGCCTCGTGGCCAGCCTCCGCGAGAGACTCGGCGGCAGGAGGGCGGGCGTGGTCGTCGTATGCAGGAAGTGTGGGGGGCCGGGCTACGTGAGGGTTTATGACAGGGAGTTCAGCGAGCTCCACAGCTACGAATGGGAGACCGAGCTCGTCGGCGGCTTCCACGAGGCTGTGGAGAAGTGCCTGGAGGAGGCCGAGACGGGGAGGAGGGTGCTGTTCGTGGCGAACACGGTGCGCGACGCCGTGAACGCCTACCGGGAGATCGGCAGGGCGGTGGGCGACGTCGTGCTGGTACACGGGAGGCTGGCCGCCGGCGACAGGGCGGCCGCGGAGGAGAGGATAAGGAGCGCACGCGTCATCGTCGCGACCCAGGTCGTGGAGGCGGGGGTCGACGTCGACGCCGACGTCCTAGTCACGGCGGCCGCGACGCCCAGCGCGCTCGCGCAGAGGGCCGGGAGGCTCTACAGGAGCAGGGCGCCGTCCCGTGAAACCGAGCCACCGAAGGTCTACATTTACCGGCCGCGGCTCGCAGCCCCCTACCCGGGTAAAGCCGTCAACGAGACGCTCAAGCAGATCAAAGACATCGTCGAGGCCCGGGGTGAGCGCATAGACTGGAGGCTCCTAGACAGCGGCGGGGACCGCAAGAGCTACTATGAGTTGATCGTGAACGTGGAGGACCGCTACCTCGGCAGACACACCCCCACGCCTATGGGGGAGGCGTTCCGCCTAATGCTATCAAGCTGCCTCAGCGGACTGCTAGTCAGCAGCGGTATGTCGTTGAGACTGCTGAATAGCTTCTGCAGCCTCGTAAGGCCAGTCCCCCTCGTCGGCCTAGCAGTACCCCTCGGCGGCGACTACGACGTCGTAGAGGTCTCGCTGGCGTGGCTCTCCAGGAACACGGGTGTGCTGGACTGCAGCGACGGGGGCTGCAGAGCCCTTGTAGCCGTCTACAGTGGCGGCGGGCAGGACTACGTCGAGGTCACCATCGACGAGCAGCAGGTTCGGCGGCTCGGCCACGCCAGTAGGGCGTCCCTCTGCGAGGCCTACAACTCGCTGGTAGCCTCGGCTATCAGTCGCGCCGGGGTGAGCTGGCCCGGCCCAGTACTCCTCCTCGTCAGAGAGGGGGTTTACAGGCGCGGGATAGGCCTAGTCTAGGACATGGGTGGGGAGGAGATGACGGCCCGGAGTGCGGCCGGGATCCTGTATGCCTGGAAGGGCGTCAGGCTCGGGACGCATAGCCTCAACACCGCCGCCCTCCTCCTAGGCCTACTGGGCGACGAGCTGCGTGCCGCGGCCCTAAGGGCGGGCGTCGAGCCGGGAGAGTTCCGCGTGGCGGCGGCAGCGGCGGCACTACTCCACGACGCCGGCAAAGCTGCAAGAAAGTTCCAGGAGGGGTGCCGGCGCGGCCACCCCAGGTTCCCCTACCACGAGGTCGCGAGCGCCTGGATAACACTCATGCTGCTCAGGGACTGGTGGCAGGGCGGGCTGAGTGACGCCGCGGTCGCAGCGGCCGTCGTGGCGGTGCTCAGACACCACCACGCCATGAGGAGCGCCGAGAACTGCAACGCGCTGGGCCAGTCGCTCCGCGGCCTAGCCGACCTGGACTGGGAGGGGCTCGCCGCGGAATACGAGTCGATCAGCCAGTACACGCGGCTCGCCTCCAGGATCGCCGAGGGCGTCAGGTGGCTCGCCGAGCGCGAGAAGCGCCTCCCGAGGAGGCGGACGATCAGGGAGATGTGCTACGAGGTTGTAAGGTTCCTGAGGAGGTGGGATGCGTCCAACGGGATGAGCGGGATGAGCGGGGGCGGCGCGGCAGCCACCATGCTCACGGGCGCGCTGGCGCTGGCAGACTATGTGGCCGCCTCGCTCCTCGACGGGAGGAGCGAGGGGGGCGGGTACCCGAGGGGGTATGCGGCGGCCGCGCTAAGGGAGCTCGGCTGGAGGCTGAGGCGCGGCGGCCTCGGACTCGAAGAGGCTGTGAGGGAGGCGTTCCGGAGGGGGCTGGAGCTGCTGAGAAGCCTCAACGCCTACGGCTAGTTAGCAGCGCGGGGCACACGCCGCGGTATGAGCACACCCTGCACCGTATCCTACGCGCCGGCGGGCTGTCGGCGCACCCCCTCCTAGCCATCGCCCAGAGGGCCCTCGCGGCCGCCTCAGCCATCCTCCTATGGTACGGCTTCACCCTGACCTCTACGATCCTCCCGTCCTCGACGAGGTACAGCAGCGTCCTCGCGACGGGCTTGTGGAGTGTCTCCTCGACGGCAATACTGTAGGCTGCCAGCTGCGCCTTTATATGCGAGTCCTTCCCCCTCCCGGGGAGCGTGAGCTTGGCCTCCACTATGGTCGCCGAGGATCCATGGTCTATGAGGAGGTCTACCCTCCCCCTGACCATGAGGGCCTGGGAGGCGACGGGGTATTCCCAGAGCATCTCGCCGTCAACCCCCATCTCCGCCAGCAGCTCCACCAGCCTGCCCCTGGAGCGGCCGTCAAGCCTCCCGGCCATCATGCTATACGTCTCCCTCTCCATCCACATGGTCAGCTTGAGGCACGCCGAGACGGGGCACCAGTAGTACTCCTTTACGAGCACTATGGGTATGTAGTCGAGGGGCGCCAAGCCCTACACCACTATTATCCTCTCCTTGAACGGGTTCTCCCAGAGGGGGCCGACGACGATCATCCTCCTGGCGTAGTCCTCTGGGACGAGGACTACGACGACACTGTCTCCCTCATCGACTATCATCCTAGCCGCCCTCGCGACCTCCTTAGCCCTCGCCTGCCCGCCACGCCCCATGAAGACGCTCCGCTGTATCCTCGTCAACCCTAGGGCCTTCAGGGTGTCCGCCAGCCTCAGCCTCCTCGAGTCGTCGCTCACATCGTAGAACACGAGTATGTAGGTCAAAGCCTCACCCTGAACCCCCTGTAGGGAGCCCTGGCACGCAGACTGGAGGCGAGGAGCCAGGCGTAACGGTATATGTGGTCCCTCAGCGTCTTCCTCGCCCCCTGCTGGTCCGTGTACTGCTTGTAGAGGTTGTCGAGCACAGCCCTCGCTATGCTCCTCCTCGCGTCGTAGCTAAGCGTCTTATTGTACGTGTCGAAGTAGGAGGGGTCTCCGCTGAGCAGGATCACCTTGTCGACGGCCACCGGTTTGAACATGTCGCTGTAGTCGTAGACGAGGCTGGGCCTCCCACTCCTATCCGCGTGCAGGAAGCCGGCGTAGGGGTCAAGGCCGGCGACCGTGAGCGCGTCGCCGACGATGCCGTATAGTATCGCGTAGCCGTAGCTCAGCGCCATGTTCACGGGATCCCCGCCCCTCGGCCTCCTGCCCGTGAACCCGTAGTCGGGGGGTAGGAGGCCGGCCATTGTAGACCAGTATATCCTCGCCGCCTCCGCCTCGACAGCCATGACCTCCCTGGCTGAGGCCGCCCCCCTCACCGCGTCGGCCCTCTCCTCGACCCGTGAGGCGGCCTCGGCTAGCTCGGGCCTCCTCCTAGACCTGGCAGCGTAGCGGAGCAGCCTGGCCTGGTTGAGTATCTTCGCCTCCACCATCGACTTCGCGTAGGAGAGGGCGGTGCCGTCAACCCTCGCCCTGTACTGGGCCAGCCTCGACTCGATGGTCTTGTTCACCCTGTCCACGGGCCTAAGCTCGCCGACTACGTGGCCGTGGTGGCCGAGGACTATGAGCCTGACGCCCAGCTCGCTCAGCCTCCTGAGCGCCCTACCCGTTATCGAGGAGGCCCCGGCCGTGAGTATGAGGAGGCCGACGTCGGCCGTCACCGCTGCCCTCTCCCCATCCCTGTTCTCCACGTAGACTACTCCTCGCCTAACGTATATCCTGGAGCCCGGGCTAGACACCACTATGACCCGCTCCACGGCATAGCCCCCTGTAGGGGCACCATTCCGGGCACCCCTCCCCAGGCCCCGGGTCGACCCTGCAGTCGACTATCATGGCCGCCTCGTCCCTCGCCTGGAGGAAGGCGCGGCGCACGTCATCCGTTAACACGACGACCCTCCAGTCGAGCCATGGGGCTCCATCCCTCTCTCGGAGGTATACTACGACGCCGTAGTCTATCGGGTTGCCCATCCAGGACTCGAGCGCCAGGGCGTAGCCGGCTACTGTGAGCTCCTTCCTGCGGCCGTAGGGGCTGCTGGGGCTGGCGGTGGTCACCTCGACCGGTATGAAGCCGACGAGGAGGTCGGGTTTGACGACGTCGCTCAACCCTACCGGGGCGCCGGGTATCGAGGGCTCCACGGCGACGGGCGTGTCCCCGTCCACGAGCATCTGGAGGGCGAGGGCGGCCCCGAGCGTATAGACCCTGTCCAGGAACTTGTCGGGCCTGACGCCGAGCCTGCGGTAGAGCCGCCTCCTCGCAGCCGCGAGCGCGTCTAGGTCGACGCCGTCGCCGCGGGCGGTGATGCGGAGGGGTTCGAGGAGCACCTCGTGGAGCAGTATGCCGCGCTTAGCCGCCTCAGCGCTGCTGGCCGCGATGCCCTCAACCCTGCGCAGGTAGAGATCCCTGCGGGTCGGGCAGTAGGTGGCGATCTCCGAGACCGCGGGCCGGTAACGGTACCTCGGCGCCACCAGCTCGTACCTCCAGCCCCTGATCTCGGCTCCGGCTTCGCCGCCCGTGAGGAGGCTCCTTATGAAGTCCCATACCCTCCTCGGGAGCACCATGGGGAGGGGCGCCCCTGGCGCGTGTACTACCATGTTGCTGGATAGTAATACGCATATGCGTAAACAAGCCCCCTCTAACCGGATGCAGCGCTGCTAGACGGTGCGGTGCCCGATAACCGGCGGGGCATTGATTATGGTTGTGAAGCCTCCCCTCACCGCATAGGAGGATAGTACGGCGGCGTGGTCGGCGAAGAACGGGAGGGCCTGCTGGTACTCGCGCGGCAGCCTCAGCCTCTCAGCCGTGCTCCTATCACACCTCATGTATATCTTCGTGTTCGCGAGCGTTACGAGGAGCTGGGACACGTCGTCCTCCCTGTGGGTGGAGAATATCATTGCTATACCCCTCGACCTCCCCAGCCTCGCCAGCCTCTCAAGCTGCTCGGACAAGACCTCCTGGTAGCCGCGCCCCTCGCCCCTCCTCGAAGGGAAGAAGAGGTGGGCCTCGTCGATCACGACGAGGGTGTAGCCCTCAGGGGGGCGTAGCGCCAGGCTCCTCAGGGCCTGGTAGCCGAGGAACACCTTGACCATCTGCGGGGGCACGCCCTCCGGCGTCTTGGCTGCGGCGTACTCGAGATCCAGTATCACCGTCCTCGCCCTGCCACCCGTATACCTGGCGGCCAGGGTGAGGAGGGAGCCGTAGTCTATGCCGGGCGCCCCGGAGTCTATGAGCCCCGAGTTCCTCAACACTATGAGGCGGCGCTGGAGGGCGGCTAGGGTCTCCTTGTGAACCCTCAGCTCCCTGATGATATTGGTAGTGTTGCCCGTTACCCAGGCTACGAAGTCGTCGAAGCCGCCCCCACCCCCTCTCTCCCTGAGGTACGCCTGGTATATCCTGGGGAGCTCCTCCCTCGCCCTCGGCGTCATGTATGGGTCGAGCATGCCGAGGAGCTCAACCCTCCCCCCTATACTGACGCACCTCGGCGCCACCAGTACGTTGACGTCCCCGCTGACGGGCTTACAGTCTATATCCAAGACCACCCTGTAAAGGTAGGGTTCGAGCCTATCGACGCTCCTCACGGATACCCGGCACCCATCCTCCCCCCTGAGCCTAGCGTACATGGACTCCGCCAGAGCCCTAAGCCTCCTAGCATACTCCTTCACAACCCTACCCGCCTCCTCGTCGTCGCATACCTTCTCCTCACGCCTGGGGCAGGGCACGACCACTAGCCCGTCGAGCCCACCCCCAGAGACCACCTCGCGTCCAGGCTCGGCGTCGACGCCGTATGCCCGGAGGGCGCCCACGACCCTCTCGGTCACCCTCCCCGCGGGGATGTAGCCGGGGAAGAGGCCCGCCACGTAGTCGCCGTTGGCGTCGAGCACGAGGGCGTTCGCCCCTCCCCTCACAGCGTCGTACAAGACGTTCTTGACTAGGCTCGTCTTACCACTACCCGTCGTCCCCGTGACAAGGACGTGTTTGACCAGGACGCTCCAGGGCAGCTTAACCGCCACGGGCTCACTGGGTATGTACGGCTGATCCATGACCCCCAGGACGCCGATCGTAACACCCCGCCCGCCACCGCCTATGAGGCCCTGGATAACGTCGGGCTTTGGGACGAAGACAGGGCTCCCGGGGTCAGGAGGGGTGTTCGGCGAGACGGGCTGCCCGAGACCCCCCTCGCCAAGCTTCACGGCGGCCATGGGGCGGAGGAGGAGCCTTATCGAGACAATATTGTAGCTCAGCGTGTTCTCCTCCTCGACGGGCGGGTAGATGGGGGGCAGCCTGGCCCCGAGAGCCTGCACCCCGCTCGTCCTCACGACGTCGCTCACAGTCGCGAGGACGAGTATCATCGACTTGGGGTCGGCGACGCAGTAGTAGAAGCCTGGGGAGAAGGCCTGCGGGAGCCTGTGCGCCAGCCTTACCCAGACCGTCGGCGGTACATCCACCGGGATGAGGTTGGCCTCACCCTCCTCAACAGACGATACGAAGCCGACTATGTAGACGCCGAGGTCATCGTTGTAGGATAGCCGCCTGGCCAGCTCCTTGACGCGCTCCACCCTCCTCCTATACTCAGCCTGGAGGCTGCTGAGGGTCTTGATGACCTCCCCCAGCTCCCTACTAGCCTTCTCCTGCATGCATGCTCACCAGGGTCTCGCCGGTGGGGGTTGTGGCGCGGGAGAGTACCTGGAAGACCATCCAGGCGACCTCCCTAGCGACGCACTTAGCCAGCTTATCTGCAAGCCCCAGCGGGCTCGGAACGGTGCCCGGCTGGATCCAGTTAAGCAGGTACGCTACCTCGCCGAGAACCTCCTCGTCACGGCTAGTATCGTAGTTGCGGATGGCGTTACTGATGACGCTCCTCGCCCCATCCTCATCGGCGGCCTGAACCACGCCATCCTCGCTGGCATGCCACGGCACCTCCACCCTGATCATCGCCGTCACTCCGTGAACCCCCCTCACGTAGAGGTAGTAGGCCCTCTTCAGCAGGAACCCGCATTGTCTATCGTCCACCCCGGCTATCACGGAGTAGGCTATAGTCAACCTCCTCTCGACGTCGCCAAACCTTACAGAGTCCCTGTATAGGGGCTTGTGCCTTGCCGCCATCTGATAGAACGTCGGAAGCCCTAACCTCCGCGGAGCCGTCCTAGAGTCGGTTCCAGCTACGGGGGCGGTGCAGCGGTAGAGGACGCTCTTAGCGTCCAGGGCGACGAGTATGGGCCCAACACTATAGACGCCCGGCTTACCGCCCGAAACCTTACTCACCAGGTATTCGACGAGCTCGACGTCCTTAGCCGAGGGGGAGGAGATCACGTTAGCGTACGCCAGGCTCCTGGAGAGGATCCTGGAGTTCGAAAGCCTCTTGACCACCGAGACAACGACAGCGCCCTGCTCCAGCGCCTGCGCCAACAACCACGCCCTATCCGCGATGATGCGCAGGTAGGCGAGCATGTAGAACCTGCGCTTTATCTCAGGATACCCCATCAGCGGGCTCTTCCTCAGGAAATACGCTACAAGCCCACCGGGTATCATGTAGAGGGGGCCGTCCAGGATTATCCTGTGGGCGCCCTGCCTCACACACCATTCAAGTGCAGAGTTCTCCAGCATAGTCCTGTTCTCGTCAGCCATAGTCTGCCTGCTATACCCGTGGCCGTAGGTAAGGCTCATCAGCCTCTCCCTAACCCTACTATTGGTGACGTTTATGAGGTCGAGGAAGCTCCTGGCATCAACCAGCGGCCTCGTAGCAACCAGGGGCAGCCCCCCGGGGAGGGGTCCAGCGGACAAGGGCTCCGGGGGCTGACCCCTAGGAGCAAGCCTCCTCAGCGCAATATAGGGCCAAGAACCCGAATCAGGGTAGGTCGCGCCGAGGACACAGCCATCCCTATACCCCACGGCGACGCTCGAGACAACCATCGTTATCCTGCTGAACTCCAACACTCTATGACTCCCATCGACAGCGTAGTAGCCGCCGCCCGGCGGCACGGGCTCCACACGCCGGACAAGCTTACCAGCGACGGCGCTAAGCCCGCTCCCGGCAGCATCAACGGCGCTCACATACACGCCCTCCCCCTCACCCTCAACCTCGGACACGTCTAGGTCGAGTGCGAGGCTCGGAGGGGGCCTACTCCTACTCTCCTCCAACAGCCTACTTACCCTCACAACAACATCCATTATCGACTGCGGCGTCGGCACAGCAGTAGAGGTCGACGTGGAAGGAACACCCCCACCGCGTATACTAGATACTACGCGGCCGTGCAGTATATATGCGTAATACTGGCGGCGGCCTACACAACTAATCAACGATACATTGCATGGAGGGATGTAGAGTGACGGGAGGAGTAGGGGGAGGGGAGGAGATGGTCACGCGGAGCCCCCGATAAGCCTCAGAGCCAGCTTGGCCAGGTGGCTCCTCCGCAGCACGTATACGCCCGCACGCTCCTCGGGGCCCAGCATGTCTGCGGCGGCGAGCAGGAACGCGAGCCTATCCACCACCTCAACTATCCCGAGGGCGCTGGCTAGTAGGGCTGTGAGCCAGTTGGGGGACACGCTGTGGGCCACGGCCAGTAGGAGCTCCTCCTCAGGGCTCCTGGCAACCCTCCTCAGAACCCCGATTGCAACTTCATAGTAGAGGGGTAGCGCGCCGGTCAGCATTGAGAGCAGCTCCTCCACCTCACCCAGGCGCAGCCCCCTCGCCCTCCACTTCCAGGCAGCACTCCTCACGGCCTCAGCCGCCAGGAGCGCAGCCCCGATGACACAGCTCGTGGCTGCAACCATGCTGGCGATGCTCCCCGCAGCCCTCCTGACATCCACGGCCACGCCATGGTCGAGGGGCTCGACGGCGTCCGCGAGCCTATACAGTACGCTGGCAAGTATACCCTTAGGGGTCGGTGACGCCGGCTCCACACCGACAATGTCGTGTGCGAGCCCTGTGAGTGAGACCCTAAGCGAGTCGAGGCGGCCGCCGATGTAGCGCCGGTACTCCTCGACCCGGGCCGCCACCGCTACCACCTCCTCTTCACAGGCTTCACTAGGATCCCGCAGGGCGTCCTACCCTTCTTCTCCAGCTCCATCAGGCAGTCGGGCAGCGGGCAGGCGTAGAGGCAGTGATGCTTCCTGTTCATGACTACCGCGTCGTACGCCACCTCGGCGAAGTTGCATATGTTCAGACGGGCGTCGAGGGCCAGCGCGACCTTCTTGAGGCGCCTCGCGATCCTCCTGGTGATCGGGTAGCAGGCGGCCCTGCATAGCTTGGCCATCGTGTCGAGCTCGGCCGCCAGTATGACCGGCGGCTTGGACAGGTCGGGTAGGTAGGTGCACCCCTCCACCACTACTACCGCTCTAGCCCCGACATCATACGGGATGTCCTCGTCAGTCCCGTTAACCGTGCACCTGACCATGTGGGAGAGCTTGCAAGCCTCAAGCAGGCGCTCGACATCATCGGCGGAGGGAGCGTAGATCTCCGCCTCAACCTCCCCCTCCCAGCGGGCCAATTTTTGAGGGGGAGATCCGGGCCGGATCGTTATCACCGTATTATTACTAGTATGACCCCCGCTATATATGCGTTTCGCTAATCACACCCCTACCTATACCCGGCCTAGGTGTTTTAGCCCCTACCAGCTGCCTCCTTAGCTTCCCTTATCCGGGTCGTTCTCCGCGTAGACTGGTGTGGTCTCGCCCCTATAAATCTTTACGGTTCATCGGTTGTGCGCATAGTAGAACTCCGTTCGTTAGGGCGCGAACTATCCCTATGGCTGCCCGTCGAGCGGCTCCCGCGGCCGCGTAACCCTTGCGGGTGAGCGCCGGAAATCTACGGGTAAAACCTAGTAAGGGGTCGATTTGTATATGCAGTTGCTGGTGGAGAGATAGTCCCTGCAAGGTGTCTTCATCGTGTCGCAGGGCTCTAATCCTCGGAGGAGGGAGGGCCTCCTCGTAACGAGGCGTGAGTTCCTCAAGGCTATGGCTGTTACTGCCGGGCTGCCGCTGCTAGCAAAGGTCATAGAGAACGTCAAGAAGGGCCAGGCGGTTATGAAGACGCTGTCGAGCTTCAGGGACTCCAGGGTAGCTATGGCGACGATGTACTACTGGGGGCAGAGGGTCACCTACACTAAGGTCGTGAGGAGCACCTGTGCTGGTAACTGTACGCAGGCGTGTGGCTGGAAGGCGTACGTGAACGGCAACATCGTGATAGGGCTTGAGCAGGCCGCCGACTACCACGTCTACGACCCAGTCATAGGCCACGAGTACAACCCTAGGGGGTGCCAGCGCGGCGCATCATACGTCAGGTACATGTATGGCCCGATGAGGGTCCTCTTCCCCTACAAGAGGGTCGGGCCTAGGGGGAGCGGCAAGTTCAAGAGGATAACGTGGGATCAGGCGCTCAAGGAGATAGCTTCGAAGATAATCGACATAATCCAGGACGAGGCGGCGAAGTATGGCGGGAAGGATGCCGGTGAGGCGATAGTATTCTTCTCGCCCATACCGGCCTACAACTATATCTCGGCGGGGGCCGGCTACAGGCTCGCCAACCTGCTCGGTGCGAGCGGCCCGCTGAGCTTCTATGACTGGTACTGTGACCTGCCGCCAGGCGAGCCAATAACGTGGGGTGTGCAGACGGAGGAGTGCGAGGAGGCCGACTGGCTCAACGCGAGGCTCATAATCATCTGGGGTACGAACATAGCCGAGAGCCGTATAGCGGCCGCCCACTTCATAACGAACGCGAAGTATAGGGGCACTAAGGTTATCTACATAGGCACCGACTTCAACGCGACCGCGAGGATAGCGGATGAGTTCATAAGCGTTAAGCCGGGTACTGACGCGGCGCTCGCGCTCGGCGTAGCGAAGTACATTATAGACAATAAGCTCTACGACGAGGAGTACGTGAAGACGTTCACCGATATGCCGTTCCTCGTGCGCTGCGACACGAAGAAGTTCCTGCGTGAGAGCGACCTGGTTGAGGGAGGCAGCCCCTTCAAGCTATACGTATGGGATGCTAACAGCAACAAGCCCGTCGTGGCCCCCGGCTGCCTCGGCGACAACCGCGACCTCAACCTGAAGAAGTACGGTATAGACCCGGTGCTCGACGGAGAGTGGATGGTTAAGCTCAAGGACGGCAGGATGGTCAAGGTAAAGACCGTGTTCAGGATACTGAGGGAGAGGCTCGCCGAGTACACCCCCGAGAAGGTCTCCGAGATAACGGGCGTGCCCCCGGAGAAGGTTAAGATGCTGGGCGAGCTCCTGGGCAGGATAAAGCCGGCCATGATAATCGAGGGCGGCGGCACCAACCACTGGTTCAACAACGACCTCAACAACAGGTCGATGATACTGTTGCTCGCCCTTACGGGCAACATAGGTGTCAACGGCGGCAACTTCAACCAGTACACAGGCCAGTACAAGGTGTGGCTTAAGGGGCTCGGCAAGTACGGCCGCATACTGAAGACGAGGCCCGAGAACGCCACGCTGTACGTATGGGTGCACTACTACACTGAGCTGTGGAAGCTCGGGAAGACGTTCAAGGAGATAGTCGCCGACATCGAGGCCGGCAGGCTGACTAAGCTGCCGGGCCCGCTGCCGGGCAAGTTCCAGGAGCCCGTCAGCACCGACCCGAGGAACGTGAGGGGCTTCAGGAACTACCTGATACTCAAGGCGCTTGCCGAGGGCTGGGTTCCGGTGTACCCGAAGCCGCCTAAGAGGCCTAGGGCTATGATAATATGGCGTGGCAACTTCCTGAACCAGAGCAAGGGAGGCTTCAAGACGCTCGAGTGGTTCCGGGATCCGAAGAAGCTCGAGCTGATCGTGGTCATAGACTTCCGTATGTGTACCACCGCCGTGTTCGCCGACTACGTGCTGCCGGCCGCGACCTGGTACGAGAAGTTCGATGTCGAGACGACGCCGATGCACGTATACATACAGGCTCTGAACGAGACGGTGCCGCCCCTCGGCGAGGCTAGGAGCGACTTCGAGATATTCAAGATGCTGGCTAAGGCGATATCGATGGAGGCTGCGAGGAGGGGTGGTGTGAGGTTCTATGATACGAGGAACAAGGTGGTGCATGACCTCACCAAGGTGTATGAGGAGTTCATAGACGCTAAGTGCAAGGAGAACCCGTTCTTCAAGGGGCTGTGCAGTGAGGGCTGCCTAGAGACGCCCGAGATGGCTGCGCACTTCGTGTTGAAGCACAGCCCGGTGATGTACCCTGACCCGGAGGGCTACGCTAAGTACAAGGATCAGCT
The DNA here is from genome assembly GCA_964476405.1 of uncultured Desulfurococcales archaeon. Classification (GTDB taxonomy): domain Archaea; phylum Thermoproteota; class Thermoprotei_A; order Sulfolobales; family Pyrodictiaceae; genus JAADEY01. The sequence continues at coordinate 17,400 of CAYZCH010000013.1, forward strand.
AGCGCCCGAGGTGAGGAAGCTTATTGAGGAGAAGCTGTTCAAGGGAGACGTCGACGGCTACATATACGGCCTCATCCAGCTGATAAAGAAGCACCCGGTGCCATTCCCGTCGGCGCAGACGAGGAAGAGGCCGCACACGCCTTGGAGGGACAACGTCGAGAAGTATATACCGTGGCCGGCTGGAGGCAAGCTCCACTATGAGACGACAACGCTGCCTGGCGGAGTGAAGGTGCCGGTGCTCTTCATATCGAGGTACCTCAGCGTCGTGCCTCACGGCGGCAAGACGCTGACCGGCAGGCAGCAGTTCTACATAGACCACAGCTACTTCCTGGCGCTTGGAGAGGAGCTGCCTACGTATAAGCACCCGGAGGTTGACCCGCTGCCGAATGGGCAGCCGGCCCCGCTGAAGCTGAACACGCCGCACGAGCGCTGGGGCACGCACTCCACGTTCCGTGACATGGATCTGCTGCTGAGGCTCCAGCGCTACATGGCGACGGTGGCTATAAGCAAGGAGGATGCGGAGAAGTATGGGATAAAGGACGGCGACCTAGTCGAGGTCTACAACATCTATGGCTCGCTCGTAGCCCTGGCTAGGGTGCTGCCGGGCGTCAAGCCCGGTGAGGTATGGATAGCGAACGGCGCCGAGATGACGACGTTCGTGAAGGGCTGGTTCAACGGGGTGACGCCGATAAGGCCGAAGCCGACGCAGGCGGTGCAGTATCCTGAGGAGCCGAAGCCGCCGTTCTACCACATCCACTACGGCTGGAACCTATGGGGTGTGACGGGCAACGAGTGTGACACGAGCGTGGCTATAAGGAAGTACAAGGGCCCAGTACCCTAACCCTTTCAGACACGTGGAGGTGAACCCGTCCCGCGGGGTGAGTGGGTGTGGCCGTGAAGATCCCGGATAAGGGGTACGTGTTCGTCGTAGACCTGAACAAGTGTATAGGGTGCCAGGCCTGCGCTGTCTCCTGTAAGGTGTGGTGGAAGACGGATCAGTATGAGGCGCCGTACATCTGGTGGAGGATAGTCGAGACGAGGCCCGGGCAGGGGTATCCGAAGAACTGGCTAAACAAGAAGATGCTGGGGCTTGAGCTGAAGAGGGAGGACTACGAGCCCGAGGCCAAGTTCAGGTACGAGAACCTGTTCGAGAACAAGGAGTCGACGGTGCCGCCGAGGATATACCCGCTGCCCCTGCCAGGCTTCGGCCCCAACTGGGACTGGGATAAGGGGGAGGGCAGCCGCCCCGAGGACGCGTGGTTCTTCTACCTGCCTATGGCGTGCATGCACTGCGACAACCCGGCGTGTCTCAGGGTCTGCCCGATGCCTGGTACGGCGATCATAAAGCTGCCCGAGGGCCCCGTGCTCGTGAACCCCGAGTTCTGCGGCGGCTGCATGCAGTGTGTGCAGGCGTGCCCGTATGCGAGGATGTTCTTCAGCTTCGAGAGGAAGAAGGCCAGCCACTGTATAATGTGTGCGCCGCTGCTCGAGAGGGGCGAGCCGCCGGTATGTGTGAGGACGTGCCCGCAGCGCGCGATATACTTCGGCAGGATAGACGACCCCATGAGCCCTGTCTACGTGCTGGCGAAGGAGTATAAGGTGGCGCTGCCACTACTGCCAGTCCTCGCGGAGAAGCATGGGGTTGTGCCAAGAGTCCTCTACATCCCGCCTGTATTGACGCCGCCGAGGCCTGATGGCACGCCGAGGTACGATGAGAAGTACATGGACCTGCTCTTCGGGCCTGACTGGCGCCGCGTGAAGCAGGTGCTGGAGCAGGAGAGGGCGAAGGGCTCTAAGAGCAAGCTTATGCGCGTGCTGACGATGTATCCGACGTGGAAGCTCTAGCCCAGCCTGTTTTCCCCTCTCCCCTCCACTCCTGTGTTTAAACAGTCGCGGCGCCTCGAACCCCTCTAAACCCTCCACGCCGTGCCTGCAACACCTTGGATCGTGCAGGGGGTTGAAGTGCAGAGCCTGCATTGCCCGATAAGGCCCCTGGCCTACTATATCGTGGCTAGGCTGGTCGACTACCCATACGACGAGGATTTCGAGAAGCTCCCGGAGCTCCTGCGTGAGGCCAGCAGGGTCTTCGGCGATGCCCGGGAGATACATGAGGGCTTCGGCGAGCTCTCAGCCATGGCTATGAAGGCGCTCGAGCTGTTGAAGAGGGAGGCGGGTAGCATAGGGAGGGACATGTTCCAGGCGGAGTACGTCGCCCTCTTCGAGCTGGGGATGCCGCAGCCCCCGTGCCCGCTGAGGGAGCACGTCTACAAGGGGGAGGCTGGGAGCATGAAGGTCAGGCTCGTCGGCCCCTACTACACCGCCCCCGGCCTCCTCCTCATGGCCGAGCTGCAGGCCCTCTACGCCTCCGAGGGCTTGACGACGCTCCGCTACCCGCCAGACCACCTCGTCGTCGAGCTGGAGTACATGCACCATTTGACGACCAGGCAGTGTAGCGAGGAGAAGCCGAAGAGGAGCCTCCTGTTGAAGCAGCTCAACTTCGTCAAGGGGCACCTCGACTGGCTCCCCAAGCTGAGGAGCTGCGTCGACAAGCACTCCAAGCTGGAGTACTTCAAGACCATAGTCAGGATGGTTGAGAAGTACGTCGAGATAGACCGTGCACTGCTCGCAGACGCGACGGGCGTGCAGTGAAGAGGATATCGTTTTCTAACGCTCCGTCGACCAGTATTAAGCGGGTGGCTCCGGGGGAGAGTAGCCAGCTATGAATACCAAGCCCTACCTTGTAGTCTGCATGAGGGACGACAACTGCTACATACACCAACTACTCCTCAAGACCCCTGTGAACGCGGGGCTGGCCGCAAGGATACTCGACAGGAGGATCTACGGGGACACCGAGGAGTTGTGGGTCGCGGTGCGCGGGCCGCCCCGGAGCCTCAAGAGCCTCGACTCCACCGTGAGGGCTGAGAAGGATCTACGCTACCAGTGCATACAGGCGACTAAGCATAGCAGGCTCTACCGCATCCTGGTGCCCCGCGGGGTCTGCAAGCCGCACACCTGCCCCCTCGACGCGGCGCCCCCAGCCTCGCTCGTCAAGTCGGTCGTGGTGACCCCCCGCGGGGTCATAGTGGAGTTCGTCGTCGCCAAACACTCTATCAGGAGGGAGCTGGAGGCTCAGGGGTACAGGGTGCTGGAGGACAAACCCATAGGCCCCCTCGACACGGGCTTGACGCCGAAGCAGGAGGCGATCCTGGTCGAGGCCTACCTGAAAGGCTACTACAGCTACCCCCGCCGGGTGAACCTCAGGAGGCTGGCGGAGGAGCTCGGACTCTCGGTGTCGACGCTCGCGGAGCTCCTCAGGAAGGCGGAGGCGAAGATAGTCGAGGCATACATACTCAACGAGCTGCCACACTACACGCGGGGGGAGGAGGAGTAGTGGGCCCGGGGGGATTTGAACCCCCGACCTCCCGGTTATCAGCCGGGCGCTCTGACCGGGCTGAGCTACGGGCCCCCACGCGGAGGGAGGCCATTGATTCACTCCACAGTCGTCTCCTTTTTCAAAATTGCGAGGAAACCGATATAACCCCGCGCAGGCCGCAATGGGTTCATGGAGTGTTGGGCCGGTAGCTCAGCCTGGAAGAGCGCTCGGTTGGCATCCGAGAGGTCCCGGGTTCAAATCCCGGCCGGTCCACCATCCCCCTCCTCCTTCCCGCGGCTTCAGCCCCTGCAGATGACGTGTATGCTTGAGGTCATGGCCGACACCAGTATCCTTGGGCCTTCCAGGCCCCTGCAGGTGGTCTGGAACTCCGTGGTTATCGTTGGTTTGACTAGCACCTCGGCGTCGGGGCTTGTGACGTGTAGGAGGAGTCTCGTCAGCGAGGCGGTTATGTTTGCTGACTTGGTGATTTCGGCGTCTATGTGGGCGTTCGAGGTTTCGAGTCGCAGTGCTAGCCCCCCGAGCTTTAGCGAGTGTGCCTCTATGTTGGCCTCCTCGGCGTCTATCAGGGCATTCTCGGCGTTGACGCCGTCTATGGTGAGTTGTAGGGCCATGCCGTGGACCTCGATGCTCCTATACCTCGTCTTGGGGAGTTTTATTGTGACGCTGCAGCACCCCCTCCCCTTAACCTCGACGTCCAGCACGCCGCCCGAGAGCCTAGCCTCCTTCTCTATGCAGCCGCCCATATCAGCCACGGAGACCTCGACCCCGCCCCCCTCCTCAGCCCTTATACTTGCCTCGACGCCCACGAGCCTGAGCTTCAGGGTCGACGGCGCCGCGGGGGATGCGAGCAGCGTGGTCTTCCTCGGCTTTGTGCACGTCACACTCAGGGCGGGGAGGTTGAGGGTTATCGGTGGGAGTATTAGGGTGGCAACCACGGCGAGGACCGCTAGTGTGGCGACCAGCGCCGTTATGGCTGCTAGGTGGATGTAGAACCTCTTCATAAAAACCACCCCCGGGTGCGTGGCTAGGACTCGATGGCTTTACGCAGCTCCTCTACGGCTTCCCTGAGCCTCCGTATCTCCTCCTTCAATTCATCCTCCCTGCCTCCCTTACTGTTGAGCCACTCCTTCACCAGCTTGACCCAGCCCGCGACCGCTACGAGGAACACTATGAATGTCAGCACCGTCCCTACGATGGAGTATACGCCGACGGTTGCGGCTAGTACTGCTAGGCAGGCCCAGACGATCACTGATACCGTTATGAACGTCTTATCCACGTTGTCCATTCCCCTCACCTCCTCCAGCCTTCTCGACTAGATCCACCACTTCTTCCGGTGATAGGCAGATCCTCGTGCTCCATGTTAGGTGGTAGTATCTCCTCGCCTGCGCCTTGCCTTGCTCCAGCCTCACCACGGACTCCACTAGGCCGGCCTGCTCCAGTTTCTTCAAGTGTATTTTTGCCAGTGCTCGTGAGACTCCAAGCTTCTCCGCGATCTCCGCGAGGTAGAGTTCCCCGTGCACGGCTAGGAGCGCTACTATGCGTAGTCTTAGGGGGTGTGCAAGCGCTTGTAGGAGGTGTGCGACCTCCTCCAACCCCTCCTTCCGGGGTGGGCACACCCTGACACCCAGGGTTTGCAGAGTGTGACGCGTAATAAAAAGATTACTCGTAACGGTCACTTAACCTAGGATGCTTAGCCCGCCACAGCACAGGGCAGGGCGGGGAGGAGGGAGGGTGGCGCTCGCGGTACCGTGGACCACCGTGTACGGTGTACTCGCAGCAGCAGTCGTCTACGGAGCCGCCGTCGCCGTCTCATACGTTAACGGCGTGCCCGAGGAGGCGGGCAAGACGCTGGAGAACTACCTGCTCATGCTGCTCGTAGTGCTCGTCTGCGGGATCCTCGGCCTCCCCGTCCACCTGTACTTAAGCCTCCCCGGGGGCGTGGGTATAATCATTGGGTGAGCGCGGTGCCCCTGACCTGCGACTCCCTGGAGAAGTTCATGGCTACGATGGTTATACTGGAGCTGGCCACACTGGCGCTCGTTATACTCGTCTTCCTCGAGCTACACAGCATAATAGTCGCTTTGCCGACGGGCTGAACATAGGTGTGTGCACCGTATTTTTAGCCCTCCACCCTCAACTCCCCTAAATGGTGAGCGGCAGTGATGGCTGGACAAGAGGTCGCGTTGCTGGTGCTGACGGGGTTTATCGCCGGGTTCGCTGCCGGTAGGCTGTTGATGGTCTTGCTCGGTGAGCCCAGGCTCGCCTACGTCTTGATGCTCATCGCCGCGCTGCTGGGCTCCAGCGCCAGCTACCTCTCGGGCCTCGGCGCGTTGAAAGTGGAGTGTGACATGGAGAGCGTCAAGACAATGTACCAGGGCCTCATAGCGAACATAACCTCGGGCAACATAGCCTCGACCTCCACGCTGGTCGCCGGCGCGCCGCTGCTAGGGTTCCTGCTAGGGGTTCTCACTGGAGCCTAGGCAGGGGCTGGCAGCTGCCGGATCCAGGCTAGTGTTTTTAATAAACCCCCGGGAGGAAGGGGCTTCTCCCTGCGCCCCGTTGAACTGTCTAAAAACACGCGTCCTCCTCTAGGAGCGGGTCTCTGTAGCCCCACTTCTCCGCGAGGGCGACCGGGTCGTCTATGATGCAGAGTGGGTCGTCTCCCCAGGGGTCTCCCGTGAGTATCTTGGCCCTGCTCCTCGAGCCTCCACCGCATATCCTCCTGAAGGGGCACTTGCTGCACTTGGGGCCGCGGAGGTTGCGGTGTATTGCTAGGAATGGTTTGAGCTGGGGGTTGTCTGGGCGTAGTATCTCCCTGAGTTTCTTCTCCCTGACGTTCCCTATGGTGACCCAGTCTACGAACTGGCATGGCTTGACCGAGCCGTCGGGGTATATGCTTGCCGACTTCCTCCCGCAGTCTCCCTGGGCCTCAAGCATCTCCATGTATTGGCTGAACTCCTCCCTGCTCCTCGCCAGCTTGTCCGCCAGGTAGATGCCGAGGAAGTTCGCCCTCACGAGCTGTATCTCTATCCTCCCCTTATTCCTCCTGGCGGCCTCGATGAGCGCGTCGACCATGGAGTGTAGCTGCTCGTGTGTGGGTAGCCAGTCCTTCAGCCCCTCCCCCCTCCCCACCGTGTCTAGTATGTAGAGGCTCAGCCTGGGCACGTTGTTTCTCACGCACCAGTCAACTATTGCTGGGGCCTCGCCGGCATTGTACCTCGTTATCGTCGTCCTCACGCCGACGTCGAGGCCTGCCTCGATGGAGTTCTTTATCCCCCTCACGGCGGCGTTGAACGCTCCTCGGACACCGCGGAACTTGTCGTGCCACTCGGGGTTGAGGCTATCTATGGATATGCCCACGTAGGTGAAGCCGTACTCCTTCAGCCTCTCCGCGGTCTCTCGGTCTATGAGTGTTCCGTTCGTGCTGAGGGCTAGCTTGGGGAACCTTTTGCCCTTGGCGGGCTCTATTATCTCCCAGAAATCCTCCCTTACTAGCGGCTCGCCTCCGCTCAGCAGGAGGAGGGGGATCCTCATCTCGACTAGTTGCTCGACGAGGCCGCGCGCCTCCTCGGTGTCGAGCTCCGCCGGCGCCCTCTCGGCCATGGCTCTTATGTAGCAGTGGCTGCACCTGAGGTTGCACTGGTATGTCGTGTTCCAGAAGATTATTGGGCGGAGGACGTCGGTGAACCTGGAGGGCCTCCCAGGCCCGTAGCGGCCCTTTATCTTCACGGAGACGGTGCCCTCGCCCGTCACCATCACTGAGAGGGGTATCACTGGGTTCCAGCCCCCATGTGCAGTCTAGCGCTGGGCCCCGGGCTTCAAATCGGTTAGGCTCAGCAGCCTGTCCCACCTCGTGACCGGGGCCCTTGACAGCTCTTCGTCGACCACCCTGAGCTTGGCCGTGGAGGTCGCGTGCACCATGAAGAAGCACGTGTAGCTCCAGTACGCGTCCCCCGGCATCACAGTCCTTGACACGACGTGCGTCGCGTAGGGGATGTTGTCGGCTACCCAGGAGCACGCGTCGGCGCCGGGTACGGGCTCGGCGACGTACATAGCGTTCACGGTGAAGCCTATGCGCCCCCCGTTCAGCGTCGCACCCGGATCACCGAGGACGCCCGCCCTGAGGAGCCTGTGCACGTGCTCCACGACCTCCTCCTCGCTGACCCCCAGCTCCTCCGCGGCGCGTGCGTACGGGTGCTCCTCTAGGGGTAGGCGGCGGACTAGCTCGGGTAGGCGGGGCGGCACCCCAAGCTCCTCGGGGCTGGGCGGGTTTAGGGACACCCTCGAGTATGGCCCGGCCCTGGACACTCCGAGGTGGAGGTCGTACTTGACGGATAGCCTGTGCAGCCTCGTGGCCGGCAGCACGAGGTAGTCCGTGCAGCCGGTGGCCCTGCAGGCCTCCTCGAGGGCCGTTAGGAGCTCGTCGAGGGCCCTGTACCTGGCCACTACCCATAGCTTGTAGACGGGGTGGTCTCTCACATAGCTGTGTGTCAGCGTCAGCCTCCTCGACAGCTCATCGGACGCCCTGGCAGGGTCGCGTGTCGCGAGTGCGGCGAGTGCGGCGCCGACTCCCCGGCTCCGCGGGTTGTAGTAGAAGCCTATCCTCTTCAGGACGCCGGCGGCCGAGAGCCTGCGGAGCGTGCTGAGGAGCTCGGAGGGCTGCACCCCGAGGTCTTCGGCGGCGTCACGGTACGGTGTAGGGGTCAGCGGGAACTCGTACTGCAGCTTCATGAGTATCCTCTTCTCGGCCTCCCCGATCAACCCGGCCCCACCTACGGGAGTATGCTGAGCGGCGGCAGTATTGGGAGGTTCTCCGTGTCTATTCCAAGCCTCCTAGCAGTCTCCGTGAACTCGCCCGGCCTGTATGGGCATGCGGGGTCCTCGCCTAGCGGATCCCCGGTGACCATGTACGCCCTAGCCCTGCTGCCCCCGCAGATGTCGCGGAACTCGCACGCGCCGCAGCGCCCGTGGAACTCCGCCCTCCTTATACGCTTGAGTAGCGGGTGCTCGCGGTAGATCCTCACCAGGCTATCCTCCTTCACGTTCCCGAGGCTGTAGGGCATGAAGCCGCTCGGGTACACGTCGCCGTTGTAGGCAACGAATATTATTCCCTTACCGTCCCTCGTCCCCGTCGTCGACGCCCTGGCCTCGCCCACTGGTTCGCCGAGGATCCTCCTCATCTTCTCTATGAGCTTGGCGTAGAGCGGGCCTGTTCGGAGTACTTCGTCGGGGTTGTAGCCGTTCCTCTCCAGGGTCATCCTCTCGAGGGAGACCCTCCTGAACATCGGCCCCTCCGTGGTCCTCACTACGAGGCCGTACTTGGACGCCTCGTAGAGGAGGTGTGAGACGTCTTCGAACTCCTGGGGGCTCAGCATCATCTCCTCCGCCGCCCGGCCGACGGGGACTATGTAGAATGCCTCGAGCACCGGCACTCCGAGGTCTAGTATGAGTTTTATGGTCTCTGGTATGGTCTCGGCGGTGTCCCTGGAGACGAGCATGTTGACCTGAACCCTTATACCCTTCGACAAGAGCATCTTTATTGCCTCTACGGTTCTCCTCCAGGTTCCCCTTATACCCCTTATACCGTCATGGATCTCGGGCACGCCCGAGTCGAGACTTATACTGACGGCCCTCACCCCGTACCTCTTCATGTTCTCGGCGGCCTCCTCGTCGAGCAGCTTCGTGACGGCGGGGGCCATGGCGACCCTTATCCCCCTACGCGTGGCATACGATACTAGATCCCAGATGTCCCTCCTCATGAGGGGGTCTCCGCCCGTGAAGACTAGTATTGGGGATGGCTTACCGAAGGAGGCCACGTCGTCTATTAGCTTGTAGCCCTCCTCTGTAGTCAGCTCGCCCGGCAGGGGCCTAGTTATAGCCTCGGCCCTGCAATGCCTGCATGCAAGTAGGCAGGATTTCGTCGTCTCCCAGAAGACTAGGAGGGGCTTGGACTCGTGAGGCCAGCCCTTCAAACCGGCAACTCCACCAGGGAATCCTGTTGGGGGTGCGGGTATAAGGGGGAGCTGCGAGGCTAGGGATTATAGCGTGTATTCGACCATACTGCATCGGGGAGCCCTAATGAGCAGCACGATCACAATCACAGTCTACCACGGCAAGGTAGAGTTTACACCGAGTAGGCGGATCTCCATGAAGCACGGCTGGAGCGGCGCCTTCGCCAACAAGCTGTTCTATAACGCGTTGACGGCTGCGGGTATCGTCGCCCCCCAAGGCGGCTTCTTCAGGGTTACCCCCGTGAGGCCCGTCGGCGGCCCCATGATCTCGTCCGGGAACGATCTGATCAGTGGAAGGAGGTACTTCTTCGAGTTCTACGTCTGGGATATACCCGGCAAGGTGACGGCAGCGGACGTCGTGAACTCCTTCGTCACGGGCATAGGGCAGCTCGACCCCAGAGTCAACGTGCACAGCGTCAGGGTGAAGACAGAGCAGCTCACCGTCCCCCACCCCCGCAAGGTCGCCGAAGACGTGCAGGGCGGCGACCCGTGCGCAGCAATCTACAGCGTCCGTCACGGCCCCACGTTCTACAGGTTCCACGGAGTGGTCGTGAGCTACCCGTCGCCGAGGAGGATGCTGGCCAGCATAGCTAGGAGGATAAGCATGATATCCACCATAGACTACAAGAGCGTGGCCGAGATACTGGCCGACAGGGTGGAGCTCTACAAGTTCAAGGTGAGGAGGATCAAGATCAAGGTCACTCACGACACCTACGAGCAGGTGTTCAGCGGCGATGCACAATACATAATCGTGGCCTCAAGGCCCCTCGTCGAAGACTTCGAGAAGCTGCTGGAGGCAGCCAAGCTGCTCGGCGTCGGCGCCAGCCCCGGCCTCGGCCTCGGCTGCATAGAGGAGATTAAGAAGATGAAGCCGCCGTCGAGGCTCCCGCCCCCGGTCACCTACTGCTCGCCATAGTGCCTGGCCGCGAGCAGCACGGCGGTGGCGGCGACGGCTGCGCCCACGGCGACGGCCACCACCCATTCAGCCCAGTGCATTGGCCGCCCCTCCTCCACGACCAGGACGTCCACACCCCTCCCCCTCCACGAAGCCTCAACGGCCACGGCCCCGGCCCCGAGGCTGCTCCAGGAGACGTGCCTGGCCTCCACCATCCTCCATGGAGTGTATATCACCAGCCTATACCTGCCGGGCGGGTGCGCGACCCTGATAGTCCATGAGGAGTTCTTGCACGAGACGCCGACGACGACGGGGCCTACCTGCTCGCCGTACCGGAGCCAGTAGCTGTGGGGGTCTAGGAGGCACGGGGCGGTGGCCGGGCCTGCTGCCTCGGCAACAGGGATCCATCCCGTGCGCAGCCCTCCCCATACAACCATGAACCTTCCATGGGCGCCGGGCACGGAGACCTCATACACTGTCCCCCCTCGCGCCGGCATGCAGGGCACGGGCGTGGGTGCGCCCCAGCCACCACTCTTGTAGACTTCCTCGACGCAGTAGCGCCCCTCGAGCACGACCCGCGCATCGGCGCCTCCAGGGGCCCCGGTCGCCGGGTTGGAGTCGAGGTCTAGGAGTACCTCGGCCGCCCCACCTCCCCCGTGCTCAATGTAGAGGTAGAGGGCCTTGTAGTCCTCCGAGTAGTAGGCGTTTATGGTGAGGCCGCCGCTCCTATACGTGAACGTGTAGCCCTCGTCGCGCACCCCGTCAACTACAGGGTGGTGGGGCACCGTGCCGCCATAAGGCGTGTCGACCCGCACGCCTACAGTGTCGACGCTCCACGCCCCCGTCATGAAGACGGCGCTTGCCACCCCGGTTCTGTTGACCATGACGCCGGGCGGCTCCACGGGGGTGTTGAGGGGTGCGCCGCCCCCGGAGTTGTAGTCGGGTGTGCTGCAGCCCCAGCCGGCGAGGCCGAGTATCGATGCCAGCACATACCCCGCCCTGCATGTCTCCACCCAGGAGGGGTCGGAGGCCGTCACCAGGGTTACGGCGAACGTTTTGCCCAGCAGCCCCTCCCTCGCCAGCCACTCGTACTTGGCGTACCCGTTAACCCACGTGTACTGGTCGGCGCCGCCGCTAGCCATGAACGAGGTGTCGGGTGTGCATCGCCCGCCCCTGCAGCGGCTGTAGAAGGACTCCCAGAGGTAGTAGTCGGCGTACCTGGCGTAGGCCCTCACGCCGTTGACGAAGACCCTCAAGCCGAGGCCATGGATATATCTTATCAGCTCCCTCAACGCCTCGTTGAAGTAGGGGAGGAGCCTCCTCCACCCCCTACCCAGGTAGGCGGGGTCGCACTCGTCGAGGAAGATGCCTGCGAGCACGCACCTCCCACCGACCGTGTATGCCCTCCTCGTCTCAGCGACCAGCGACTCCATGTACTCCAGCCACTCCCTCCAGCCAGCCCCCCTCTCCACAACCCACTTCCTGAAGCTAGACCCTACGCCGACCGGCCGGTCACCGTCATGGAGGTAGCCGTAGACCTCCACACCCCTCGAGGCGAGCTCCTCGACGACGGGAAGGTATGCGGCACGCAGCCTCCCCGTCGGCGCGGCGGTGACGAGCACGTCGAAGTCGTAGCTGGCCACGGGGGACGTGTTGAGCCAACCATAGTAGATGAGCAGCCTCCTCGGCCCCGCCGCCCAGGGTGCTACAAGGTAGCCCGGCCCCCTGGCCGGGCTCACCGCCGCTGCTCCCCATAGCGCCGCCGCGGCGGTGAGCGCTAGTAGCGCTAGTAGTGTGAATCTAGGAACTCCACTGAGTCCATGTACTGCTCCCAAGCCCCCCTATCCCTCGTCTGTAGGGCCTCCTTGACGAACATTATTATCCCGGCCTTGCTCCAGAGGACAATACCCCTCTCATGACACGCCTTAGCCTGCTGGGGGCTCCTCGCCCTACACCACCGCCCCTTATGAGGATCATACATCTCCCATGCGAGTGTCGTGTGCCTCGAGCCCTTGATAACGTGTATTTCGTAGCTCCTAACCATCCCTTTGTCGCTGAGCTTCGAGAGCAGCCTCTCCGCGTCCCCCTCCCTCGCCTTGGCGAACATGAAGCAGGCGCCCCTCTCATTGCAGTAGAGCCCCGGGGTCATGGCCGAGGGTGAAATATAGGCGGCGACCTTCAGCGGGTCTGTCGAGATCCTCAAGCGTATCAGGAGTAGACGGCCGCTGATCATCCCTGAGGGGTAGAAGCCTAGGATGGAGGCGTAGTCGCCCTTCTTGAGCAGGCCGAGTATTGTCTTGCTCCTTATCTTCGCTATCCTCCCCCACCTGTTAGACTTACTGTATATCAGCTCGAACCTCATGGCGAGGGCAACGGGCCAGCATTTCTGCACAAGGTTTCTCCACCCTATGCACTGGCGGGGGGAGGCAATGCAGCTTGCAGCCGCTATGAGTGAGGCCGTATACCTCTGTTTCTCCAGTGGCGAGACTACGTCCTCGTCGACGTATGCATCCCCCTCACGCCGTGCGTCGAATACCCGCTCTATCCTCCCCGAGGCGAAGTTGTCTACCGGTATCGGTGTACGTATGAAGTAGCTGTAGTAGTCGCACTTGCTGCAGCTACAGTGGTGCTCGACTGCCGAGTACCCCACGTCTATCACGAAGTCTCCGTCTGAGTAGAGCTGGTATACGGTGAAGTAGTCGGCCTCGCTGCAGTCCCAGCATAGCCTCAGGCGGAGGCCGAGCCTCGTCGGGTCGACTACGGGGACTACCCTGTCTTGTAGCTCGTAGAGCCTGCGCAGGGGCTTCCCCGGCCCAAGCTCCCTGCCTATGTACCTCGGCGCCTGCGAGGGGTTTAGGTACTGGATTAGGAGTATGACTGCAGTGTAGAGCCTGGAATGGGATAAGGCCTTTGCTACCAAGAGGACTTTCTTATCCCTTACCGGCATCTGGGGCCGAGAAGAGGGAACAGCTACATCACCTCCCCTTCCTCCATGGTGAACGCTGTGAGGGGCAAGCTCTCTAGGGTAGTAGCCTTCCTGGCCACCCATAAAACGCTAGCCTTCCTGGCGGCACTGGCTGCCGCTGTGCTGGCGGCGTCCGCTATAGGGAAGGTGCTGAGCGACCCTGTCTTCGTTGAGGGTGGTCCCCTCTAACCGGCGCGATACGGTTTTTGTAGTTGTTCTTGTTTCGGCTGCGCCTCGGCACCATAATCTTCCTGGATCCCCCTCTTTTCAGTCTTTGCCGACCCCTCGGCGGCTGGATACTAGAACCCCTTTCACCGGGTAACATTCCTATGAGAGGGGCACTGGCGTGACTGTCCGCGGTAGAGGGGTGCTGGTACTGTGTATGGATGGTAGGTGTGGGCTGGCGCGCGCCGATAGCGTGGCTGCTACCTGGCCTCATGAGGCGCTGGTCTGCCTCGGTGAGCGCGGCCTTGAGGGCTGCTGGGGTGTCGTTGAGGCTGTCCCGCCGGGGCAGGAGAGGGAGGGGATCCTGGTGCTGGACGGCGTGGTTGTGAGGCTTTCGGGCGAGTATGTGAGCATCGAGGGCTCCGGCGACGTCGAGCTAGACCTCCCCTGCAGGGGTTCCCTGAGGCTCCCGCTCCCGGCTCGCCTCAGGGTGTACGTCTGGGCTGGGACGTACACGCTACGCGTACACGTCCATGGCGGCAGCGTCTGGCACCTCGTCCTGGCCCGTGACACGGCCTACGCGTACCGTGTCGTGGCGGGCGGCGAGTCCGTGGAGACTGTCTCGGCTAGCAGTGGGTGAGGCGGCGGGAGGTGGAGGGGGCCGCGGCCCCCTCTTTTTAGAGTTCTTGAGGAGCGGGCGTCCATGGGCCCGCCGCCTGTATTATTCTCTGCCGTGTCCAGCCGCTCCTCGTGGGGGCCGTATTGCTGTATGGCGTCGTGTTGGCGGCTGGTAGGGGGGAGAGGCTGTGGCCGCTCACCTCGACTAGGCCTAAGCCGCTGCTCCCGCTCCCAGGGTATGGCAGTATTCTTGCCAGGCTCCTCCTCCAGCTCCGCGTGGCCGGGGTCGATGGCGCCGCGGTGGTCGCTGGGTACATGTCTCCTGTGTTGAGGGAGTATCTCGGGTGGATATCAGGCCTCATGGGTGTCTCGGTGGGTGTTGCTGAGCAGGAGTATCCGCGGGGGACGGGTGACGCGGTGGCGGCGGGGCTGAGGGGTGGCGTGCCGCGTGCCGCTGACAGGCTGCTGGTCGTGTATGGGGATCTCGTGGTCGGTGGTGATGCGTTGAGGAGGGTTGTGGACTGTGAAGCGGACGTCTGTCTTCTCGGTGTCCGCGTGGAGAGGCCAGAGATGTATGGAGTTGTCGTCGCTGACGCCTCGGGGAGGGTTGAGCGTATCGTGGAGAAGCCTGAGAAGCCCCCAGACAACCTGGTCAACGCGGGCGTATACGTCTTCGAGCGTAGTGTCTTGGAGGAGCTCCTCCCTGAGCTGAGGCCGAGCCCGCGCGGGGAGTATGAGTTGACAGACGTGGTGAACGCCGCTGCGCGGAGGGGGCTCAGCGTCAGGGTCGTCGAGTACGATGGTTTATGGATTGATGTAGGGTCTCCCTGGAGGTACCTTGAAGCTGTAGGCGTGGTATTGGAGGAGGTTGTTGAGAGGGTTAGCCCCCTGGTTGAGGGGGAGGTTGAGCCCGGGGCAAGGCTGAGGGGCCCCGTCTACGTTGGGAGGGAGTCCGTGGTTAGGAGCGGAACCGTCGTCGAGGGCCCCGCCTGGATAACCGGCGACGCGGGCCCCCTGTCACACCTCCGCCCCTTCAGCGTCGTTCTAAGATCAGCTCATGTCGGGGCACTCGTCCAGGTCAAGAACAGCGTGGTGATGGAGGCTGCTAAGGTGCCGCACCTAAACTACGTCGGCGACAGCGTGGTCGGCGAGTTCGCGAACCTCGGGGCTGGCACGATAACAGCAAACCTGCGCTTCGACGGGAGGAACATCTCGATGAGGATAAGGGGTAGGCTCGTGGACACCGGGAGGAGGAAGCTGGGCGCCTTCATAGGGGGGCAGGCTGAGACAGGGGTGAACGTCTCGTTGATGCCGGGGGTGCGCGTCGGTGCATGGTCGTGGGTGGAGCCGGGCCTCGTCGTCTGGCGCGATGTGCCTGACTGCTGCTTCGCCAGGAGCAGCGGTGTTGAGGGCCTGGAGGGTCGTGGTGTGACGTGCCGGCCTAGACAACCCCCCTGGGAGCAGCCGCACCCCGCGCTACTGGAGTCGCCGCTATCCTCCTGAGCGCGTCCTCTAGTTGTCTTCTGACTTGTTTTATTGGTATTCCTGCTTCTTCTGCTGCTTTCTCTATGCAGTCGGGTATCTTGTTGGCTGGTTTTCCTTCGGGGCAGTGTATTGGTTCTGGTATCTTGTTTTCTAGTGCGTCTATGATTGTTAGTGGTTTTTGTAGTGTTCGTTGTGCCTGTAGTATGCATCTTGGCCCTGCGTGGGTGAATATTTCTGGGTGTATGTGTAGTAGGTGGAGCCAGGTCTTCCAGGCTAGCTGCCTTATCTCGTGGTGTGCTTTCCTGCACATGCGTAGTGGTAGGAATGTTTCGAGGAGCTCCCTGGCGTTCATGGTGTATGCTATCCTTGTGAGTGTTGCCTGTGGGAGTATGTAGCGGCACTCCTCCGGGTGGTTGTTGTCTAGGCACCTGTAGTATGCTGCTGTCGCGTGTGCGAGTGCTTCGAGGACTGTGGGTGTGCATGGGGCGTTGTATGCTCTTGAGAGCACCCTGCAGGCCTCCTCGGGCGCGTCGTGGGCTGCCTCGGCGAGCTTCTCGAGGGCGTCCGCGTAGCCGTCCGGCCCCCTGCAGCCCTCCACAAGCCTGCACGCCTCCTCGGCGGCCTCGTCGAGGAGCCCCCTCGTCCTCCTGAGGCTCTGCTGAGTGTAGCTCGCAAGCCTATGCCTCACCAGCTGGTGGCTGCACACCCTGCTGCAGACAGCCTCGAAGCTGTAGACCGCGTGCTCCAGGACGCTCGTGTACCCGTGGAGGATGACGAGGCGTAGCCACCCGAGACAAGCACCCCTACCAACAACACTCCACGCCACACCACCAACACTCAGCCTAGCATACGAAGCCAACACGCACACGTCACGCGGGAAGAAGCCAAGCAGCCTAACACGCACACCACGCATAAACATACCCGGTCTGGGGCTTCTCGGAGGAGCCCGGGGTCTAAGCTGAGCGTCGAAGTAACACTACTGGGGTTGGGTGTGTTGCCCGCTGCCTCGCGGAGGGGAAAAATGCTCGGGGCTTGTTTGGGCGGGGTGTCTAGCGGCGGCTAGATTATCTTAGTGTACCTCACCATGTTTGTCTGGTCGATTACCACGCCGGGTACGAGGATGTATATCGTGTAGCTTGTCTGGCTGCTGCCGCCCATCCTCTCTATGAGGAGGCCGACTACCTTCACCTGGGTGCCCGGTGCCAGCTTCTCGGTGACGTTCCATGCGTTTATGAACTGGTCGCCGGGCTCCACGTACCAGAGGACTCCGGGTATTACTACTATTGTCTTGTTGGCGGTTATTGTGGTGCCGTTCTCCGTCAGTATGGTCGTGTTCGTGAGTATCAGCGTCCTACCCGAGGCGGCGACGACCACCCCGGTGACTATCGCGGGCATCCTCTTCATGCTCCACTTCTTCATGCCGCCGGGTGTTCCAGTGCTGGTTCCGGTTCCCGTCCTCGTCCTTGTTCTAGTGCGTGTAGGTGTACCTGTCGTGTTCGTGCAGGTTCCCGTACTGGTGCCGTTTCCCTTGGGGCCCTTGAAGAACAGTGTCTCGAGGGGCTGCGTCTTCACGCCAGTAGCCATTGTTAGCGCGGCTATGCTGGCTGCGACGAGAACCGCCGCCAGCGCCACAGCTGCTATGGTCTTACCGCGCATGCCGTACCCCCTCTAGGGTCGTGGTGGCCTTGTAGTTTTTAATAAGGGTTGTTCATGTCGCGTGAGCTATGCATAATAAGGGTGTATCCTGTATCCACTAGATGATAGTAAAGGACGTTGAGTGTGTGAGGGTGAGGGGTACATGGAGCGCGGGCTCCTAATTGCGGGGTTGCTCGTCGCTGCAGCTGTGTTGTTCACGGTGGCGTATGCGCAGGCCGCCAGCTACGCAATCACGCTCAACACCACCAAGTGCGGCCCGGGCTCCGGAGTGCTAGTGACCATAGCGTATACGGGCTCTGATAAGGAGGCGCACGCCGGCGACGTGCTGGAGCTACACTTCACCAACTCTACGGGGGCGCCAGCAGCGCTCACAGTAGCCAAGGTGTTCAAGGGGAGCGTGGAGGTCGTGGATAAGGGCTATGCTATAGTCACCCTCAGCTCCGACGCGGACGCCCTGTTCTCGATGAAGGCCCCGGAGAAGCCGGGGGTCTATAGGCTCAGCATCTACGACATCTACAGTGGCGCGCTGCTGGCCTCAGCCACGCTCGAGGTGACCCAGCAGGCGGCCGTGCAGGCCCCAGCGGTCATAGTGCAGCACCCGGTGGTGGTCATAGCGCTCCTGCTGCTGCTCGCGGCGCTGCTCTTCTACTTTATGAGGCTGCGCCCCAGCTAGGCGCCGGGTGATGGCCCCGGGTATCACTAGGCTATCCGTTTTTACCCCCCTTGAACGCCCCATGTCTCTATTGAGGTATGCGGCTCCATGTCCACTACACGCCCCCCACTCGGCGAGAAGGCGTTTGCGAAGGCGCATGGTTTCAAGGAGGCTGTCAAGATAAGGAGGAATGAGGTCAGGGATATCGCCAAACGCCTGGGCGTCTTGTCCCCCTACCACGTGAACCTCAGCAACTACCCGGTTCGCAGGCCAGCGGCCATATTCAACTCATCGATAGTCCTTGAGGGCGAGTACGCACACATATACTCGAGGATAATCATAGGCTACTA
>CAYZCH010000014.1:0-37899 GCA_964476405.1 uncultured Desulfurococcales archaeon
CTCGACATACACAGGCTCGGCAACATATACATACCCGTGGAGGACTACGGGCCGAGGATAGAGAGGCACGTCTACCGCGTCCTGGAGTCCATGGGTGACGGGGAGTACGGGGTCTACGAGGTGCTCTGGAGGATAGGCGAGAGCCTCGAGGACAAGCACAGCATACTGAGGGCGGCGTATGAGGCGGGGACGCCGGTGATAGTCCCAGGCTACCTCGACGGAGCCTTCGGGACTGCGCTCTACACGTACACGCAGGTGCACGGCAAGCCGAAGATAAACCCGTTCAGAGACGAGGACGTCATGGCCGAGAAGTTCTTCAGGGAGGGGGGAGAAGCCATGGCCCTCATCATAGGCGGCGGCATATCCAAGCACCACACGATCTGGTGGGCGCAGTTCCGCGGAGGCCTAGACTACACGGTCTACATAACAACCGCCGTCGAGTACGACGGCAGTCTAAGCGGGGCGCAGCCGAGGGAGGCGGTCACCTGGGGGAAGCTCAAGCCGGGCGCGAGGAGGGTGGTCGTCTACGGAGATGCCACGATAATACTCCCGATAATCGCGCCGATACTGCTGGCGGAGTGGAGGAGGCGGAGGGGGTGAATAACCACCCCTACATGTACACCTCTATCCTCCTCGGCTCCCCCGTCTTGGCGAGGCCGAGGGAGTCGCCGCCGTAGAGAACCCTGGACCCCTTCACGCTGACCGCGTAGAGCCTCCTACCCTCCTCCAGGAGCACCCTGTGGATCCAGCCCCTCGCGTCCACGCAGACGACGTACTTGACCCCCATCCTCGCATGGTCTATTAGGGCGCTGAAGCAGTTCTCCCAGGCCCCGCTAGGCGCCTCCCTGAAGCTCTTAGCCGCTATAACGGTCTCCGCCATGGCCACGAGGCTGGGAGGCTCATCCACGACCTCGAGGCCCGGCACCTCCTTCACAGGCTCATAGCTCGGGATCTCCTCTTCCTCCTCCACCAGCTCCTCCTCTTCCACAGGGGCTGCTGCGGCCGGCGCGGCGGGTGCGGGGGCCGGGGCGGCTGCTGGCTGGGGTGCTGGGGCGCTGGGCGCCTCCTCCTTAGCCGGGGCGGTGGTGGGGGGTGGCACTAGGCTTGAGGGGTCTAGGGGCTCGGGGAGCCTCGCCTCCGGCAGGGAGTCCAGGTCTATCCTTACCGTGTCGGGCGTCAGCTCTATCACTTCTATAATGCCCTCCACCCTGTCGAGGCACTCCCTCGCCCTGTCTATGCAGGCCTCGCCGAGGACGGTGCCCTCCGGGCCCTGGTACGCGCACCCTACTATCTTGCCGTCGCGGAACTCGAGCGACAGCACCCTCGTGGCGTCACTATAGGTTATCCTCCCGGTGAACCTGGGTGAGGGGAGCTCTGAGAGTATTGAGGCGAGGTTGCGTGAGGCCGCCGAGTATAAGGCTATGGTGCGGCCACGCGCTATGAACAAACCCGGCTACACCCCGAGGCTGTCGGTTGGGCTAGCTGCTGTATTGCTTTTACGCCGCCAGTATCGCGAGGACGACGTACGCTATGAAGGCTATGAGGCCCACGCCTGCGGCGACTGCCGGGTTGATGCCGACGGCTGAAGCAGCCAACACGTACGCTATATACGAGCCTATGCCAGCCGCTATCACAGCCCCCGGACTCACCCTGCTCCTCCTAGGCGCGGCCGGCTTCGGCGCGGGCGCCGCCGGCGCCGGGGCCTTGACCTTCTTTATGAAGGATACCAGCGAGCCGCACCTGGGGCATGGCTTAGGGTCGACGAGGGCGCCGCAGAACGGGCATACGGGCGCCGTGAAGGGGATTGTCGAGCCGCATGACGGGCACTTGTACTTCTCGAGCTCGAGGTCGGCGCCGCACTTGGGGCACTTAGCCCCCCTCCCCTCGACGGTCTTCTGCACGGAGTCCACGAGCCTCCCCACAACATCCCTGTTGGAGCCGAGGATGGCGAACTGTAGCCCCTCCTCGAGGCTTATAACCGCCACGAACTTACCGTCGTAGGACAATATGCTCCTAATGGCGGGCTTGTTGCCGAGGGTCTGCATCCTCGCCGAGGCCAGGTAGCTGGCCGCCATAGCCGCCACTTCCTCGACGTACTGCTCCGAGCCGGGCTTCGACTTGTACTCGACAGGTAGGCCCTCGTGTATCACTACTGCGAGCTCGACCCCGTCGAAGGAGACCACCTTGTCGAGCAGGCCCGCCAGTAACTTGACTGCCTCACTCGACAAAACAGACACCACCCCACGAGACCATAGGGGCTACGTGGAGCATTAAAAAGGTGAAGAATATGGGGCTCACAGGGCCGCCTTTATCCTGTCGCGCTGCCTCCTCATCTCATACCTCAGCCTACCCAGTATCGCTCCCTTGGTGGCGAGCAGCGTGAAGAGCGCCGGGCCTAGATCCTGGAAGAGGACGTAGTGGCCGCGGAACTCGATTATCAGGTTATCTATGTCTCCCAGCTTGAGCTCCTCACCCAGCCTGCTCGCTGCACCGTAAACGGTCGTTATCATTGCGGCGAGGGCCTCGAGGTCTATGCCTCCCCCGCCTGGCAGTATGTAGTCGACGACGAAGCCATCCTTAGAGATCACCGCGACGCCCTCAACGCCCTCAATCCTTGTAAAGTCGGTTAACACGGCACGTAGGGGGGATGTTGCAGCCATGCTCTCCTCAACCCATGCGAACATTATCCTCTGTAACGTGGTTTTTTGCTTTTCCTCCAACCTGCAGGGGTATAGTGTATCTATCAGCGGAGGGGGTGCATGGATGTAATCGTGTCGAGCAGGAGTAAAGCCCCCACGAGTCCCACCACGGCGTTAGCCAGCCTACTGTCGCTCCTAAGCCTCAGCAACCTATAGTACCTCCTGCTCACAGGGTAGAGGAGCGCGACCCCACGGACGGTGAGCATGTCGAGGAATATGTGGCTGAAGTGCCCGACGGCGTAGCCGACCCCCATCGCCGCGGCGAGGAGGCCCCCGCCGATCGAGTAGCCCAGGAGGTAGAAGAGGACGCTGAGCAGCACAGCCATGAACACGTTGTGGAGGAGCGCGCGGTGCCCCCTACCGAGGTCAACGTCGGGGACTGAGGAGCCCACGGCCGCCGAGAAGAGGGCGGCGAGGCCCAGGAGGGGGCGTAGGAGCCCGGCTAGCCTCAGCGCCTCGAGCGACGCTCCAGCCGCGAACACGAGATGCGCAGCCCTCTCCATGCCGCGACACCGGGCCTGTGTCTGCGGAGGAGCCCCTGGGGAGTTTAATGCGTGGAGCCGCGGCGGCCGGGCCCCACCCATATATAGAGCCCGTGGCCGATGGGTGTGAGCGGGCACCGTGGGTAGGCTGATAGTCTGCGTCGCGGGGATGCCGGGTTCGGGCAAGAGCGTCTTCTCGGGCGTGGCGAGGGAGATGGGTATACCCGTCTTCGTTATGGGGGATGTCGTGAGGGAGGAGGCCGCGAGGATGGGGCTGGAGCCCACGCCAGCCAACCTGTCAAGGGTGGCGAGGATGCTCAGGGAGAGGTACGGGCCGAGGGTGGTCGCTGAGAGAACCGCGGAGAAGATGAGGGGTGTCGAAGGCGTAGTCGTCGTCGACGGGGTCAGGTCGCTCGAGGAGGTGGAGGTTTTCAGGAGGCTGGGGGACGTGGAGATCGTGGCCGTCCACGCGAGCCCGAGGACTAGGTTCAGGAGGATACTTGAGAGGAGGAGGCCCGGCGACCCCCGCACATGGAGGGAGTTCGTCGAGAGGGACATGATGGAGCTGGGCTTCGGCCTCGGCTCGGTGATAGCCCTCGCCGACCACATGCTGGTTAATGAGGGGGGTCTGGGGGAGTTTAGGAGGGAGGCGCGCAGGCTGCTGGAGGTGTTGAGAAGTGGTGTACGTGAGGGTGGAGGCGGAGGTGAGGCCTACAGAGAGCCTGGCTAAGGTGAGGAGGGCCGTCCTCAACGTCTTCGACGCCGACAGTGTACGGGTGGTGGAGTCTGCTGGGAGGAGGCTCCTCGTAGCCGAGTCGAGGAGGATGGAGAGCCTCCTACGCCTACACGACCTGCTGAGGAGGGAGAGGATACTCGACGCGGCCAGGGGCCACCTGCTGAGGGGCCTCGGGGACGGCGTGCTCGTCTTCAGGCTGAACAAGCAGGTTGCGTATGTGGGCCACCTGTCCTTCGTTGACGACGACGCGGAGTCGCCCATGGGGCCGATAGTGTTCGTGATCGAGTCGAGGAGGGTGAGGGATATCGTGGACTGGCTCGCGCCGCCGACGAGGCTCGGTAGGCCGGTATACGAGAGGAGCATGCCTAGGGACTAGAGCCTCAACGGGATCTTCATCCCCTCCACGGCGGCGTACGTGTATGGGTGCAGCCTCCTCGCCTCCTCAAGGAGGGGTGAGGGGTCCCTGTACCTGGCGCTGAAGTGCGTGAGGAGCAGGACGCGGGCCCCGAGCCTCACGGCGGCCTCGGCGGCGTCCAGGGCGGTGCTATGGCCCTGCGCGTGGGCCTTCACAGCCATGTCCGAGGTGAACGTCGAGTCGTGTATGAGTAGGTCGACGGGGGGCTCCACGTACTCCTCTATCCTGAACGGGGCCGTGTCGCCCGTGTAGACTATCCTCAAACCCCTCCTCGGGGGGCCGAGGACGTCCTCCGGCCTGACCAGGCGGCCGCCGACCATGACGGGCTCCCCCCTCTTCAGCCTCGCTATGGCGGGGCCGGGGCGCAGCCCCAGCCTCACAGCCTTCTCCAGGTCTAGCCTCCCCGGCCTATCGGGCTCGGACACGAGGTAGCCGTAGGCCTCCACCGTGTGTCTGACCGGGAAGGGTTTGACGCGGAGGCCTGAGGGCAGCCTCAGCTCCTCCACCCTCGACGCGTCGTGGAACTCTATCGGGAAGCTCGGCCACGTGCCGCTGTCCTCTATACACTCCTCTATGAACCCCCTGAGCTCCCCGGGCCCGACTATGATGAGCCTCCTACCCCTCCTGTTCATAGTCATTGTCTGCAGCAGGCCCGGTATGCCGAGGAAGTGGTCTCCGTGGAGGTGCGTCACGAGCACCGCCTCCAGCCTCTGGTAGCTCACGCCGTGCTCGATGATACCGTACTGTGCCGCCTCGCCGCAGTCGAGCAGGATCACTGAGCCGCGGTAGAGGAGCGCTATAGCCGGCAGCCTCCTACCCCAGGCCGGCACCGCCGCGGAGGAGCCGAGGACTACTACGCCGGCCTCCACCTCACCCACACCTCTTCCTCGCGACCACTAGTATCCTCGTAAGCCCCCCGTGCACCCTCATGTAGTGTTTCTCGCGTAGCTCGAGCCCGGCGCCGGCCACGAGGGAGTCTACGTCGACCCAGTGTGGGGCGGCGAAGGCCACGTGCCTGCACGGCTTCAGGACCCTGGCCGCCTCCCTGAGGAAGCCCGAGAGGAGCTGCTCTGCGGTAGCGCCTCCCCTCACCTTTATGCTCCTCCCGTAGGGCGGGTCGGTGCCTATGCAGTCGACGGCCCCTCCCCTGACAGGCTGGCTCCGCGCATCCGCCTCCACCACGGCTATGTAGTCGACCCCGTAGGCGTCGAGGTTCACCGGCGCCCCCTCCGCCATCTCCGGGTCTAGGTCGCTGCAGGCGACGCGGAGCCCTATGAGGCCGGCCTCGACCGCGAAGCCCGCCGTGCCGCAGAACGGGTCGTAGTAGAGCATGCCGGGGACGGGCCTGGAGAGGTTGACGAAGACCCTGGCCAGCCTCGGGTCGAGGGGGCCCGGCTTGTAGAACGGTTTCCTGTGCGGCCTCCTCTCCTCGAAGAAGCCCCTGGGCCTCCTGTAGCCCAGGATCCCTATGAGAGCCACACCCTCCACGACTATGACCCTCGCCGTGTACCTGGCCCGGGGGGTGGGGGTGGCGCCGAGCCTTCTGAGCTCCCCTGCGAGCCCCTCGACCACGCTGGCGGCGTCGACGACGCCCCTGGCGTAGCCCCTCAGCCTCGTGAACTCTATCCTCACCTGCGCCCCGGGAGGGAGCCTCGAGGCTATCGTCTCGGCGGCCAGCCTGTAGTCTATGCCGGCCGCCTCGCAGACCAGTAGGGCCTCCCCCGCCTCCCTCGTCATCCCGGTCTGCTCGACGAGCAGGCGGGGGCCGGGTGGGGGGTTGTAGAGGAGCAGCATCTCCAGGTATGGGCCGGGCTCCCCGCCCCAGGCCTCGACAACCGCCCTGGCCTCGGCTAGGGGCAGGGTCGGGTGCGCCCCGGAGAGCAGCGCGTAGTGCGTGTAGCCCCCCGTCCCGCTACAGGAGCTCCCTGAGAGACTCGACCGCCGCCGGTGAGGCGTCGACAGCCCTGACACCCTCCTTGGGGAGGGGGACTGTGTTGGCCGCGTAGACTTCCTCGACGCCGGCCCTCCTAAGCCTCTCCAGGGCCCCGCCTATGAATAGGCCGTGGGTGCACGCCGCTATCACCCTGGACGCCCCCAGCCCCCTCAGCATCGAGGCTGCCTTAGCCATCGTCCCCCCGGTGCTCACCATATCGTCCACTATCACCACGGTCTTCCCCTGCACGTCCACCGTCTTCGGCCTATACGTTACCTCGCCCGTGTACCTGTCCCTATGCTTCTCCAGGTAGTCGTACTCGGCGCCGAGGATGCCAGCCATCATCCTCGCCCTCGCCAGGGCCCCCTTGTCGGGCGCCACGACCACGACGCCGCCCTCGCCGCTGATGGCCCTGGAGACAGCCTCCGCCAGCTGGGGGACCGCCGTCGCGTCCACAGCCCTGCCGGGGAAGTAGGCCAGTGACTCTGGCTTGTGTATGTCGATGGTTACGAGCGCGTCGTAGCCAGCCGACCCGAGCGCCTTAAGGACAGCCTTTATGCTTATAGGCTCGCCCTCGAGGAACCTCTTGTCCTGCCTCGCGTACGCCATGTAGGGGGCGACGAGTATTACCCTCGACGCGCCCGCCCCGTAGGCGGCCTCGGCCAGGAGGAGCGCCTCCACGAGCCTCTTGTCCTGCATAGGGTACATGGACTGCACGACGACGACCGTCCCCTCAAGCCCCCCGGGTAGGCGCACGTAGCTCTCACCGTCGGGGAACACCTTGTAGGCGGGCTTGACGAGCTCCGCCCCCAGCCTCTCCGCGACCCCCGAGGCGAAGCCCTCAGGCGCGCCGGGCCCCTCAACAACTATCAAGCCCTGCACCACCAGTCCTTGATGGGCGGAGGAGGGGATTTGTGGCCACCGCCCGCTGCGGGGGCTGCGTGCTGTCCGGCGACTGCAGGGGATGCAGCATAGGCCTAGTCGAGCCCGGCTCGATAGTCTACGCTAGCTACGTTGACCCCGAGGCGGTTGGCCTCTACAACACGGTTCCCGGGGGGCTCGTGTTGAGGATAGTGGTGCCGGGCGCCCCTCCCTCGACGCCGCCGGGCGAGTGGTGGGGAGGCCTCGGGAACCTCAGGGCGTTGGCGGTGAGGAGGGTGGGCGTCAAACGCCTCGCCGCCCTCGTCGAGTCCGCCAAGCCGGACGCAGTCCTCGTCGACGGCGCCGAACCCCTCCTCATAGACTGGGTGCCGGAGCTCCTGGAGAGGATCGAGGGGGTTGTGAGGATCGTGAGGAGCCACGCGCTCGCCGCGGCCAGCGTCCTCCGGAGCCTATCCGGGCTCTTCGAGGTACTACTCCTCGAGTACTCTAGGAGCCTGGCGTGGCTCGGGGAGCACGTGTCCAGGCTCGTGGTTGAGGCGTCAAGCGTACTCCGTGGCGTAGAGGTCTACGTGAGGCACGACGGGGGGCTATGGGCGAGGAGGCTTCTCCGGCACCTCGCGGCCGCCTACCCGACATCCCCCCTGAGCCTCGTGGTCGAGGGCGTGGCCGGCTACAACCCCTACGAGGAGGTCAAGACCCTGAGGAGGGTTAAGCCCCACACGTACCTCCACGGGGACACAACCTACACTCTAGTAGACACCCTCTGCGTGAGGTGCAGGAACCCGCTCGTCTCCAGGAAGCCGTGGGGGGTGACGGTCAGGGCTGAGCGCGGCGGGGACGGGTCGGCGAGGTGTAGAACCTGCAGGGTGAAGCATCCATGGGTCATACTCCCCGCGAGGAGGAGGAAGAGGCTCGGGAGGGAGCTCATGGTGCTCTAGTTAGAGGAGGGTGAGCCAGGAGGCGAGGGCGGCGAACCCGGATCTAGCCATGGGCTCCGCGCAGCCACAGCCAAGCCTAGACGCTAGGAGCGACGCGGAGCGGTGGAGCCCTCCCCTGAACATTGCCATGGGTACCGCGATGCAGCTGCCAGCCACGGCCCGAGCCCCCGCGGGCTCGGCTCCCGGCCTCTCGACGCTGACGGCCTCCGCCTCGACCCCGGCCCCGGAGAGCATGGCGACGACCCTCTCCAGGTCTGACGCCTGGAGCCCCGCGGCCCTCCTAGCCCTCATGTACACCAGGTACACCCTGCAGAGCCCCGGCCCGCACAGCCTGAGCGCCTCGCCGTAGATCCAGGAGGCTGTGACGGGGGCCGGGACTATCACTGGCTCCGAGCCGGCGACGCGTCTGAGCCAGAGCCAGTGGCCGCCCCGCATATGCATTAGGAGGACGAGCCTCCCAGGGTCAGGGGGGAGGGGGTCTCCCAGCCTGACCACAGCGACCCTCTCCCCACGCGCCGCCGAGACCAGGCTGGCCAGCCTCCTCACCAGCTCCTCCTCCCGCGCCACGCCCGGCCTATGGTAGACGATCGTCAGCAACGCTCCTCCACGCCCCCTCCGCTACGCGCCCTGGGGTGGTGAATTGTGGGTGCCGCGCAAATACAGTATATACCGGTATGTACACGGCTCTGTAACGATACAATATATACATAGAAACATAAACTTGCAATTTTTATCCACCCCGCCATCCAATTTTCCTAGATGGAGGCGACGCTGCCATTTCGTGGAGGTGCGGCGCTGCCTTGCACCTGCCAGACCTCTCCTCACTAATCCTGATAACCGTCAACCACCAGAAGGCCCCCCTTGACGCCCTCCGCAGACTCGAGGACGCCGTCGAGGACGCGTACAGGGAGCTCTACTCCTACACCGACGAGATGATAGTCCTGGCCACGTGTAACAGGTTCGAGATATACGCCTACATACCCTCCATGAACGAGTCCGAGTTCCTCGTGAGGGTGTTCAAGTTCATAAGTAGGAAGATAGGGGATGACGCAACGAAGTACACTGTGGTCAAGAGGGGGCTCAGCGTCGCCCGCCACCTCTTCCGCGTCGCCGCCGGCCTTGAGTCGATGATACTTGGGGAGAACGAGATACTGGGGCAGGTGCGCCGCGCCTACCGCTACGCCTGCGACAACTCATACGCCGCTAAGTACCTCTCACTCCTCTTCACGAGCGCCATCAAGGCGGGGAAGAGGGTTCGCAGCGAGACGAGGATAAGCGCAGGCAGCGTAGGGTTCCCCGGGGCGGCCATAAAGCTGGCCGAGAGGATCGTCGGGGGCCTGGATGGGAGGAAGGTGCTCGTCATCGGGGCCGGCGAGGCGGGTACCATCATCGCGGAGAACATACGCAAGAAGTACCCCAGGGCCGAGATACACATCGCCAACCGCACCTACAGCAAGGCGGTCAGGCTCGCGGAGGCCGTTAACGGCGTGCCCCACGGCCTGGACGAGCTGCCATGCATCCTCCAGGGCGTCGACGTAGCCTTCATAGCCGTCTCCGCCCCCGAGCCACTGATAAGGAGCTGGATGGTGGGGGAGAAGGCCCCCATAGTGATAGACATCTCACTGAACCCCATGGTGGACGAGGAGGCCAGGAAGAGGCTGAAGTACTATGGCTTCCAGGACGTAAGGAGCGTAGTCGAGGAGCTGATAGAGGCTAGGAGGAGCGAGGTTCCGAAAGCCGAGAGGATTATAGAGGAGGAGCTGGAGAAGTTC
Organism: uncultured Desulfurococcales archaeon; assembly: GCA_964476405.1. Lineage (GTDB taxonomy): Archaea > Thermoproteota > Thermoprotei_A > Sulfolobales > Pyrodictiaceae > JAADEY01. Next base: position 9,858 of record CAYZCH010000014.1, read on the forward strand.
AAGAAGGTGTGGAACAGGAAGGCTGCCGACGAGGCCATAGCCGAGCTCATGAGGTACACCGAGGCGGTTATAAGGGAGGAGGTCGAGGAGCTGGCCAGCAGGCTCCGCGGCATAGGTGTCGACGGCGCAGCCACGGACCTGACAAGGGCCTTCGCCTACAGCCTCGCGAAGAAGCTCCTACGCCCACTCATACTATACATGCATGAGGCGGCGAGGAACCACAACTACACCGTCCTCGAGGAGATTACGAGCAGGTATAGGAGGGAGCTCCTAAGCAAGTATGCAGGGCGTAGGCGGCCTTGACCCTAAGGGTCATCATCTCGTGTCCCGGCGGGAGGCCGGGCAGGTTCTGCAGCGGCGCGGACGAACTAGTGGTCGTCGACGCGGGGGGCGGGGGCTGCGGGTGCGCCTCCTCCCTCATCCCCCTAGCCTCCACCCCTTATAGGAGGAGCGTCGTGGTTGAGGCCGTCTACAACGTCTCCGTGGCCGACGAGGTTGTCGTCACAGGGGAGTGCAGCTGGGCCGTGCCCGTGACCCTAGCCGTGCTCGCGCTCCTCTACGGGGCGAGGCTCTATATCGATGGAAAAGTATGCGGGGGGGTGGGGAGGCTACTCCTCTCCAAGTCTCGCCCTCTTACCGAGCTCCTCCATCCTGGCGAGGCCAGCAATCAGCGGTAGCTCCGCCCCGAGGGCCATCGGGTATACGACCATCAGTGTCTTCTCCTTCGCCACCTCCACGAGAGTCTGCAGTTCACGCAGCCTGAGGGCTATCGGGTGCTCCCTGTAGAGCTGGGCTGCCTCAATCATTATCCTCGCCGCCTGCCTCTCACCCTCAGCCTCGATTACCTTGGCCCTCCTCCACCTCTCGGCCTCAGCCTGCTTAGCCATTGCCCTCACGAGGTTCTCGGGGAGAACCACCTCCTTTATAGTGACGGCCGTAACCTTTATCCCCCAGGGGTCGGTTAGCTCGTCGAGTATCCTCTGGATCTTCTTGTTGAGCTCCTCGCGTTTCGTCAGCAGGTCGTCTAGCTCGACCTGGCCCAGCACATCCCTGAGCGTGGTCTGGGCGAGCATCGCGACGGCGTACTGGTAGTCCCTCACGGTCAGAACGGCCTTCAAGGGGTCGAAAACTCTGTAGTAGACGACGGCGTCCACGGACACCTCGACGTTATCCTTGGTTATGACCCTCTGCTTCGGGACATCTATCACGTGTATGCGGAGGTCGACTATCCGTACACGGTCGACGAACGGCACAATCACTATCAGGCCTGGCCCCTTGGCGCCCACCACCCTGCCCAGCCTGAAGACGACAGCCCTCTCATACTCCTTGATCACCCTCACGCTGTACGCCAGTATGATTGCTAGTACGAGCAGGCCGAAGAGGACGGAGATGAGCTCGACTGCACCCATGCTCAACGCGGCCCCACCCTACACGCTTCCAGCACTAGGGCATCCAAGGGAACCAACTAATTAAGGTAGGCAGACTAGGAGGCTGTCGACGGCGGCGGTGACGTGGTTACTAGGGGCTGACCCCTCCCCGGGGAGGGGATGAGCGTTGCCGGAGCCGAGCCGCCGTAGGCTGAGCTTCTACAACGTCGAGGCCGTGTACAGTATAGATGAGGACTGCTCGGAGGCGCTCAGCCTCGTCGAGGAGATGCCCTGGAGGCTCTTCCTGGCCGCCGCCCCCCTCCCGGGCGACGAGGAGCTGAGGGTTGAGGTCATGCCTAGGCGTGTGAGGGCCTACATACTAGTCTCGAGGAGGAGGGGGTGGGTGCTGGCCCTGTCCCCGTCAAGGATAAGGCTGAGGGTCACAGGCCCCACGACACACATATACGTGCCGGGGAGGCCCGTGGAGAGGCATGAGGCGAGAATACTCATCAAATACTACTCGGCGTGCAGGGGGGCGGGGAGGTAAGGTGGGCGTGGGGCGCTGGCCGGCACTCGTACTGGTGCTCGTCCTGGCGGCCGCCTGGGCGGCCGCGCTGGCCCCGCAGGCCCATGCGTATAGTGGTAGCTGTAGGGTGAAGTTCATCATCTACGGGGACCCCAGGTGCCCGCACTGTAGGGCTACGAACAGGACGCTCAACATGCTCTTCCCGGGCTGCGTCGTCTTCCACGACATATCATCCAACACTACAGCCAACAGGGTGTATACCGGGATATGGAACGCCGTGTTCCACAACACTCTCTACGCGGTCCCGCTAGTAGTTGTGGAGGTCTCCGGCAAGCCGAGGGCCTTCGTCGTGGGCGAGAAGCCGGCCGAGTTCTGGCAGGAGCTGGCGCAGAAGCTCGCCTCCAAGCCGCCGAGGACGGCGCTCGTCTGCCTCGAGCCGAGCATAAGCCACTGCGTAACGATGAGTAGGAGGGACTACGAGAACACCCTCAACGTTATTGCGAGGGGGGGCGTGAAGATAACCCTTGTTGCCTGCAGGGGGATCCCGGACACCGTCGTCGAGGCCCTCTACGGATCCCCCTGTAGGGGGAGGCTGCCCGACGAGGTGCTCATCGAGGCTATACACGAGTTCAACGGGACCGTCACCAGCGCCAAGGGGTACAGGTACTTGTTCGTCTACGGGCTCACGCCAGTACTAGCCATCATAAGCCCCGCCGTCCCCGGCCTCATAGTCACCGGGAACAAGACCCTCAACGTGTACAATGTCGTCGCGGGCGTAGCCGCCAAGATAGCCCTCCAGGGGCTCAAGGAGCCCGTGATAATGTATGTCTTCATGAAGAACGGGACAGCCATGGTGGGCGTGAAGACGGTGTCAGGGAACGAGACGCTCACAGGGGGTTCCCGGGGGAACGTGACGCTCGCGAAGACCCTCTGGAGGCTAGCGGAGGAGGCTAGGAGGAGGCCCCTGACGACGCTAATACCCTTCCTCCTGGGCCTCGCCGCCCTCGACTCCATAAACCCCTGCTTCCTGGCCCTCTACACGATGCTCGTCGTCGCCGCCGCGGCGGCAGGCGGCACCGCCGCCGCCATCTCCACGGGGCTAGCGGTCGCCCTAGGCGTCTACACCGGCTACTACCTCCTCGGCCTAGGCGTTGCACAGGCACTGGAGATCGTCGGGTGGCCCCTACGCCTCGCACTCGCCGTGGTCATGCTCGTGCTCGGCATCAGGAGCATATACGAGTCCCTGAAGAGGAGGAGTGGCGTGGAGGAGGAGGAGTGCAGGATCTGCCGCCTCGTCGGCCTCGAGGGGCTGCGCGGCCCCCTCGCGCTCTACGGCTTCGGCCTCCTGGCCAGCTGGACCCTCCTGCCATGCACGGCGGGCCCCTACGTCGCCGCCCTCATCCTCCTTGAGGGGTACAGCCTCCCGGCCAAGCTGGCGCTCCTCGCGCTCTACAACGCCGTCTTCATAGCACCGCTCCTGGCCGTCATGACTGCGTCGACCAAGATCCTCGAGAAGTACAGGAGGGTTGTGCCCTACGCTGAGGCCGTGGCCGGCGTCATCCTCATAGTGTTCGCGGCGCTGATAATACTGGAGCACATCGGCGTCATACCGACGGTCATCTAGCTGGGGAGGCCTCGGCTCCAGTGTTCGTCTTCACACCCTCCGCCCGGCGGCGGGGGGTCGCGCCCGCCACACTCCTCATTGCCTCCCCCTACTTGTCGTGTAGGAAGCTCTTTATCCCCCTTTTGCCCTTCCCCTAGACTGTCGCTTGGTGTCGCAGCCTTGACGTATAGCCTGCGTGACCTGGCGGGGATCATCGAGAAGCTGAGGTCTAGGGGGTTCCGGGGGGTCGTGATAGGTAGTACGGTGATCCAGCTCTACCTTGGCTCGAGGAGGCTCGAGGACGACGTTGACTTCTTCGCCGTCGAGCCGAGCCCGTTGATAGAGGAGGACTTCTACAGGGGTGTGGCGGCGGAGCATGGCTGGGGGTTCAGCTACACTGAGCTGGGGACGCCCAGGATAATAGCCAGGCTCCCGAGGGGTGAGGTCATCCTAGAGTTCTACGAGAACATACACGACTTCTATATACCGGAGGAGATGCTGAGGAGGGCGCCTGTCGAGAAGGTGTCGGGCACACCCATCCAGCACTTGTTGAAGGAGGACTACGTGGCGTTGAAGGCGAAGGCCGGGAGGAGGAAGGATATCGAAGACCTCAAGAGGATATACAGCTTGTACCGGTCGGGGAGGCTGAAGATAGACACCAGGCTTCTGCGCGAGGCGCTCCAGCTCCTACCCGAGGAGGACTCGAGGCTGGCGGCGAAGAGGCTTAAGTCGATAGGGTTCCCCGTATGAGACCCGGGACTCCGCACAGGCGAGGTGCCCGCATCCTTGTTGTTCGAGGAGGAGTACCAGGCCCTGCTAGACGCATACCTCTCATGGGAGAGGATGGCTAGGCAGGCCCTCGAGCAGGCCAGGCAGGCCAGCCTGCCAGAGGAGCTGGGGGATGGAGTAGAGAACGTCGTCGTCTGCGGCATGGGGGGCTCAGGCATCGTCGGCGAGTACGTCGAGGCCCTCTCAGCGCTCCACGGCGGGGTGCCCGTCGCCACGGTCAGGGGTACCAGGCTGCCCTCCTGGGTCGGGGGCTCGACGCTCGTCGTCGCCGTGAGCTACTCGGGCAACACGCTCGAGACAGTCAAGTGCTTCGAGGAGGCGGTGGAGAGGAAGGCCAAGCTCCTCGTGGTCGCCGGAGGGGGGAGGCTCGAGAGCCTAGCCCAGAAGCATGGAGCAGCCTTCATAAGGGCTGTGAGGGGGCCGGCGGCCAGGGCGAGCTTCCCCGGCCTCTTCTACCCCGTCATAGAGGCCCTCTCGAGGCTCGGCCTGGTGAAGGTTAGCGACGCCCTCCTCGAGGAGGGGGTCGCAGCCCTCAGGCCGGGGAGGAGGGTTAGGGAGGAGGCGTCCGGGCTCGCGGAGGCCGCGGCCGGGGGGCTCCCCGTCTTCACGGGCTGCAGCCTCTACAGGGGCCTCCTACACCGCTTCACCTACGAGTTCGCGGAGAACGCGAAGCACTTCTCCACGGCCTGGGTGCTCCCCGAGGCCTTCCACAACCTCGTCGAGACAAGGGCCCCGGAGGGCCTAGTCCTAGTCCTGGTGGACACGGGCGGCGAGTGCAGCAAGCTGCTCCGCTTCCTCGCGGACAGGTATAGGTGCGACAGGGTCGTCGAGCTAGGCCTCGACCAGGGCTCGGCGCTCGCGAAGATGATGACTGGCACCCTGGTCGCCGGGCTGGCTAGCCTGGAGCTCGCGAGGATTAAGGGCGTCAACCCCCTCTCAACGCCCGGGATAAAGGCGTTCAGGGCATCGTACACGGAGCTCTTCACCACCGGTATGGGTAAAACTTAATACTGTTGATCACAGCTGGGGGCCCGGGATAAGCAATGACGCAGTACCTCTCCCAGCTCAAGGAGCTCCTGAGCCCCAAGCTGACCTCCAAGGGCTACAAGTTGTTCCTCATGGGCTCGACGTTGAAGATAATGAAGGGTATGCAGACGGTGATGAACATCGTTGACAAGGGGGAGGAAGTGGAGCTGAGCTTCAAGGGCCAGAAATACAAGTATGACAAGTGGTACACGAAGCCCGAGCACCTGGCGAAGACAATACTCCGCGTCTTCGAGGTCCAGCAGCTCTGAGCCCGCCGGTTTTTAAGGGGCGCTAGAACACGTCCTCGTCGCCCGCCCTCTCGGCCTTGAAGCTCAGCCTCCTCAAGGCCTCCTCAAGCCTACCCATGTCGACTCCCTGGACGAGCTTGACCACGGCCAGGCTGGAGTGGCCGCCGATGTTGTCGGCGAGCCCCTGCCTCAGCAGCCCCACGGCTATCCTGTACGCCTTGACGCCCCTCGTCCTTATAATCAGGAGCTCGGCCCCATCATCCCTCCTGACCAGGAGGGCCACGGGCTGGTGGAGTATCTTGAAGAGCTTGGAGGCGAGGGCGGAGGCTCCGCGGCCCCTCCACCTACCCCTCGCGTCGACGAACTTTATGAAGCCGACCCTCCTGGCGCTGAAGGCGAGCTCCTTCGCCCTCTCCTCTATCTCCTTGTCCGTCTTCTCGGCGACCTCGAGCACCCTCCTTATAACCTTCATGTCGACGGGCGTCCCGGCGGGGAGTGGGGAGGCGAGCCACCTGACGAGCCTCAGCCATAGCTCCCTGTCGCGTAGAACGGTGGATGCCTTCGATATGGACGCCGCCAGCCTTATGATCCGCACCTCCCCGGGGGTAGGCTTCCTGCTCTTCTCGAGCACTCCGACGGCCTTCATGAACGCCGCCAGCCTCGGCGTGAGCTTCCTGAGGCCGAGGCTGGCCAGTATATTGTACGTCAGTATGGCTGTGGGCTTGTGGCCGAGGTAGACCTCCTCCGTGAGCTCCTGCAGCCTGTTGACGGCGTAGAGGCTGGAGTAGTGGTGGTCTATGTATATGACGCGGGTTGAGCCGCACCTCTTCTCCATGGCCTTCAGGCTCGCGTAGACCCTCTCTGTGAAGGGTATGTCGAGCACTACGAGGGCCTCCGGGCACTCGGGCGTACACGCCTCCCTCAACGCGTCGGGGAACCCCCTCGGCCCGCTGGGGTATGCTTCGACGCTATGCCTCCCCCTCAACGGGTAGAGGTGGCGGTGCTCCTGAGCATACACTATCATCGCGGCGGATGTGGCCCCGTCCGCGTCCCAGTCAGCTATAACGGAGACCCCCCTCGGCGCAAGACTCCTCCTCTTCTCCTCCATGGAGACCCTCTCCGGGCGCCGCTATAGGGTATCCCCGGTTAACCCAGTGTTTCCCCTGGGGTGCGGGGGTATATAGGTGGGCCCTGCTGGCCGGAAACCCTTTAAACCATGCAGCGTCGAGCAGGTAGCCCGGTGCTGCCTATTGCCAGCACGGGTCTAGCCTGGTCGAAGACCATCCTCTGGTTCGACCTATCCTCATCGACCTGGAGGAGGACGCGCTACGACGGCCTCGCCGCGAGGCTCCTCCTCGGCGGGAGGGGGCTCGCCGCCTACATCCTCTACCGGCACCTAGACCCCGGCCAGCACCCCCTCTCACCCGGCAACATACTGGTCGTGGCCAGGGGGCCCCTGACGGGTCTCGTGGCGCCCGGCACGAGCAAGGTCGTCGTGGCCTCCAGGAGCCCTCTAACAATGGGGTACGGCGACGGCAACATCGGGGGCTGGGCGGGCTACAGGATGAGGTGCTGTGGGCTGGACGCACTAGTCGTCACGGGTAGGGCTAGGAGGCCCAGCGTGCTGGTCGTGACACGTAGGGGCGCATGGCTCGAGGAGAGGGAGGATCTCTGGGGCCTCAGCGCGACCGAGGCCGCGGAGAGGCTTAGGGCGGAGTACGGCCGCACGGCGGGAGTCCTCACGATAGGGCCGGCTGGCGAGAGGCTCGTACGCTACGCGGTCGTCACGGGCGGGCTCGGGAGGAGCGGTGGGAGGCCCGGCATCGGCGCGGTGATGGGCTCCAAGAACCTCAAGGCCATAGTCTTCGCGTGCACGGGCTGCGGACAGGAGGTCACCGAGGCGTCGAAGCTCCTCTACTCCGCCGTGCGTGGGAGCCCGCTCTACAAGTCGTGGATGAGGACGGGCACACTATACGTTGTAGAGTGGGCTAGGGAGGCGAGCGTGCTCCCAGTCATGAACTTCAGGGAGGCGTGGGTGGAGGACGTGGGCGAGCTGAGCCACCGGGTGCTCGAGAAGCTTAGGCGCGGCCTCCACGGCTGCCCCACATGCAACATGCAGTGCGGGCACAGGGTGGAGACGGGCGCTGGTGTCTCGGAGCTCGACTACGAGGGCGTCGCAATGCTGGGCTCCAACCTCTCCATCTGGAGGATCGAGGAGGTAGCCAGGCTGATAAGGATGGCCGACGACTACGGTGTCGACGTGATAAGCTTCGGCTCCGTAGCAGCCTTCCTGACGGAGGCGAGGGAGAGGGGGCTGGTGAGGGAGCCCGACCTCCACTGGGGCTGGGTGAGGGGCTACGAGGAGCTCATGAGGGGGGTCTCTGAGGGCTGGGAGGGCATATACAGGGTCGCCGCCCGCGGCGTCGCCTACGCCTCTAAGAGGATCGGCGGAGAGGAGTACGCCATGCACGTGAAGGGCCTCGAGGTGAGCGGCTACGACTGCCACGCCGCCCCCGGCATGGCCCTAGCGTATGCAACGTCCCCCGTCGGCGCACACCACAAGGACGCCTGGCTCATAGCATGGGAGGTCGAGGCGGACAGGACGGGGTACGGGGCGGAGAAGGCGAGGAAGCTCGTGGAGCTACAGAATATAAGGGGCGGGTTCTTCGAGTCCGTCTGCGTCTGCAGGTTCCCCTGGGTGGAGCTGGGCGTCGACATAAAGCTCTACCTGAGGATGCTCAGGGAGGCAGCCGGGATCTCGATGGGGCTCGGTGACATAGACCTGCTCGGCGACAGGGTGTACAGCCTCATAAGGCTGCTGTGGGTCAGGCTCCTCGGGGGCTGGAGCAGGAGCCTCGACAGGCCGCCCGCCAGGTGGTTCCGCGAGCCCCTCACCAAGGGGCCGCTCCGCGGCGCACGCCTAGACCCCGAGAGGTACGAGGCGCTCCTAGACGAGTACTATGCGCTGCGGGGCTGGAGCAGGGAGGGGATCCCCGAGGATAGCACGCTTAGAAGGCTGGGGCTAACCGCTATACTCTGAGGAGCCCGGGCCTTGAGGTTCATCTACTGCAGGGAGATGAGGAGGGCGGCCAAGAGGTTCAAGGTGTCTGTCGTGGGGGCCGGCCCCGCCGGGCTGGCGGCGGCCGGCTACCTCACATGCATAGGCTACAGCGTCGACGTATACGACGCCATGCCCGAGCCCGGCGGCTACCTGACCTTCGGAGTCTACCACGGCAGGCTCCCGCGGAGGAGCGTCAGGGAGGGGGTCGAGGAGCTCGAGAGGGAGGGGGTCGTGTTCCACAGGGGCGTCCACGCCGACTCCAGGCTGATCAACGACCTCCTCTCAAGCAGCGACGCTGTACTCGTAGCGACGGGGGCCTGGAGGCCGAGGAGGCTGATGATAAGGGGCTCCGGTCTCCCCGGGGTCATGGCGGCCTCGGGCTACATAGTCTCCTTCTACAAGTGGATGCTCGGGTACTCGTCGACGAGCCCGCCGAAGCCAGGCAGGGTGGTCGTCGTCGGAGGGGGCCACACGGCGGTCGACGCGTGCATGGTGGCCATGGACATGGGGGCCGAGGAGGTCTACCTGGTGTATAGGAGGACGAGGCTCGAGGCCCCAGCGGGCCCCGTCGCCTTCAGCCTCCTCGAGAAGAGGGGTGTAAGGATCGTCGAGCTCGCCTCACCCGTCGAGTACATAGGCTCGGGGAGGCTCGAGGCGGTAAAACTCGTGAAGATGAGGCTGGCCGGGGTTGACGAGTCGGGTAGGCCAAGGCCCGAGCCCATACCAGGCACCGAGTACACGCTCGAGGCCGACACGGTGCTCGAGGCGGTGGGGCTCAAGCCGACGCCGCCGCCCAGCCTCACAAGCCTAGGGGTCGGCGTCACCCCCAAGGGCTCCATAGCGACGGGGAGGTGCCACATGACCAGCGTGGAGCGCGTGTTCGCCGCCGGGGACGTGGTGCACGGTGCATCAACGATAGGCAGAGCCCTGAAGTCCGGCGTGGAGGCCGCCAAGTGCATAGAGGAGTACCTGGAGGGGAGGCTGCCGTGGAGCGGGCCGAGTGGCTGAGGGGCAGGGAGGCCTTCAGCCACCCAGCGGTGAGGAGGTACTGGTCATGGCTCCTGGGGGCCTATAGGCCGGCGGCGGCCACCGCCCTCATAACGCCCTGCAGCAGGGTGAAGCCGTACACGAGGAGCCCGGCGTCGAGGAAGATGAGGGCTCTCCTGGCGAGGCTCGGGGCGTGGGGCGACGGGGGGCCGGTGGGCGTCGAGTGGCTCTACTTCTCAGACCTCCTACTCCTCGTCCCCTACAGGATGGCCGAGGAGTACCCCGCCTGCTGCTACGACGTCCCACCGGAGCTCGTTGCCAGGAGCCCGAGGCTGCGCTCGACGGTAGTAACCCTGCTCGCCGAGGCACTGAGGAGGCTTAGGAGGATGGGGGTGAGGGACATGGTGGTCTTCCTCCCCAAGAAGCACCTGGAGATGTGGATGGAGGCGTACAGCCTCGCAGACGAGAAGCCCTCCCAGAGGCTGGTAGGGTATACAATCTATAGCTTCAGGGGCGTCGCTGAAGCCCTCACCCCCCTCATCGGGGAGGGGCGGCGGGGGGCCAACGGTTGAGGCCGAGGCTCCTCTCAGCCCTCGAGCCGCCGGCCTCGAGCACTAGGCGTACGCGGAGCCTGGCCGAGGAGAAGCCGGAGAGCAGGGGTGGCTGCAGCCCCATAGCCCTCATTATAGCGTAGGGCGTGACCGTCGCCTGGTCTATCAAGAGCGTTATTGCGGTTGAGGGCTTGAATCGGTAGGTGAACCTCCTCTCGCCCCCCGGCCCAACCTCCGCGAGCCTCACCGAGACGCTGAGCCCCCCGGAGCCCGAGGCCTCGAGGTAGACGGAGGCCCTCCCACGCCCGGATAGCTTCACTACCCCCTCCACCCCCCTCCTTCCGGCGGCGATGACGGCGTCCGCTATCGAGCCCCTGGAGGCCACCACGAGGGTTGCCCTGGTGTCCCTGACGTTCGCCGAGTAGGGGTCGATGAGGCAGACGCAGCAGCCCTTGAGCTCGCCGCCGACGATGCAGGCGGCCGGGGCCTCCACATACACCCTCCTGCCCGCCGAGAGCAGCGTGTAGCCCCCCTCGAGCCTCAGTGAGGCGGGGGCCGTATGCCTCCCCCTCACACTAAACCTCCTCTCAACACTCCTCCACCCACTACACGACACCGTAAGGACGCCCACCCCGACGACGCCGTGGAGGCCGACCCTCACCTCCCCGCCGGCGACCTCGATTCTCTCGGCCAGCCTCTGCAGCCTCGAGTACTTCATAGACACGCTCCTGTAGAGGCTGAGCCCGGCGGCCAGGCTGGCCGCCGACGCCGCGATAGCGGCGAACCCGACGGGGCTCGGCAGTATAGCGACGCCAGCGCAGCCCGCGGCAGCCGAGCCCAGGAGCACCGAGGCCAGGAGGGGGAGGCCCCTCTCAGCCACAATGAGCTTCCCCGGCGCCAAGGCCCCACCGACTCCCAGGTGTGGTGTAGGGGCCGGCGGCCCCACGGAGGGGGCGGCCGGGCACGGGTAATCTAGGGCTCGGCGCCGTGGCTGCGCTCATCCCCCCGGGTGGGGGTTGCTTGAAACACGTCTCCTCACCGCCGCTATGAGGCTGGCGACGCCCTCCAGCGTGTACTCTTCAGGGTATAGGGGCTCGACGCCGTACCTCCTGAGCCTCGAGGCGGTCGTCGGGCCGATGGCGACGTGGAGCGCCCTGAGGCTGGCCGGGTCTACCCCGAGCACGCGGGCCGCCTTCATGAACGCGTCCACTATGCTTGGGCTCGTGTAGACTATGTAGTCGACCATGGCGGCCACCCTGACAGCCATGCACGCCGCCTGCTCGTCCTCCTCGGTCCTGTAGAGCTTGACCTCGTGAACCTCCACGCCGGCTCCACGGAGCACCTCGACCAGGTCTCTGACCGCCCTCGCCGCCCTGGCGGCGACCACGACGCTGGGCTTCACTGATAGGAGCTCCTCGGCCAGCCTCCTCCCGTGGAACGATGCGGGGATCAGGTCTGGGTCGACTCCCAGCTCCCTCCTCAAAGCCCTGGCGGTCGCGGGGCCGACCACCGCTATCCTCAGCCCCCTCTCCCTCCTGAGCCTCGCGATGAGCCCCCTGAGCGGTGCCAGGAGGGCCGGGGCCCTCGGGCTGGTCAGGACGAGCCAGTCCGCCTTCGGGAGGAGCGAGGAGAGCTCCGCGAGGGCCGAGGGCACGGGCTTCACGCGTATTACCGGGACGTGGTAGACGAGGCCGACGCGCCTCAGGGGCGCCAGGCTTGAGCCCGGGGGCCTCATGACGAGTATCCGTGGCGGCTTCACGCCAGCCTCCATAGCTTCTCCCTCAGCTCGACGACCCTGCCGACGACTATCACTGCCGGCGGCCTCACCCCCCTCCTACGGGCCTCCTCTACGATCCTGTCGAGGGGCGCTACGGTGACCCTCTGCGTAGGCAGCGTGGCGTCCTCCACTATAGCGACCGGCGTCCCGGGGTCGACGCCCGCGTCGAGGAGCTCGGAGACTATCTTCTCGAGGTTGCCGACGCCCATGAGTATTACGAGGGTGTCGGCCGCCTTCGCGAGCGCCGCGTAGTCCACGCTCCTCCTCTCCTTGCCCTCAGCCTCCCTCCCCGTCGCCACGGCGAAGCTCGACGCCAGCCCCCTATGGGTCACCGGTATGCCGGCGTAGGCCGGGCCGGCTATAGCGCTGGTCACCCCGGGGACGACGATGCATTCTATCCCGTGGCTCCTCACATACATGCACTCCTCCTCCCCACGCCCGAAGACGTATGGGTCGCCGCCCTTGAGCCTCACCACGACCAGGCCCTGCCTCGCCTTCTCCACGAGGAGCCTGTTTATCTCGTCCTGGCTCAACGTGTGCCTGCCGGGGGCCTTCCCGACGTATATGAGCTCGGCCCCCTCCTTCACCTCCCTCAGCAGCTCCCTCGACACAAGCCTATCGTATAGGACGACGTCGGCGCTCCTAAGCAGCCTCAGCCCCTTGACTGTTATGAGCTCCGGGTCGCCCGGCCCGGCCCCGACCACGTAGACGACTCCGGGCAAGCGTGTCACCTCTTCAGCGGGACTCCGGCCTCCCTTGCCCTCCTCTTGAGCTCCTCCGCCGCGTCTATCCCTACGAGCTCGGGTTTCCCGGGGTCTCCCCTGACCTCCACGTCGACCCTCTTCCTGCCCTCGGGGTCTAGGAGTGAAGCCCTGAACACGAGGTCGCCGCCATCGATGAAGCTGTAGCCGCCGAGGGGTATGTGGCAGCCCCCGCCCACCCTGGCCAGGAAGGCCCTCTCAGCCCTGGCCATCACCATGGACTCGGCGTCGCTCGCCCTCCCGAGGAGGTCGACGAGGCCGCGCCTCTCCATGAGGGTGTAGACCCCTATTATGCCCTGGCAGGGGGGCGGCATGACTATGTGGTCTGGTATCCTCCAGTACTCCACCCTCTCCCCAAGCCTCCTGACCCCCGCCTCGGCCAGGACTATCGCGTCGTACATCCCCTGCCTGAGCTTCCTGAGCCTCGTGTCCACGTTGCCCCTGAGGTGCTCGACCCTCAGGTCGGGCCTGTAGTGTTTTATCATTGCCCTCCTCCTGGCGCTCGACGTGCCCACGACGGCGCCGGGGGGGAGCTCGTCTAGCGTCTTCACCCCATCCCTGGAGACGAGGACGTCGTATGGGGGCTCCCTCGGGGTTGTCATCGCCAGCACGAGCCTCGGGTCTACCTCGCTCGGTATATCCTTCAGGCTGTGGACGGCTATGTCTGCAGCCCCCTCGAGTACCGCCCTGTTCACCTCCTTCTCGAAGACCCCCTTACCGCCTATCATGTAGAACGGCCTATCCCTGTAGATGTCGCCGCGTGTCTTCACCACCACTATCTCGAAGCCGAGGCCCGGCTCCACGGAGAGGAGTCTCTCGAGCACTATCCTTGTCTGGAGGAGGCTCAGCCTGCTGCCCCTCGTGGCAACCCTTATCATCAAGGCTTGAGCACCTTGAACGCCTCCTCTATAGCGTTGATAGTCTCCTCGACGACCTCGTCGCCGTGGACGGCGCTGGTGAACCAAGCCTCCATCTGGCTGGGTGCTATGAAGACGCCGCGCTTGAGGAGCTCCTCGTGGAGCCTCACGTAGAGCTTCTTGTCGCTCGCGGCCGCGTCCTCGTAGCTCCACACGCCGCCCTCCTTGAAGAATATCTGGAACATCGCCTCGACCCTGTTGACTGTGTGTGGTAACCCCGCCCTCGAGGCCGCGTCCTCTAGGGCCTCGGCCACCCTCCTCGCCGCCTCGAAGGCGACGCGGTACGGCTCCCCCGTCTCGAGAACCTCTATGGTCGCCAGCCCGGCCGCCACGGAGACTGGGTGCGCGTTGAAAGTGCCCGCGTTGAACACCTTGCCCGCCGGAGTTATATACTCCATTACCTCCTTCGATGCAGCCACGGCACCCATGGGGAACCCGCCGCCTATTATCTTACCGAGCGTCGTTATGTCGGCCTTCACGCCATAGTACTCCTGGGCCCCGCCAAGCGCGAGCCTGAACCCCGTTATCACCTCGTCGAATATGAGGAGGACGTCGTGCTCGTCCGCGAGCCTCCTCAACCCCTTGAGGAACCCCTTCCTAGGCGGTATCACGCCGGCGTTACCTATGACCGGCTCGACTATGATCGCGGCCACCTCGCCCTCATGGCTCTTCAGTATCCTCTCCACACTGTCGAGGTCGTTGTACCTCGCGACTAGCGTTAACCCCGCCGCCTCCTCGGGCACGCCCAGGCTCTTCGGGACGCCGTAGTGGGCGGCGGCGCTCCCGGCGCCGACGAGGACGTAGTCGTGGGCGCCGTGGTAGCAGCCCTCGAACTTGACTATGTACTTCCTCCCCTTGACGCCCCTCGCAAGCCTTACGGCCAGCATCGTGGCCTCGGTCCCCGTGTTGACGAACCTTATCATGCCGCCTGGGTGGTAGTACTGGAGTATCTTCTCGGCGAGCCTGACCTCGGCCTCTGTCGGGGCGCCGTAGAGCCAGCCCTTCTCCAGCTGCCTCTCAACCGCCCTCAGAACCTCGGGGTGGCGGTGGCCTAGGAACATGGGGCCGTAGCCGAGCACGTAGTCTATGAGCCTCTCGCCGTCAACCGTGTAGAGGTATGGACCCTCAGCCCTCTCCACGTAGAAGGGGTAGGGCTTGACGGCGGCCCTGACGGGGCTGTTGACCCCGCCGGGGAACACCTTCAGCGCCTCCTGGAAGAGCCTGAAGCTCCTCTCCCCCGGCACGGCGTCCATCCCCTGCAGGGTGTATAGTCTCTGGAGGAGGGGTATAAGGAGGGATTAGCCTCCGGGGAGCCTCAAAGTGTAGCCGACGCCCGCCTCGACGAGCATGCCCGGGTGCCTCTCCCTCAGGTACTCGACGATCGCCTCCCCGCTGCAGTGCAGCGGGGCTATCTTCTCCACCCCGAGCGACACGAGCTCCTCGACGACCCCCCTAACCACGCCCGCCGGCGCGCCGGCGAGGTGGAAGCCGCCGATGACCATATACACCCTCCCCAGGCGGAGCGCCTCCCTCACGAAACCGACTACGCCGGGGTGCGCGCAGCCCGTGACTACGACCACCCCCCTCCCCGTCACGAGGGCGAGGGCGACCTCCCACGGCGGCCCGTAGAGGGGGGCCAGCACGTAGACGCCGGGCGCCACCCTCCTGGTATTGTTGACCTCGACAGGGTTGAAGCCGAGGCCCTCCGCGTAGGAGGCGAGCCAGGGGTCTGGAGGTATGTATAGCTGGGCTGCTCGGGGGAGGGCTGGTAGGCCCCCGCAGTGATCCATGTGGCGGTGGCTCACAACGATTACGCTGACCCTGGACAAGTCCACCCCCAGCCTCGCCGCGTTCTCCTCGAGCACCCGCGGCGAGGGGCCGGTGTCGAAGAGGATGTAGCGGCCCTGGCGGCTGACGAGCAGGGAGAAGCCCCACGCGGTCTCCAAGCCCCTACGGTAAGGGTGGTTGTCGACGAGCACGGTCAGCGTGAAGCCCCCGCCCGCCGCCGTGCTGGGCGGCGGGGGGTGGCTGGGGGCTGGCCAGCGTGTGTGGAGGATGGCTGCCGCTAGTAGGGCTAGGGTTGCTAGGAGGAGCAGGTAGTGGCGCCTACTCAAGACCTCCCCCCGGCCAGCTTGACGCCCGCCGCCGCGGAGGCGGCGAGCGCGGCTATGTAGGTGGCCTTGGCCCTGGCCGAGACGTAGTTCTTCACCATGTCCTCCAGCCTCTTCACGCTCCTCGAGGAGAGCACCTCCGCTATGCTCGGTACCTGGGGCTTGTCAGGGTACTCTACGGCTTCGATGAGGTGCTCGAGCGGGGTGTTCCGGGGCAGGCCGAGCCTCGGCAGCAGGCTGGCGACGTCGAGCGCCTCGCCTGCCAGGCGCTCGAGCCTCCTCAGGCCCGCGGCTGCAGCCTCCCTGGCGAACGCCTCCCTGTCGTAGACGAGCAGGCGGAACCCCTCGTAGTAGACGAGATCCTCTACCAGGGCCTCGGCCTGCGTTACCTCCCTCGGGGGCCTGGCGAACGGGAGCCTAAGGTACCTGCTGGCCGCGGCCTCCGCTTCCTCGCCGTCGAAGAAGCCGACCCCTATGAGCTCCTCGGGCACCACACTCTCCCCGCCGAGCTCCACCCTGGCCAAGTCGACAGCTACTATGCGGAGGCTCCTGGACGGCTTGGGTATGGTCACCCTCCTCCCAGCTATAGCGGCCCTCACCCTCCCAAGGAGCTCGAGGAGCTCGATCACCCTCAGGGCGCCGGCCCTGGCCAGCTCCCAGTTCATCTTCCGTGACAGCAGCCAGGAGTAGGCGATCTCGTCGAAGACCCTGAGGAGTATCGGGTCGAGCTCGTCCGGCTTGTAGGCCTCCACAGCCCTCCTCACGGCCCCCCAGTCGATAGTGTAGAGTATCCCTGCCGACTCGGGCTCGTGTAGCTCCACCTCCTTCTTGTCCCCGAGCACGTTCACGCTATACATTATGGTCTCGAACTCGACCCCGAACACCCTCCTGAGGACGAGCATTATGAATGCGAGGCCTGCCCTCAGGAGCAGGGCGTCGTCGCGCTCGGAGGCCTCCACAACCATGCCGTAGGTGTAGTCGCTGTAGCTGCCCGCGGTCTCAACGGGGACTACGACTACCTTCCTCCTATAGGTCACCATGTGGCCCTTCTCGGTCTCCACGAGGTAGGGGCGCTCCGAGTACACGACCCACTCGACCCTGTTCGGTATCTTCCTCAGCAGCCCGAACCCCCTCCTCGGGGGGTACACGAGCGCCACGACCCTCGACGTTATCTTCGCCCTCGCGAAGTCGGAGAGGAAGCTTGGCTTCTCGCCCCAGCTCATCTTGGTGTACTTGTACTCCTCGAGGGCCTCCTCGAGCCAGCTTATCCTCATCCTCAGCGCCCTCCTCACCGGGGTCTCGACGACCGCCTTCGCGTGCCTCCTCCCACGCGACGTCTCGACCCTGACGACGACGGCGTCCTGCGCGTAGTCGAGGCAGCCGGGCTGGAACCTCTCGACGAGGTCGCACCAGCCTATCTGCTCGAGCGGCGCCTGGCCCTGATCCGTCTCAATGTACCTCTTGACGCCGTAGGGCGGGCCGTACTCGTAGAAGTTCATGTTGAACCAGAGCCTCTTCAGCCTCGACTCGTCGAGGCCGCGGGGCGTCAGCACCCCCACCTCCTGGAGCACGCTCGCCTCCTCCCTCGAGAGCTCGGCCCTCATCCAGGGCGAGACGAGCTTCGCCAGGCCGGTGAAGAGGAGCCTGTACTTGTTCTCCGGGTTAACGAGGGTCTTCTCCAGGGGGAGGTGGAGCCACTTGGCGAGCGCGTCGACCCCCTTCGAGAGGAGCTCCCTGTCCCACGGCGAGTAGGGGATTATGATGGTCTCGGTGTACCCTAGCTCCCTCCTCCTACCCTTCCTACCCTCCCTCTGCAGGAACTCCCTGAGGTCCATAGGTAGGCCTACGTGGACTATCCTGCCCACTAGGCCTATGTCTATGCCCTGGCTGAGCGTCCTCGGGCTTATGATCACCCTCACCTCCCCCCTCCTGGCGGCCTCCTCTATCCTCCTCCTCTCCTCCTTGGGTACGAGGTGGTGGTGTGTGGCCACGAGCCCCGCCGCCTCCTCCCCGAGCACCGCCTTGACCCTCGCGGCGAGCCTCTCCGCCGCGTTTATGCTCCTCGTGAACACGAGGGTTACCACGTCGTCGGAGGTGTAGTGGCTGATTATCTCGGCGGGGTCTAGGCCGGGGCTTGGGGCCGGGAGGCCGAGGGCCTCGAGGTAGCCGAGCACCCTGTACATGTTCCTCTTGAACTCCTCGATGCTCCTGAGGGCCTTCTTCACGTCCTCGTCCAGCCTATCCTCCACCTTCGACGCAAGCCTCCTAGCCTCTTCGAATACCCTCTCAACACCCTTACCCAGCACGACGTAGACCCTGTTAGGAACCCTGAACGCCCTACCCTTCACGACCCTGCACGGCCTCCCGGTGACGCCGCGCAGCCAGCGGCATAGCTCCTCGGGGTTGGCCAGCGTCGCCGCAAGGACTACCACCTGGAGCCCCCCTCCCCTGAACAGGCTGACCAGCTCCACCATCGCCTCGAGGAGCGCTATCCCCCTCGGCGAGTAGAAGTCGAGCTCGTCGATTACGAGGAGGCCGAGCCTCCCGAGGATGCCGGCCAGGAGGGGCTTGGAGGCGGACTCCACGTACTTCTTCACCTGGTGTAGGAGGAAGGCCGGGTTCGTGACGACTATGTCGGCCTCCGCGACCAGCCTCCTAGCCCCGGCCGTCCCGTGCCTCCTGACCAGAGAGGCCCTCCTCGAGGCGTCGATGGCCACGACCCTGCAGCCGCAGCCGCCACAGTACCCCTCAAGCCTCCTGAGCTGGTCGTCGGCGAGCGCGAGCGTGGGGTAGACGGCCAGCGCCGGGCCTCCCCCATGGAGGACGTGGAGGAACCAGGCCTCCGTCTTCCCCGACCCCGTCCCCGCCACGAGCACAACACTGTACCCGTCCCTGAGGGCCTCAAGGGTCTCCAACTGGTGCCTGTACAGCCTCTCCCCGCCTATCCTCGCCGACGCCATGCAGGGGGCGGCCTCGGAGAAGCAGACCCCGGCCCTCTCGGGCTCCGAGCCCTCCTCGGAGAACGAGTAGTACTCGTAGCCCAGGCCTCCGAGCAGCATCCCCGAGTCTATCCTAGGCATTAGGCAGACATCCCCGGGCAGGTATCTTGGAGGGTGTGGACTCTTATCACTCGTTACGGGTTCAAGGCCCCTGCACGGCACTGGCTATAAACTGCAAGTTTTTATCCGGTTGCAGGACGCTACACTAGCGAGGTGCCGGCAATGCCCTTGGCGAGCGGGCCGCCTACGTGAGGGCCTGCTGCCTAGGCTGAGACACTATAGCCATGCTGGGGGCCAGCGAGACTGGGCAGCCGCACACCGCGAACCCAAGCTCCCTGAACCACGGCTCCTCGGACAACCGGCTCAGCGCGAAGTAGAGCAGCATCACTAGCGCCGAGGGGTCGCTCGCTGCGAGGAGGATCAGCCGGCGGAGGAGCTCGGCGGCCGGCACCACGGCCTCGACGCAGCCGTGGTGGTTGTGGCAGAGGCAGCCGCCCCTACGCGTGTTCAGCACGCCGACAACCCTGGTAATGGCCCCCACCAGCTCCCTCGGGGAGGAGGCCTCGAAGAGGCTGCGCACCTCGTCTGTGTAGCCGCAGAGGAGGAGCGGCCTTAGGAGGCTTGTAGCCGCCTCCACTAGCTCCATGGTTCCCGCCCCGGGTCACCGGTGATTACACCCAGGCGTATGGGTAAAACAGTTTCGAGCACTACTAATACCCTTATTAGGGAGTCCGTGTATACAGCCTTACCGGAGGTGGACGCTTGACACGCGCCCTCATAGCAAGCTTTGGTTTCGACGAGAAGTTCGTTGTAAGAGCGATTTTGCGGCACGGGATAGGAGCGAACGATGAAATAGTATTGGTTACTGGGAGGCCTGAACCCCGGGCGGAGAAAGCCTATGAGACCGTGAAGAGGCTTGCAGATAGTGCTGATGCCAGGGTATATCTTAAGCAGCTGGGCGACGCCATATATGATTTCAAGAGCCTAATAAGGGAGACGAAGAAGATACTGAGGGAGGCAATCGAGAAGCATGAGAGGGTGACGCTCCTCCTCTCGGGCGGCATGAGGGTCATAGTCCTCGGGCTCTACACGGCCCTCCTCCTCCTACCGAAGAGCCTCAGGGAGCGGGTGCGCGTCGAGCTCGACACTGAGGACGTATACAGGCTGGTCGAGATACCGAGGAGCATAATCAACATATTCGAGGTGCCGGAGCTCGGGGCCAAGAAGGAGCTCCTGGCTGTTATAGCCAGGGAGCCCGGGCTGACCATAGAGGAGCTCGCGAGGAGGCTCAACAAGGACGAGTCGACGGTGAGGAGGCAGCTGCAGGCCCTCCTCGCCCTCGGGCTCGTCCGGGTCGAGGGGAGGCCGCAGAGGGCGTACCCGACCCCGGCGGCGGAGGCCCTGCTCTAGCCCCTACTCGTTCTTTTAATCGCGTCCCTGAGCATGGAGTAGAATGGTTTAGGGTGCTGGACAGGTATCCCCAGCTCCTCCGCGAACCTCCTAACCCCGGTGTCGCTCGTCACGAGGACTGCCTTCAGCTCGTAGGCCAGGAGAACTGTGTCGAGATCCTCGAGGCTGTCGAGTATACCCCTCCTCGTCGCCTCCCTGTAGTGCTCCCTAACCCACCTTATCACGTCGCCCACCTCCCGTGATGACTGCCCAGCCCTGTACCCCCTCCTCGCCGCCTCCTCGGCCACCCTGAGCCCCTTCGTTATGTTCCTCCTCATCGTCTCCACGTGCATGGCCAGGACCGCCGCGGGGAGCATTATACTGTGCCTGCTGGGGGGCCTCGGGGTGAGCCATTTGAGCAGCTCCTCGACCTCCTCGGGGGGGACGCCGTTGGCTACGAGGAACCTCCTGAGCTCGGCCATGACGCTGGGGGCCATGTAGAACCTGTAGCCTAGCCTGAGCCTCGCCTCGGAGAGTATCGCCGCTATGCTCTTGACGGCCTCCTCGAGGCTCACGCCCATGTCGCCGCCCATCGGGGCGCGGAGCCCGGCCTCGGTGACGGCTGTCGTGTCTAGGACGTATACCTCTCCCCTCCCCCGCTCCCTCCTCTCCTCCCCACTGCTAGTCATACCCTATCAGCCCCGTCGAGAGTATCCTTGAAGTGAGCGTGGTCGTCTCGGGCTTAGGCTTCCTGAGCCTCAATACTACCCTTCCGCTGGAGGGCGTTATGTCTACTACTTCCAGTTCGAGCCCGAGCCTCTCCATGTAGTCGACGTACTCCTTGGCCTCGGCGTAGCCGGGGAAGGGGAGCGTGAACTCCTCGTATGACGCCCCCTTCTCAGCCACCTCCCTTATGGCCTCTACCATGGGCTGGAGCACCGCCAGCCCCAGCTCGGCCGCCAGCTCCGAGGGGTCTATCGACCTCTCGTAGAGCCTGAACCCTATCCTCACGAGCCTGGAGTACAGGTAGTCCCTCCCCTCGTCGGCGAAGTACCTCATCCCCGCCCTTATGTCGGCTATGTCGACGGCCGTCGTAGTGTACTTGAGGGGTTCGACGGCGTGGTCGGGGTCTTTCAGGACGACGCCCTCCCTCCCCTCCCTGCCCAGCGACTCCAGTATACCCCAGAGCTCCTCGAGGGCGCCGGCGCTACGCGGGTTGATGACGCCTAGCCTCCTCACAGTCCTCAGCCCATGCTTCCCAGCCTCACCGTCCCTTGTCTCGAGGGGCTGGAGCTCGCCGCGCCTGGCGAGGTCGAAGACGAAGTAGCCGAAGCGGGGGGCCTCAGGGTAGCTCACGCGCACGTAGGGGTTCTCGGAGCCGACCACCTCCCCGTAGACCGTGTACTCGTAGGGGTCGTGCTCGGAGTAGAAGCTCCTCAGCTGCTCGCCGTAGAGCTCGGCGAGCCTTATGCTCGTATAGGGGCATATGAGGCCCCTCCTGGTTATGCCGAGCACCCTCCCCTCGAAGTACACCGCCCTGACGTTGTACCCGTTCATCTTCTCCTCGACAACCACGTCGCCGGGGAAGTGCCTGGCGAGCGCCCTCGATAGTATACCTATCCTCGCTATGTGGGGGTAGCCGGGGACTATGAGCGGGGCCCCCTTCACCATGACCACGCATGTGCCCTCATCCGCCCTGCCCACCTTCTTCCGTAGGCTGAAGTAGGGGAGGCCCCTGTACACCATGAACCTTATACTCCTCTTCTCCAGGAGCTTCTCGACCCTCTCAACGTCCACGCCGAGGACGCCCGCCAGCTCGTCGACCATCCAGGGCTCCGGCTGCACGCCGATCCACCTGGATCCATTGCAGGGCCGCCTCCTCCCCTTATAGGGAGGCGGCGGGTAGGCCGCGGAGGCGGGGTGTGGGGGAGCGTGGGCCGGTTCGTGGAGAGGCTCGAGGGGAGCGTCAGGCTCTACGTGTTCGAGGAGCTCTACATAGTCCCGGGGAGGGCGCCCGTAGACCCGGACAGGGTCAGCGTGGAGACGAGGTTTTCGAGGAACATAAGGCTGTCTATACCTGTGGCCTCAGCCCCCATGGACATGGTGACGGGCGTCGAGATGGCAGTAGCCCTGGCGCTGCACGGGGGCATAGGGGTGCTCCACCGGAACTGCAGCAGGGAGGAGCAGGTTGAGATGGCGAGGAGGGTTAAGGAGCACCCGGCCGTCCCCCTGACACGCCTCCACCTATCCCCCGACACCCCGGCCTGCAGGGCCCTAGGCGAGCTGAGGGCTGCGGGTGTGAGGGACGCGCCTGTCGTCGACGCCTCCGGGCGGGTGCTCGGCTACGCTTCGCTCGCCGGGCTCAGGAGGTGCTGCCGCGAGGGCCTCAGGGTAGCCTCCTGCACTACTAGGGGGAGGGTGTATAGCCTCGGGGAGGCCGTGGAGGCGTTGAGGGGGCTCGAGGCCGGGGGGAGGGACACCGCCGCTATCGTGTCGAGGGAGGGCGGCCTCTACCTGGGCACCGTCGTCTTCGACGCGGTCTTCCAGGACTACAGCCCCAGCCTCGACGAGGAGGGCAGGCTACGCGTCGCTGCAGCCATCTCGCCCTTCGATGCTGAGAGGGCGAAGATGCTGGACAGGTTCGTGGACGCCCTCGTCTCCGACGTAGCCCACTTCCACAACGACAACGTCCTCCGGGCCGCGGCAAGGCTCGTGAAGGAGGTGTCCGCGGACTTCGTGGCGGGCAACATAGGGACGGCTGAGGCCGCGAGGGACGTGGTCTCCGCCGTCGAGAGGGTCGACGGGCTCAGGGTGGGGATAGGGGGAGGCTCGATATGCGTCACCGCGCAGGTCGCTGGAGCGTTCGCCCCAACCCCCTGGGCCGTCGCGCAGGTCAGGGACGCCCTCGAAGAGCTAGGAGCCGCCGACGAGACCCCCGTCATAGCCGACGGCGGGATACGCACACCCGCCGACGCCGTCAAGTCACTGGCCCTCGGGGCGAGCTGCGTGATGCTGGGCTACGTGTTGGCGGGCACCGACGAGGCCTCCGCCCCACTGATAAGGGTCGGGGACAGGGCGTACAAGCCGTACCGCGGGATGGCCAGCAGGGGGGCGCTGGAGAGGAGGTTCGCCGCCGACAGGTACAGCAGGGTAGTGAAGAGGGTGCCGGAGGGCCTGGAGGGGCTCGTCGAGTACAGGGGGCCCGTGTCGAGGGTGCTGGCCGAGTTCATCGAGGGCGTCAAGGCCGGCATGGGGTACGCAGGCGCCTCCTCGATAAGGGAGCTGTGGGAGAAGGCCGTGCTCGGGAGGGCGCCCCCGAGGGGGGAGAGGGGGCTGATACTCGGCATATAGCGTGTTTAGCGCCGCCGGTATACGGGGCCGTTGCCGCATAGCGGCCCACCAATCCACGACACCCACTATTAGCTTCAATCCGCCCCTAATTCCTCCTAACTGGACGGTGAGCTGCAGGGAGTCGACGCCATGCAGGCCTACCTGCTGCTCGCGCCACTACTAGTGCCCCTGGCCTCGGCGGCCGGCGTCTTCCTGGCGCCGCCCTCAGCCAGGAGAGGGTGCTGGGCAGCTACGGTCGCCGCGTGCACCGCCTCGCTCCTCCTGCTGGTCTACTGCTGGCTGAGCCTCGGTGCGGGTGCGGCGCTCGTCCTGGAGCCCGGCCTCGTGGAGCTCAGGCTCGACCTCTTCGGATTCATACTAGGCCTCGTAGCCCTCGTGAACGGCCTCCTGGTAGCCGCCTATTCCCTTGACTACATGTCCCCCAGGAACGCCGAGCACCCAGTCTACACGGGGTATCCGCGCTACTACGGCCTCCTGCTCGTCTTCATGGGCGCCATGGTCGGCGTGGCCCTCTCCTACACGCTGCTGACCCTCTTCTTCTTCTACGAGCTGACAGGCATATGCTCATGCCTACTCATAGGCTACTACCGTGAGCGGGAACACACATACAATGCCGTCGACGCGCTCGTGCTAACCCATGTCGGCGGCGTCGGCCTACTCGTCGCCTCAGCCCTGCTCTACGCCTATACGGGGTCGACGGGGTTCACGGCCCTCCACGTCCTCGGTGCCTCGAGGCCCTACGTGTTGGCGGCCGTCGGCTTCATGATGCTGCTCGCCGGGGTGGCTAAGAGCGCGCAGCTCCCCCTCCACGGCTGGCTCCCGAGGGCCATGGTCGCCCCCACCACGGTCTCCGCCTACCTCCACGCCGCCAGCATGGTGAAGGTCGGCGTCTTCACCTTCCTGAGGTTCGTCCAGTTCACCCTCCCCTTCGCGGAGTCCGGGCTGCTGTGGCCCCTAGGGGTCGCTGCCGTCGCCGTATCGGTCGCCACCATGTACTATGCGGCGGCGATGTACTATGCCCAGCGCGACCTCAAGAGGCTGCTCGCCTACAGTACTATAACGCAGCTCTCATACATGTTCCTGGCGTTGTCATTCACCCTTATAGGCGGCAGCGGCGTCTACCAGGCCCTCTACCACCTCTGGAACCACTCGTTCGCGAAGATGCTCCTCTTCCTCTCGGTCGGCTGCATGGCGTACGGGCTCGGGTCTAGGAGCGTGGATGCCCTCAGGGGGCTGGGTAGGAGGAGGGGCTGGGGGCTCGTGGCGGCCGGCTGGGTCGTAGGGGCGGCGGCGATAGCCGGTATGCCGCCCTTCAACTGCTTCTTCAGCAAGCTCTCGATAATAGTTGCGGGGTTCTCCTCGGGCCCCCTGGGCGCTGCCTGCTCTGTGCTCGCAATAATAGAGAGCATAATGGCGTTCATAGTATTCATGGGTTTCGCCGTCGAGGTGTACTCGGGTGAGCCCAGGCCAGTCAAGCACGCCGGCGAGCCCTCCACCCTCATGAAGGCCGTGCTCGGAGTCCTCGCACTCCTGGTTGTCTGCTCGCCGGCAATCTACATGTGGCTCATGGGTGGTTCGCCGTGGTGAGTCCGGTTCCGGGCACGGTGGCGCTCGCCGCCCCGCTGGCGCTCTGGCTCATCGGGGGCCTGGTGGGCCTCGCAGGCCTCCTGGACGAGGCCTCGGTGCTGTTCGCCGCGGGGGGCGTCGCTTGCTTCACCCCGCTACTATACTACCTGTCGAGCGGCTCAAGGGTTCTCATCGTGTACAGGATCCCCTGGATCCTCGGCGGCAGCGGTGTCGTGGCCAGGCTCGGCTTCGGGGCCCTGGGCGCCGTCTTCGCCGCGGCCCTGGGGCTCTCAGCGATAGTCGGCGCCTCGATGCAGCCCTGGTACCGTAGGCTCGGCGGGGGCGGGGGTAGGGGGTATGCGTGCTTCTACGGCGTCGCCCTGGCCTCCATGTACCTCGTTGTTGTCGCCAGGGACGTGTTCAGCCTACTCGCCGCCTGGGAGGCTATGACGCTCAGCCTCGGCGTGCTCATAGGCTACGGGGAGGAGGGGGGCCCCGCCTCCAAGCTCTACCTCGTACTACTCCATGTCCTGTCGGCGCCCCTCTACGCGGCCGCCGCCTGGATGCTCTCCAGGGGCATATACTGGTACACGGGCCTCCACGGCACCGCCGCCGGCGTCGTCGAGGCATGCCTGCTGACGGCCTTCATGGCCAAGTCCGGGCTCGTGCCCTTCCACGTCTGGCTGCCGCCGTGCCACTCGAAGGCCCCCGGCGACGCCTCGGTAGTGCTCAGCGGCGCCTCCGTCAAGCCCTCGCTCCTCCAGGCCCTACTATTGCTCGGCTCGGCTGGTTTCAGCGTGGACGCCGCAGCGGTTGTGGCAGCCTCGGCGGCGGCGAGCATGCTGGTCGGGAGCCTCGGCGCGCTATGGGCTAGGGAGGGTAAGAGGATACTCGCGTACACGACCATAGCCTACATGGGGGCCGCGTGGCTCCTCATGGTCTGCAGCCTCTTCATCCCGCAGCTGGCCGCCGCGCTCGCAGCCCTGGTGCTCATGCACGCCGCCTACAAGTCGATAGGCTTCATGGCGGCGGGCGCCGCCAAGGAGGTGTGGAGGGGTGACAGCCTCGGCTCGGCAGGGGGGCTGTGCTGGGAGGGCGGCGCCTGCAGCGTCGCGGTGGCGGCCGCCTCCTCGATGCTCCCAGTCCCCGGGCTGGTGAGGTTCGTCGGCGAGCTCGCGGTGTTCTACGCCCTCGTCACAACCGCCATCCTGACGGGCGAGGGATGGGTGCTCGTGGTGCTGGCCGCGCTGGCGGTTCAGGGGCTCGCGGCGACCATTGCCTATGGGAGGCTCCTCTCGATGCTCCTCCAGCCCGTGGCGCCGGAGGAGGAGGTGAGCATGGAGGCTTACCCGGTGGCCGCCTCAGCTGCATGGTTCACCGCGCTCGCGGCCCCCCTGCTCGTCGCGTCCATGATGGGTGCCCCGTGGCTCGTCGTGCTCGCAGGCATTGTGGCGGCGGGGGCACTGGCGGGCTATGCGTGGAGGGGGGCTGCCAGGGCCGCCCCGTGGCTGTCGGGCTTCGCGCGCGCAGCCGCCGCCGGCGCCCAGCCCCTCTCCCTCCGGGCGCCTGGTAGGAGTATAGAGGGGGTGTTGTCTGTCTTCAGGAGGCCGTGGATAAGGGAGAGGGACTACACGGGCCTCTACCACCGCTTCGCGGGGCTCGTCGAGAGGGTGTTGATAGACCCGTTCAACGCCCCGAGGAGGAGCGGCTCCCTGAGCGTCTACGTCCTCTGCATGCTCGTCTACTTCATCATAGTGGTAGTCGCGTCGTGGAGGTGGTAGGCCATGATGCCCAGGATGCCTCTCAGCGGGCCCGGCGTATGGGTGATCGCGGCCGCCAGCCTAGGCATGGTGGTGACGGCCATGCTTATCTCTGATGAGAGGAGGCTGGCGAGGGCGTGCAAGCTGTACGCCGTGCAGAGCCTCCTCCTAGCCATTGTCTTCGCTACCCTCGGGCTCACGGTAGACGTCTACATGCTCGCGTGGGCAGCCTCAGCCATAGTGACCAAGACCATCCTCGTACCCTACATCCTCCTACGCGTCGTGAGGAGGAGCAGGGCTACGGAGGAGAGGCCCGTGGCTGGCCCGGGTGTGACCTGGGCTTCGACGGCAGCGGCCGCCGCCCTCGGCTTCAGCCTGGGATACATGCTCGGGGGGAGGCTGCTCGGCGTCGAGCTAGGCGTCGCAGTCACGCTGTTCCTCATAGGCCTGATACAGATAGTCGCGAGGAGCAGTATGGTGAAGCAGCTCCTAGGCCTATGCCACTTCGAGAACAGCAGCCACCTGACGCTAGCCCTCCTCGCACCCGGCCTCCCCGAGACCATAGAGATCGGGCTCGCAACCGACGCGATACTCCTCGTGTTCTTCGGGGCCCTCGTAGCCATGAGGGTGTACGGGCTGACGGGGAGCCTCGACTCAACCATACTGAGCAGGCTTAGGGGGTGACCGGGCGTGGTGGCGTCCATGCTCCTGGCTGTACTGGCCCCGCTAGCCGCCGCGGCCGCCGCCGCGATCGCCTCAGCCGCCTCCTCGAAGGCGGGCTGGGTCGTGGGCGTGGCTGCAAGCCTCATCGGGGCAGCCTCCGCCACAGCGCTCCTGCTGCACCCCGCAGGCCTCCTCCTGGGAGGGGAGCTTGTGGCGGACAGGTACGCCGCCTGGGGTATGCTGACGGTCTCCCTAGTCTACCTGGTCTCCGCGCTGCCGCTCCGCCACACCACGGCCGTCATGGCGGAGTACGGGGGTCTGAGGGGGTTCGATGATAGGCTGGCCTGCCTCCTCTTCAACGCCGCGTACGCGCTGATGTACCTGCTGGTCGTCTCGGACAACCTCTTCATGATATGGGTCTTCCTCGAGGTGGCCACGATACTAACCGTCTACCTCGTAGGCCTGGACAGGAGGAGGGTTGAGGCCCACGAGGCCGCCTGGAAGTACTTCATAATGTGCGCGATAGGAATGTCTTTCAGCCTGTACGGCTTCGTCGTGATATACGGGTACGCCTACCAGGCCGGCGCCGC
>CAYZCH010000015.1:0-3501 GCA_964476405.1 uncultured Desulfurococcales archaeon
CAATAGAGTCGTTCAACACGCTCGTGACGACCGAATAGTTGTTGAGGCTGTAGCCGCCGGTGGAGCTCCACACCCACACAGTTATATTCGTGAAGTTGTTAACTATACTCGGCGACCCGATAGGCGAGCCGGAGCCGGAAAGTCGAACATAGTACTCTAGGTCACGATATAGCTCATAAATTATGAGGTTCTGAGGCGACGTAGAGTTCGTAGCCAGGAAGTCCGCCCCGCCATACACGTATACGTATAGCCATGACCAGATAAAGAAGGAGTATTGCTGGCTGGTCACGTTCCACGCGTTGACGGTCACCTTCGCCAGTATGTATATCGTCTTGCTCGTTGGTATGGTCTCGTTTAGGAAGCCGCCGAGGAACTGGGCGTAGGTCGTTGTGTTGAAGAGTACTGCGGCCTCGTCGGATCCGTTGAGCAGGCCCTCTGTAGTGGCGTTATCGTATATTATGTAGCCGGTTGGAACCCATGTCCAGTTGGTGCCCCCGCTCACGATTAGCAGCCTCCCGGAGGTGAAGGGGTTTGATGAGAAGTTGTCCGCTATGACCGCCGAGCGGTAGTA
Organism: uncultured Desulfurococcales archaeon; assembly: GCA_964476405.1. Classification (GTDB taxonomy): domain Archaea; phylum Thermoproteota; class Thermoprotei_A; order Sulfolobales; family Pyrodictiaceae; genus JAADEY01. The sequence continues at coordinate 572 of CAYZCH010000015.1, forward strand.
GAGTGTGAGCGTCGGCCCGGCCGTGGCTGTGGTCGTGGTGGGGGTTGTCGTGGTCGCTGTTGCTGTCACCCCGGCTGCCGCCGTCTCTCCCGGGTAGAGCTTCTTCGCCGTTATGGTGGCCGCGGCGGCTAGTGTGGAGGGGCCGGCGTATACTATGGAGGTTAGTGTTGCTGGCTCGAGCGTGTATGTGAAGTTTACGTAGAGTGTGCAGCCGGGGTCTAGCTCCACCCTGGACACGTTCGTCACGGGTAGGGTGGATGCCGGGCACTCGATGAGGGACTCGTTGTAGAGTACCGTGGTGTAGCCGGTTCCTAGTGGCTGGGCGAAGCTGTAGTTCAGCACCGTGTAGACTACGAGGGGGTTCTGGACGAGTACTGGCTGGGTGAACGCGTTCCTAAGTATGAGTGTTGCCTTGGAAAGGTTGGTGTAGACGACCATGTATGAGAAGATGGACTTCTCGAGGGCTAGTGAGAGCTGCTGCCTCTCGAGCGAGATGCGGGCCGCGCTCTCCTGAGCCTGTGTGAGCTGCCTCTGGACGGATATCATGAGCACTATGGCTGCGGCCAGGATGACTATGAGGAGTATCGCCGCCACTATGCCGGCAACTCCCTTCACCATGCCCCTGGCTCCCCTACCCTACTAGGATGCTACTGGGGCTGAGGCCTCTATTATCGTTGTCTGGAACGCCGCCTTGACCGGCACCGTTGTACCCACGACCAGGCTCTGGCACTGGCTGGGCGTGAGGGTGAAGGTGACTAGCACGACCTGCCCTGGGTTTATCCAGAGGCTCTCGTTGTAGGGTTGGAGGCCCACGTATATGGTGAGGAGCCTGCAGGGGAGGCCGCTGCAGTAGAGCCAGACGAAGGCGGTGCAGTTCGTCTTGTTTATGTATGTGTACTCTATCCCCGGCTGGATCTTTGCCGCCTCGGTGAGGCTCACCGAGGTGGACATCGCCTGCTGCGCGTATATCCCGCTGGCGTACAGCCACTGGGCGACCAGGAGGCCCCCCACTGCGAGGACGACTATGGTTAGGAGTATCGCCGCCACTATCTCGGATACGCCGCGCGCCCTCATAGCCCCTCCTGCTCCCCGGCTGTCACCTTATCGGCTTCAGCTTTATTTCCACGTTGGTTATGGCTTGCAGGTCTGGGCGGCCTATGAGCCAGTCTATGGGTAGTACGGTCTTCTCCGTCTCCCCCGTAGTCACCAGCCTCATCCTGCCGTGTGCAACCCCTATTATCGTGCCGTGGTGGAGGAGGTATATCGTGACGTTGTAGAGGGTTGGTATGCTCACGAGGGGTATCTGTGGGAGGCTCAGGGTTATCGTCACGTTTATCTCCCTCTCGTCTATGGCTAGTGTTGCGTTGTAGAGCGCCCCAATGCCCTCTATCAGTATCCTGACCCCCACGTGAACCCTTATAGTCTTGCTCGCGTGGGAGCTGTAGACTATGTCTATTAGGCTCCCGCCGGACTCGTATGTCAGCCTCATCTGCCCGGGCGGGGAGAGCGTCCTCCTAGTCACCGTGACGGTGTGTGTCGTGGTCACTGTGGCGGTTGCACCGTGGGCCTCCACGGTCTCGGTGACCGTGCGCGTGACCGTGGTCGGGACGGGTAGTGTGACGGTCACTGTTCTCGGGGGCTGGCTGCCCCCGCTTATCCTTGCGAGGCCGAGGACTAGGACTCCGAGGACGAGGCCGGCCACGAGCCCGAGCAGCGCCGAGTAGTAGAGGTGCTTGTGTATCTCCTCGGCTATGTGCATGGGCGGCACCCTTTCCCAGGTAGAGTGTTAGGCCTCTGCCGGGGCCGAGGCCTATACCCTTCACGCCGCTGGGACGAGCTCGGCTCCGAGGAGCTCCGCTATGAGCCTGTTGAACGTGTATAGGTGGAGGGTGTTCGGGGGCGTCGCGTCGTATATGTAGACGTGGAGCCTCTTCACCCTTGAGAGGAGGCTGCACACCCTCCTTATGTCCTGCTCCACGCTCCCCCCTCTGCTGAGGGGCGTGTTGGCCCTCCCGTCGCTCACGATGTGCACCACCGTCTCGGCCCCGCGGTGCTTCTCCCTGTACGCTTTAGCCACCCTGTACGCTTCGAGTAGTGCGTGGGGGAGGGGTGTTGAGCCGCCCACCCTCACGCCATCCAGGATCCTCAGTATGCGGGAGTAGTTCCTCGAGGCCATGGCGGCTACGCGTGCCCCTCCGCCCTGGAAGACTATGAGGGTCACGGGTGCCCTGTCGACGTAGCTCCTCTCCGCTATCCTCTCAACTATCCTCCTCGCAGCCGCTATCCTCGCGTACGCGTACATGCTGCCGCTGGCGTCCAGGAGGACTATATGGTGCACCGGCGCCCTCTCCTCCCTCACCCTGACCCTCACGTCCCAGGGCCCCGGCCTCCTAGACCCCCTTGCCAGGGCCGCCCGGAGGGTGGCGTAGAGGTCTACATCCCCCATACCGGGCCTGGGGGGCATGGTCGCGTCCACAGGCCTGCCCTGGAACCCCCCAATCCTCCTCACCCTCCTGCTCCTAGACCAGCCCCTGGCCCACGCTGCCCCGCCTCCCCTGAGCCTACGCCTCTCGAAGCCCCTGGGCTCGGCGCCCCCGCTGCCCGGCGGCATGGGGAGCCCTCCCCCGCTCCCCCCTCCACCGCCACCGCCCTTGCTTGGAGGGTGGCCTGCGTGGTGCTGGGGTGGTGGGTCTTGGGTGAGTGTTGAGAGTACCTCCCTGAGCATCTCCTTCTTCTCCTTCTCCTCGAAGGGCTTGGACTTCAGCCTGTGGGGTAGGGCTAGCTCCATCGCGTCCCTGACGTGCCTCGCCTCGACCCTTGTGGAGCCGTCGAGCGCTGCGAGCGCCTTAGCCGTCCTGGCCACGACTATGTCTGCGCGGTGCGTCTTTATCCCGAGCCTGACCGTGGTCTCGGCTATTAGTCGTAGGAGT
>CAYZCH010000016.1:0-13932 GCA_964476405.1 uncultured Desulfurococcales archaeon
CGCGTAAATTGCGGACACATTAATAAATCATTCGAGGCTACAAGAACACTATTATCTTTTATCTTTAATAATTATTACACTCCGTATCGTGTATGGGGCTGCCTGCGAATAAGCTACACCTACATGGAAAGAAGGTGGCGCCGCCGCGGGGATTCGAACCCCGGACCGCCCGGTCTTCAGCCGGGCGCTCTCCCGCTGAGCTACGGCGGCCTCCATACGACTCCTTCGCCGACCCGTGGTTTTTTGCTTTACCTCGGGGGCGTGGTGCGGGGGGTGGGATTTGAACCCACGCCGGCCTGCGCCAGCGGGTCTTGAGCCCGCCCCCTTAGACCTGGCTCGGGCACCCCCGCACGCTCCCGTGTGGTGTTTTGCTCCCGTTTTGCCGGGTTTTAGAGGTAACGCGCTAAAGCCTGTAATGGTGCCGGTGCCTGAACTCCCTGGCGCGGGCCGGGTGCCAGCGCTGCAGCGGCCTGTAATACCCTATGATCCTGCTCCAGATCTCGGTTGCAGAGTGGCAGCGCGGACACTCCTCCACTATACCGACGCTCGTGTAGCCGCAGCGCGGGCAGACGCTTATAGCCGGGGTGTAGCTCCAGTATATCAGCCTAGTATTCGCCGTCAGCTTCTTCGTAAGCCTGGCCAGCGCCTCTGGAACAGGCTCTTCCTCTAGGAAGATGTGCATCATTACACCACCCGTGAAGACGGGCTGCACCTGCTCCTCTATCTCCACACGCTCCCAAAGGGTTAGGGGCGCATAGTAGGGCGCTATGCTCGTACTATAGATCGGGTACTCCTTATCCGGCAGGTACTCGAGAACCTCCGGGTACCTCTCAGCATCCTTGGACGCTAGCTTGGCCGCGGCACTCTCACCCGGAACCTCCTCGACGTTGAAGGGAACCCCAGTCTCCCTGCTCCAGCTCCTAGTCTCTGAGACGACCTCCTCAACAACCCTCCTCATCCACCTAGTCATGCGGAGCCTCTGCCTCCTACTACCCTCAACCCATGCGGACGGGTCGCCCTCCAGCAGCGCCGCCGCCTCGGGAAGCCCCAGCACACCAACCGTGAGGAAGTAGGGCGTGCCCGTCACCTGGAACACCTCGGGGACGTACTCGAGGGGCATCATATAGAAGCCGGGGTTCTCTGCAGCAAGCCTCGCATACCTCCTAGTGAACCACAGCAGCGCCTCCCTGACAGCATCCATGACATCTAAGAGCTTCTCCTCGAAGCCAGCATCGTCCCTACCACCCTCGAGGACAAGCCTCGGCAGGTTCAGCGTGATCACGGCCTTACTGCCGGTTATATCGGGGAGCGCCCATAGTCCCCCCATCCTCTGCCTCTCAAGCGCCCTCAGTCTCTCCTCCCTAACCTCCTCGAGCTCCCTCATGGCCAGCCTCAGCCTCTGCGGAGTACCACTCCTTGCAGCCTCCCTGAGCTCGTCCTTCAGTATCACAAGCCTACAACACATGCTGAACGCAGCATCCGGGTCAACAACCCTAGTATTGAGCCAGTACCCGGTACCCTTACGCGCAGCCGCACCGAAAACAGCCTCAAAAACCTCAGCGTCCTCATACAGCAGCCTGCTAGTCGTCATATACGTGAGTATGGGGAAGGTGAAGGGCCTCCCCGCCGCATCGCCCTCAGCATGAACCTCCGCCAGAGCCCTCACAAACATCCTGGCCTCATCGATGTACTCTGCAAGCGGCTCACCCGTGTCGCGGCCAGCATAGATCGCTGTATCACCCTCAAGCATCCTCTTTGCGGCATCGAGGACGACCGTGAAGTTCGTGAAGGGGGTCTGCATCCCAACCCTGCTCGGGAAGTTAAGGTTGTAGATGAGCCTCTGAACACCCTGCTTCACGCCACGGTAGCCGAGCCCATCACCCCTGATGAACGGGCCGGCGTAGAGCTCCACGGCTCCGAAGGCCTGCGCCCCGCTGAAGTAGTGCTGCATCGTTATCAGGTAGTTTGCCACGTGGTCGACGAACGTGTCGTAGTGCCTCGCAGGCCTAGCCGTTATCACTGGCGTCTTAAGCCCCTTGCTCAGCAGCCTACGCAGGCTGTGGCCGGCACAATACGGTATGAAGAGGCTGTGGGGCAGCTTATGCACGTACACCACTCCATCTAGGTGGAGCTTAGCTATCCTCTCCGGGAGCACGCTGTAGACGAGGCTCTGCAGAGCCCTCTCAGCAACGTAGCTGAGAAGCCCCGTGGGACCGGGATACTTGTTAGCGTTCTCCTTCACGTTACCGCTGCTCCCCTCCAGGTACTCCTCGACTATAGCCGTAGTAGCCTCCCTTATACGTGTGAGCGGCAGCATCGGGTACCAGTCCAAGAATATACTTCGCGCAGATTACCTATAACCTTGCCCACGATGACCCATATCGTAATACCAGATAACATCGTATAGGCTCAATCTCAATCACATTTACAGCCAGATAATACCATTACCGCGGCGCAAAGACGCGTAATACCGGCAGGGGCTACCTACCCCCAGCTCAGCAATTAAACCGTAAACCTGTCAGGAATGTAGCATTGGCGGGCACCGTGCGCGTATTAATAGTCACGGGTAGGCTGGCAGCGGGAATAGTTAAGAGGGCTGCCAAGCGGGCTGAGGGGTGCGAAGCCGTAGACGTCTACGTTGCCGACTCAGACGTCGCGACACTCATACCCGTCAACGAGCTCGAGAAGGCTGTAGAACACGCATCAAGGCACGGCTACGACGCCGTAGTCATACCCGGGATGCACCCCGCGGATGAGAGGCTGCTAGCCAGCCTAAGCCGGAGGCACGGCGTCAAGGTGTTCAAGGGCCCCGACGACGCCTCAGCCTTGCCAGAGGCGCTGAGGAGGCTGTGCAGCGAAGAACCCAGCCTCCCCCCAGGATCCAGGATTGATGCTGAGCCCAACCCCTCAAGGATCCTCGAAGGCCTCGAGCCGGAGAAGGCGTACACGCTGCCCTGCGGCATGCTCCTACCCGTGAGGCCGCCCCCAGTAATGGTCTGGCATGAGGCGTTCGGCGAGCCCCCGGAGAAGAGCCCGTGCCACGTCCAGGTTCTCGGCCTAGGGGAGGCCCACGACTGGGACTATGCAAGGGGTAGGCTTAAACGCATGCTAGACATGTACGACTGCGTCGGCGTGGACTCTCCGAGGCCAAAGGTGCTCGTAAAGGCCGCTAGGGCCGGCGCCTCAATACTCATGTCCCTACACCCCGGCACCAAGGGGGTCATCGACGAGCTCCCGAGGGGCGTCGCCGTAGTCCTCATACCAGCTGAGCCAGGCAAGATCCACAGGCTCGCCCCAGCGGAGAGGGTAGATGTGCTCCGCTCAATGGCTGAAAAGGCGCGGGCGCATGGCCTGGTGCCAGTAGCCGACCCCGTAGTTGCACCACCGCTCAGGGGGCTTGCAAGCAGCGTGGAGGCGTACCTGGAGGCCGCGAAGAGGCTAAGGGACACTCCCCTGCTTGCGGGGCTTGGAAACATATATGAGCTCATGGACGCGGACTCCCACGGCGTAATAGCGTTATCAATGACGCTCTTCGCGGAAATCGGGGTGAGCGTTATGCTGGTGAGCGAGGAGAGCTGGAAGGCTAGGAGGGCGGCAGAGGAGGCCATGGTGGCAGCGGCCCTGGCCTCAGCCTCGATGAAGCTCTCATCCTACCCGAAGAACATGGGGGTAGACCTACTCGCACTGAAGGAGAAGAGGCCACTGACACCCTACAGGCCCAGGCAGCGCGGCGAGGTCGTGAACGCCTGGGAGGTGCAGGCCGAGCCATTCAGACGCGACCCTGCAGGAGACCTATACATTTACCTCGAGGAGGGCTGCATAAACATAACGAGGGTTAGGGACGGCGAGGTTGTAGAGACTCTAAGAGCCAGGTCGGCGGAGGAGGCATACCGTGCAGCAATAGCACGGGGGATGGTCAGCCGGCTCGACCACGCAGCCTACCTGGGGAAGGAGCTCGCCTACGCGGAGCAGTCACTGATGCTCGGGAGGAGCTACGTGCAAGAGGTATACGGGAGGATAAAACACCCCTGGGAGGTCCACGGCGGGCCAGCGCTCAGTCTCCTCGATGCGCTCAGGGCTCGAAGACCACGACGGAGTACTCGTCAACCCTAGGGATCAGCGCCTCCGTGTAGCCATTACTGTACCTGGCCTCGAGCCTATCACCCGTCAACGGCATGTACACCCTCCTATACTCCCCGGAGACCCTTACCTTCACGCTCAGCAGCGGCGCCAGCCTCACAGCGGGGTGGGGCTGGAAGGTCGACGAGAACCCGGGTAGGGGCTGCCTGGCGCCTCCGAGCCCGAGTGACTGAACCCGCTGATTGTAGCTCGTGTTGAGCACGTGCACGATGACTCTCTCGCCCTGCCTATACGCCTCACTTATGAAGCATCCCTGCGCCTCGACGCTGTAGGGGGGCTTCGAGGCCGAGGCCTCGCCGACAGCCCACTCTATCAGCTTGAGGTAGTCGGGGTGGCCGCTATGCCAGTATAGTCTCCCGAGCTGGCCGGTGAAGTAGACCACTGCTGAGCCGCCAGCAGCCCGCCTGGCTACTATGGCGGGGGCGTCGAGCCTGACCGGCCTGGCTGGGGGACTCCTACCAGCCGTATACTCGAACCCCCTCTCGGTGCTCGGCAGCGCTATCCACGCCTCAACGTCGCCGTCCACGACATCCACGAGCGCATGGTTGGAGAGCTCCTCGAGGGAGGGGGACTCGCCGAGATCCGGGGAGACGAAACCCCACGGCAGCACAGCCCTGCCGACAAGGCTTTCCAGCCTCCTACCGAGGATAATGTAGCTCCAGGGATGCCTAAGCACCCCCTGGAGCCTGACGCCGAGCAGGTCTGAGAGCAGCAGCTCCCTGCACTCCACGCCGCAAGGATGCATCGCGGACGCAAGCCACGTCGCTACAACCCCCACCCCCCTGGATGCAAGCCTTCTAACCGTGTCTGCCGCTTCATCATCCATGCATGCCGTAGATGCGAGCACGACAAGCCGGTAGCCGTCGCCGGCATCCTCGAGGCCCTTCAGCGTGACATACTCGACCGGTAGGTGGAGGGCCTGGAGGGCGTAGTAGAAGCCCCTCACGTCGTCAACATAGATGCTCGGCTTCAACCTCCCATAGTGGTCTAGGCTGCGTGTCGAGAACACGATCGCTGCATACCTGATAGGCTCAGCCCCCTCCATGTACTCCTCCAGCGCCTCAACCTCCCTGAACACCGTGGAGGCGGCCTCCAGGGGCCTCTTATCCATCATGTATAGTGAGGAGAACACGAGCAGCATCGGCGAGCCGCCGGCAATAAACGCCTCCCTCAACCCCTGCCTCACAAGGAGATCCGGTGCTGCAAGCGTCGTCATGTAGAAGTGGAACGCGTTCCTAGTCGCCCATACAGGCTTCCCGCCGCTGACAGCCCTCGATAGCTTGACCATCTCGGCTATGAAGCCCGGGGGCTGGTGATCCGCTTCACTACACTCGGCAAAGACTATGTCTATGGCGTCCGAGGCCTCCTCGACAAGCCTATTCATCCTACCCGCCCAGCCGGCAGGATGACTGTTGAAGACTATTGGGAGCCCGTGCGCCGCCCTCTTCAGCCTCCTAAGCACGTCAGCCGCGACACTATACCTCCAGTCCCAGAGCTCCCTCCACCTACTATCACTCCAGTCGGGCTCGGTCGGCATATCATAGCCCTTCTCCGACCTAAACCTCGCCCTGCACCACCTACAGTAGCACGCCCTAGAGGGGTCGGGGAGGTAGCGGAAGCTGTCCAGCATTACTGCGTCAGGGCCTAGGCTCGCCGCCTCCCATACCTCGAGCTCCAGGTGGTCGGCGAACGGGCTGTTGATGCAGAGTTCGGGCCACTCGACGCTATACTCCCCGCTGGGTGGGGCGTGCTCCAGGATCACGACCTCGCCATCCCTGTTTACCTGCGCCCATCCACTGTTCAGCATATACTGGAGCTTATTCGCCGTATGCGCCGTCATGAGGACGACCCTTATCCCGGCCTCATGCGCCTTCCTTATAACCTCCCTCACCAGGTCGCCCTTCATCTTTGGGTGTGGCGGGCCCGCCCTCGAGCCGCGATAAAAGGTGTATCCCCAGGCATCACGCGCGAATATGACCAATGTGTCCGCGTTAGCTCTTTTAGCCGCCTCGAGGATCTCGTCGGCCGTCAACTCGGGGAGGTAGTGGCCGTACCTGTCCTCTATGTTGAACTGGAGAACCCTGCGGATCCCCCTCCACCACTGCTCCTCCATGGACGCCACCCTCTAGAACACCGCCTTGCCGTCGCCCTTGCGGAACACGTGTATCTTCTCCACGTCTATTACGACCCTCAACTTGTCCCCTATATCGGTGTTGTAGACGCCGCTCACCTTGACTACGATTATGTTCCTCCCGGTGTTTAGATGGATTATTGTATCGCTGCCAAGCCTCTCCACGAAATCCACGACGCCGCTGACTTCCTGGAAGACGCCCTTCCCGGCAACCCTGTCCACTGGGTATATATGCTCTGGCCTTACACCCATTATAACAGTCTTGCCTATGTAGCTGCGGAGGAGGGCTGACTGCGACGGGGTCGTCCCTACCCTGAAGTCTCCCGCGTCGAGCACTATGCCTCCCTCGGACTCCGAGACCGTCGCCTCTATGAAGTTCATCTGCGGCGTACCCACAAAGCCTGCGACGAACAGGTTTGCCGGGTGATGGTACACCTCATAGGGGGTGCCGACCTGCATCAACCGCCCCTTGTTCAGCACGGCTATCCTATCACCCATGGTCATAGCTTCTACCTGGTCATGTGTGACGTATATCGTTGTAACCTTGATCCTCCTCTGCAGCTTCTTCAACTCACTCCTCATCTTGACCCTCAATAGGGCGTCAAGGTTTGAGAGGGGCTCATCCATCAACAACACGTCGGGTTCTACAACTATCGCCCTGGCCACGGCCACACGTTGCCTCTGCCCCCCGCTCAGCTGGTGAGGGTAGCGGTCAAGGAGGTCGTCTATCTGGAGCAGGCTTGCCGCCCACTTAACCTTCCTCTCTATCTCGTTTTTCGGCACACCCTTAATCTTCAAGGGAAATGCTATGTTATCGTAGACGGTCATGTGGGGCCACACGGCATAGCTCTGGAAGACCATCGAGACGTTCCTCTTCCGCGGAGGTAGGTCGGTGACGTCCCTGTCGCCGAAGAACACCCTGCCCTCCGTCGGCCTCTCAAGGCCAGCTATTATGCGGAGGGTTGTGGTCTTGCCGCAGCCGCTGGGGCCGAGTAGCACTATGAACTCTCCATCCTCGACATCCAGTGTTAGGTTGTTGACTGCAACCGTCCTCCCAAACCTCTTGGTTATACCCTTTAAGTGTACGTCTACCAAGGAGGGTCACCTCAGGGTTATACCCCACATGGATATGAGGTACTTCCTGGCTATGAATACGAACACCATGGCTGGGAGGATCATTATGAAGCTGGCGGCGAATTTTATGAAGTCGGGTGCTGCCATAGCGGAGGTCAGTATGAACGCTGGGAGGGTGCGGTTCACGAGGGTTAGCACAGACGCTATAAACACCTCGTTCCACGACATGATGAAAGTGAATATTGCTGCTGCCGCTAGACCAGGTAGTGCAAGCGGCAGCGTTATCCTCGCGAACACCCCGACCCCGCTCAGCCCGAAGACGAGGCCCGCCTCCTCGTAGTCGCGTGGAACCCCGGCGAAGATGCTGCTCGTTATAAGCACGACGAAGGGCAGCGCCATGGCGGTGTGGGCCAGTGCAACCCCGAGCAGCGTGTCGTTGAGCCCCAGCCTGATGTATAGGGCTACCAGGGGGACAGCTATGACTATGATCGGGAACATCCTCAGCCCTATTATGAAGAGCTTGTAGGAGTCGCGGCCCCGGAACGCGAACCTTGCTATAGCATAGCCGGCTGGCAGGCCGAGCGCGAAGCTGAAGAGTATGGTCATGCACGCCACTATGACGCTGTTGAGTATAGCCTTGTAGGCGCCCAGGTTCAACAACTCCATTATATGCTTCAACGTGTACTTGTACGGTATTATCACCTTCCAGCTATAATACTGGGAGGGTACAGCGAAGGCGTAGAGGCTCGACACAACTATCGGCGTCAGTATCCAGGCGCAGACGAGCACTACGACGCCCGCAACAACTATCTTGCGCGTATAGTGCTTCACTATGCTCAAGCCTGACCCACCTCCAGGTACTTTGCCTTGAATATACGGATGTAGAGGTAGCCTATGGCTAGGGAGATCCCAGCTATGATCAGCGCGTAGAGCGCCGCCGCGCCCGCGTGGTGGAGCTCCACCTGCTCGTAGTAGGCCTCGCCAGCCAGCACCGGTATATCCCTCCCCGCCAGCACCCAGACATCCCCGAAGATCTGGAGGGCGAAGAGCGTCCTGATGAGTAGGGCCGTCTGGAGGCTTGGCTTGAGGAGCGGGAGTATTATGTGGCGCAGCTTCTGCAGCGCGTTAGCCCCAAAAACCTCTGCCGCCTCGATGAGGTCGCTGCTTATCATCTGCAGCCCTGCGAAGACTATCACGAATACTATCGCGGTAGCCCTCCACACCTCGGTCAACACTATAGCTATGAACTCCATCCAATGGTACTGGGCCCCGAAGAATATTATAGGGTGGCTTATCACCCCGAGGTTCATCAACACCTTGTTGAGGAACCCATTACTGGACAGCATGGAGTACCATATCAGCCCGGCCGCCACATCGCTTATGACGAGCGGCAATATGACTATGTAGAGCGCCGTGCTCCTACCCCAGAACCTCAGACTGAATAAGAGCGACAACCCTATGGCCAGCAACGCCTGTATCGGTATTATGACGCCCGCGAGCAGCAACGTGTACTTGAGCGCATCCCAGAACCTCGAGAAGGGGCTGTAGAGTAGGTAGTCGAGGTTCGCTAGGGTGAAGTGCCCGCTCGAGTCGGTAAACGCTAGTATGACTGCCTGTATGAGCGGGTACCCGACAAATACTAGCATGTACACTATCGAGGGGGCTATCAGTATGTATGGGAGGTACTTGCCGAACAGCTTAAGCCTAATGGATGTATAGCTTGAAAAAACCTCCTTGGAGCCCCCACTCAAGGGAAGCTCCCCCCTTACCCGCTATCCGGGGGAGGGAGCGGTGCCCCCGTCTCCTTGAATAGTTTAAGCAGTACTGGCTTCAGCTCCTTGGTGACGGTGGCCGGATCCTTCCCCTGCACCACTATCTGCCTAAAGGCGGTCAGGTAGACCTCCTTGAAGTCGCCTCCATGAGCACCGAGGCTCGGTATCATAGCTACCAGGGCGTCAGGGGCCGAGGTCTGCGCCTTCACACCCTCTGCAAGTATCTTAAGTGGGCCGCTGGGCAGCGCCGCGGACGCCTCCTCGACTGTCGGGAAGAAGCCGACATTCTTCAGCACCTCTATCTGCGTCTCAGGCCTCGTCAAGTAGTCTATGAGCTTCCACGCCGCCTCAGGGTGGGGAGCGTTCTTGGGTATTGCGAGCCCGGCTATCACCAGTATGAACGCCCTGCCCTTCGGCCCCCTGGGGACGGGCACCACGACAAACTTGTCCGGCTCCTGCTCGATAGCATCCTTTATCCTGGCCGTGTGGTCCCAGGCTATCCACACCTCTCCCTTGAGCAGCGGATCCGCCATAGCATCCCAGGTGGTGCTGGCGGGGTTGACGTACTTCCACAGGTTCTTGAGGTAGTTCCACATCTTCACGGCGTCTGGGCTGTCGAAGTACTTCACCTGTGCACCCGTGAACGCCGGGTAGAGGTAGCCGTGGAGGAACCTCACGAAGAGCCCGTGGGGGCCGGCCGGGAACCCTAGGAGCTTCCTACCCGTCTTCTCATAGAGGTTCTTGGCCCAGCGGAGGAGAGCACCGTACGTCCACTTACTCGTACCCTTAATCACATCCTCCTTCGTCAGGCCCGGGGGCAGGTAGTCGAAGGCCTTCTTGTTTACAACCATCACGTAGGTGGCAACCATCCATGGAATGTAGGCTCTTATGCCGTGTATCTCGCTATACTTTAGCAGCACCTTGGGGAATGTGCGGCCACTCAACTTCCCGAACTTGCTCAGATCCATAAGCCAGCCCTTCGAGGCGAAGTAGTCCAGGCCTCCATGCAGCTCGCCTATGACGCTTATTGTGACCTTCCCCGTCTGCTCCTCGGCAGCAAGCCTCGTGGCTAGATCGCTGTAGCTCAGCCCAACGAACTCGACCTTTATCCCCGTCTCCTGCTCAAATTTCTTAAGCAGCTTACCCTTCACGAAAGCCTGCTCCTCTGGCGGGACTAACTGAGTCGAAGCCCAGATTATTGTGACGCCCTTCATCGTCGCTGGCGCCGCAGTGGTCTTCGTGACCGTCGCGGTCATAGTTGATGTTACGGTAACCGTCTTTGTGACCGTTGTCGCGGCCGGCTTACCCATCTGGGCAGCGTAGTAGGCTGCGCCAACACCGATAATAATGCCTATTATCAGACCGATGATGAAAACTACAGCAGTCGATGCGCCCTGTAGCCTCCTCGCCAAACCACATTCACCGGGTTGATTTGGAAATATTTATCATATTAAAATTTAGTGCAGGACTCCTCCCCTCCTCCTACCCGGTGGAAGTCATACACATAATCAAGAACTACGCGGAGCTGGCGGGGGATAGACGGAGGAGAGACGCGTTAGCAATGCTGGAGGAGGGTGTGCGGGCCGCCGACCCGCAGAGGATCACCCGCGGGGCGCTGTCCGCTGTCAGCATCGGGGACGGCGGGGTGCATGTGGTAGGCTTCGGTAAAGCATCCCACCGCATGCTCCTCGGGGCGGTGGAGGCGCTAGGAGAACGCATTGAAGGAGGAGTGGTGATAACTAGCGATGCTGGGGCTGCAGGTAGACGACTAGGCGGGGTCGACATACTGCTTGGAGACCATCCACTACCCGGCAACAACACGCTCAGAGCAAGTGAGAGGCTATTGGACTACATCGATAGTGAGGTGCGCAAGGAAGATACCGTGATCGTACTTATCTCGGGCGGCGGCTCAGCCCTCTTCGAGAAACCCATACCACCAGTCTCCATCACCGACGTTGCAGCTGTCACACGACTCCTAATGAGCCATGGAGCAGACATATACGAGTTGAATACCGTGCGTAAACACATAAGCATGGTGAAGGGGGGTAGGCTCGCAGAGAGGATGAAGGCCTCCAAGATAATATCAATCATAATCTCGGACGTCGTAGGAGACAGGGTGGACGTCATAGCCTCCGGGCCCACGGCACCCGACCCAACCACGTACAGAGACGCCGTCAGAGCCATGAAGAGGAGGGGCGTATGGAGCGATGCCCCGGAGACTGTAAGGGAGGTACTGGACATGGGGGCCAAGGGACTCCTCCCCGAGACTCCGAAGCCGGGGAACCCGGTCTTCGCGAAGGTCTCGAACATCCTCGCGGCAACCAACATGAAGAGCTTGAGGAGGATGGCCTCCCTAGCCGAGAGGCTCGGCTACACCCCAGTAATACTATCATCCGCCGTAACCGGCGAGGCGAGGGAGGTCGGTAGGCTACTGGCGGGGCTCGCACTCCATGTAAAGCTCCACGGCCTCCCACCCCTGGTCAAGCCGGGAAGGGACGTAGCGGTGCTCATGGGGGGAGAGACGACCGTAACCGTTCGCGGCGACGGCATCGGCGGGAGGAACGAGGAGCTGGCATTATCGTTCCTCTGCAGCTTAGACGAGCGTGCATCACCATACACGCTCCTAGCAGCTATGGGGAGCGACGGTATAGACGGCGTCTCCCCAGCCGCCGGGGCAATAGTAGACGCCAATATCATCGAGGCCGCCAGGAGAGCTGACCTCGACTGCCAATACTACCTCGACAGGAACGACTCATACACCTTCTTCAGGGAGGTGGGGGGTCTGATAGTGACCGGGCCTACGGGAACCAATGTAAACGACTTCATTATTTTGCTCGTCTACGCTTCCTCCTAACCCTTATCCTCTCCACGCTTACCTCCCCGCCCAGGCTGAGGTCTGCCTTCGCGAGCTCCGCGAACTCCGGAACCATGATGACGCTCTTCGTCTCTCTCTTCTCCTCCCCCTTCTTACTCATCCTCATCTCCTTCTCCATTATCTTCTTAAGGAGGTTGGCCCTGGGCATTACACGGTGTTTATCCCTCCCCGCCTCCCTCTTAACTATAACATACGCCATGGGGTACGTGGAGCCGAGCTCCGTGAACCGGATAGCTGGGTTGTCCTTGCAGACCACTACGCCGTTCTCCTCCACGGGGTTACGGCAGAGCATCCATATACCTAGGTCAGCATCCCTGACGTAGATCCTCACCTTGCTACCGCTGCTCCACGCGCTCTGCAGCACGTACAGTAGTTCATCATAGCTTCTAACCTTGAATACTGTGCTGTGCTCATCCCCCGCCATCTTGACGCCTAGAGGGGTATCCGCCCCCACGCCCCCCTGGGCTACGTTCTCCGCGTTATTTTCACGTAGCATCTCCTTCAAGACCTTACCTCGCAAGACCCTAATACTTTACTAGCCGGTACTCCAGTTTTAAGTTATCCTACTACGAGGCGTCGTGGGAGCCTTGAAGGATAAGGCGAGATTGCTCAAACTAATGGGCCTCGGCAGGTTCCAGGTGATGGCGCTCCTGCAGGCCGCCAGGTACTATCTCCTTGAGGGGGATGTTGAGAAGGCTAAGAGCTGGGGGCTTAACAGGGCGATATTCTACGCGTGGGCGAAGAGGTATGGGCCCCGTGGGGCGGCGTATCGTAGAGGCGGCGGTAGAGGCGGTGGCGGCGGGTGCCCTGAGGGGTTTAAGAGGGTTCTAGGAGAGTGCGTCGAGCTCTCACCCCGCGGCTGGTTCATGATAGGTGGCTCAGAGCAGACGCCTAGGGACTTCGACCGTAACGTGAAGCAGCGAATAGAGAGGATCATACCCTGGGAGAAGGCGTGGAAGGCGGCCTTGAAGTATGTCGGCTCCTTCCCGGAGTGGGTGCTTAAGAACCCGAACTACTTCTTCCGCTACGTCTACGAGCCCGTTAGGGACACGTTCTTCGCCGAGCTGCTGGAGGGGCGTGAGCCCGAGCCTCCGAGGCAGTTGATTGAGAGGTTCCGATCCCTCGACGAGCTCCTAGGCAGAGGAAGCCGTCAGACAGGTAGGCTAGATGGGCTACTCGGCGGCAAGACCGGGGAGAGCAAGCGACAATGACGAGGCCCTTCACGGGCCTCACCCTGAGGAACCCCTCCACGCTCCTAACAGGAAAGCAGCCCTTGATCCCTCCGAGAGACGCAGCACACCTACACGCCTCAGCGACATCCTCGCCTAGAGGCACGATCACTATCACCTCCAGCCACCAGGCGATACACCCGCACACGCCTGTCTGAAAAACGCCGGGCTGGCCAGGACTAGGTAGAGGAGGTGCATCTTGCCACCCGCATCGCATCCACTGGTCAGCAGGCTGAAGGATGAGGGGGCATGCAGGCACGCTGCACTCATAGAGGAGGGGGTCGAATGCAGCCTAATAGCATGCAGAATCAACGACTCAACGATACTCCTCGCAGCCGTCGCACTACCCGATAAGAGGTACGTTAAGGCCGTGCCTGAGGACTGCATACCATCGACAATGTGGAGCTGCAACGCGCTATTCTATACGCCCTACGGAGTCTACGTCTACGCCGACACCTGGCACGACGTCGCAAGAAGGCTTAAAGAGAAGACGGAGAGGCTCATGGCGCAGGAAAGGATATGCCTCGAGAAGACCTCCGAGTAAAAAGATGGGGTTGAAGCTGGCTAGAGCTCACCCGCATACTGGGTAGTCGTCTGGTACTTTTGCTCTGAAGTACTTGCCTGTCTCGGGGCTCTTGAATAGGCCTATCTTGACCCCCTTCCTCCCCTTGGGGGCCAGCACCCACACCTTGATGGGCACCAGCTCAACCT
>CAYZCH010000017.1:0-7857 GCA_964476405.1 uncultured Desulfurococcales archaeon
TCGAGGCTCCTCGCCCTGAGCCTGTACCCGTACGATGAGGGGTTGTCGAACGCTATGCTCCCGGGGTCGAGGAAGGGTGTCATGGGGGCTATGAAGGGCTTCACCCTCGGGTCGAGCCCGGCCAGCCTGAGGGCGTAGGCCGCCGTCTCGACGCACTCGCTCCACGTCTGGAACGGCACGCCGACCATGAAGTATACGTCCACCCTCTCGAAGCCGGCGTCGAGTGCACCGCCTATGAAGGACTCCAGCTCGGCGTTGCTGTACGGTTTACCAAACACCCTCCTCAACTCCTCGTCCGCTGTCTCGGGGGATATCTCTACGACCGAGGCCCCCGGGACTGAGGCTAGGAGCGCCAGCTCCTCCCTGCTGAGGGGCCTGAAGACCTCGAAGAAGAAGCTGGTGTCTATACCCCTCTCCCTCACCTCGCCCGCGAACCCCTCAACCCAGCCCCTCCCAAGCATGAAGGGGTCGTTGAGCACGAACACAGGGATCCTCATGTACTCTAGGAGCGACTCGACCTCGGACGCCACGGCGGCGGGGGACTTGACCCCTAGCCCCCTCCTACCATAATACCTCGAGTACGTGTACCGTGAGCCGCCGCACGTGACGCACATCCTCAGGCACCCCTTGTACGGCAGCACCCCGGCTATCGGGCTGCGGAGGAAGCCGGCGAAGGGAACCGTGTAGAGGGGGTTGACGTCGCCGTTGACCACGCTCCTGAACACCAGCCTGTAGTCGACAGAGTAGTCGTCGAGCCTCGAGGGGGCGTGCGTGACGCCGCTGCTCCTAGGCACGCCGCCGGGCGTCGAGCGGTAAGCCGTGTTCGGCACACCACTAGCCCCGAGCCCCCGCTGAACCGCCTCGACAAGCATCCTCAACGGCTCCTCGCACGTGTCGCCGAGGAGCACGTAGTCGACGAACCCGTACTTCTCCAGCACCTCCCTCCAGTAAATGGTGGCGGTGAGGCCGCCGAGGACGACGGCCGAGGAGGGGTGGAGCCTCTTCAACAGCCCCGCGACGCGGAGCGCGCCGCTGCAGTGGATCGCCCAGTGCAGGTCGACCGCGTACACGTCGGCGTACAGCCCGGACAACAACCCCTCCACGTCGAGGCCCGGGTTCATCGCCATGGCTGCCGCGAGGTTCAGCAAACCCACCCTGAAACCATGCCTGGCGAGGTGGGTCACGATGGACAGGAAGCCTATCGGGTACATGTCGAACAGGGCTGTCGAGGGGACGACGTCAGCTATGGGGCCATAATACCTCCTCCTCGAGTAGAAGTCCATGAACGCCGGCGGGTGCACCAGGAGCACGTCGAACCTCAAAGCCGCCCCCTCTCAGCCCAAGCCTCATCGAACACTTACTACTCCAGGCTAGAGGGGAGCCAGTATTAGAACATATTCTAATACGTGCCACTGCACAGAAACATGGATTAAAAAGAGGGGTGTGGAGCCGCCTAGGAGAGCAGCATCAAAGCCAGCAGGAGGGCCGCTGTCGTCACCGCCGTCAGGACACCCGCCCGGTGGGGGTCGAGGCCGACGATGCCAGCCAGGAGCCATGACGCGACGTAACCGACAAGCATCACTCCTCCAATGAACCATGCAAGCTCAGGGATGTACACTACACGGCACCCCGCAGGCCCTCACGCAGAGAATAAAACGAGTAGGCCTATCGTCAGCATCGACACGACGGTCGACGTGAAGAACGCGTACTTCAACGCGTCCGGGTAGCCCATCAGCCTGGCGAGGAGCCAGGCCACGAGGGCGACCCCGAGGTACATGTAGAGTAGAACCTCTAGGCCCATCTAGACTTCACACACCAGGTACCAGTACTCCTCCACCGCCAGTATTATACCCGCCCCTGCCGATGACTATGGGCCGCCCCCGCGCCGCCAGGCTCTTTAACCGCTAGACCCCGTACTCCTCGAGAACCTTCTTCACAGCCTTTATCGCCTTGAGGGCCTGGTCGCGCGGCACGCCGGTCACGAGTATCTTCGCGGCCTTGTCGGCGAACTCGTCCCTCGCCAGGCCCGGTATCGGGGGGATGGGCACCTGGACGTTCCCGGGCAGCAGGGCTTTGAGGAGCTTGGAGGGGTCTGGGGCTAGGTTCTTGAAGAGCTCGCGCAGGATCTCCTGCAGTATCGTCGGTGCTGCGGCCTCCAGGAGCTTGTCCCTGCCCTTCCCCTCCTCCATGGGGTTCGCCGTGCCTTCTATCCGGGCTATGCTCCTAATTTGCTTATCCTCCTAAGCGTGTCAACGATTCCCGTGTAGCCTATCCTGTGGCTCGTGCTCCTCTCGCCCACCCTCACCAGCACGGGTGTCTTGAGCATGTTCGCCTGCCCGACGATGAGGGCGACGCCGCGCGGCAGGGTAGTGAGCTTTCTCTTGAGCGAGGGGGGTAGGCCGCCCGCCACCCTGTCGACGTACTCGACGTCCTCGGCGCTCAGCCTGTGTATTATGAACGTGTTTATCATCGATACTATGACGGGGTCTACGTAGACCGGCCTCTGGCTTATCACGGCAAGGCATATGCCGAACTTCCTTCCCTGCGTCGCTATGAGGGCCAGGTAGTCCCTCGCAAGGCTCCAGGGCACTGGGTACCTTTTCTTGTTGGGCGCGTAGTTCTGCGCCTCCTCGAGGGCGTAGAGTATGTAGGCGTCGCTCCCCCTCACCTTGTACTCTGTGAACACGGTGTAGAGGAGCCTGGAGAGGTACGCTACTATCAGCTGCCGGACTGCGAGGGGGGTGCCGGGTGAGCCCTCGGCGCTGAAGTCGAGTATCGCGAGGGACGGGCTCGAGACCAGGGAGTCTATGAACTCCCTGTTTATCGTCGGGTTCCTCGCTATTATAGACTGCTGCTTCACCAGGTCATTGTAGAACTTCTCCACGGCCATCTTTATAGCCTTGGCCGTCTGGTGGTGCATCTTCTTCCTCGCGACGAGCTCGTCTATCCTCGCGTAGACGGCCTCTACCCTCTCGGTGAGGAGCTCGGTGTGAGTGTAGCCCTCGGCTTCAAGGTCGCCGAGCACCCTCTCCAGGCCCGCGACCTGGAGCTCGTTGAGCTCCCACCCCCCGGTCTTGTACGCGACTATGAACTCCGCCAGCTCCCTCGCTGTGAAGACCTCGAGGTCTATGGTGTAGGGCCTCGCGTACGGCTTGTACCTCACACTACTCCTGCTGGACACCAGCCTCCACACGCACCTGTACCTCCCAAGCCTCCTCCCCCTCACGGCGTCGGCCCAGTAGTCGATGTAGTCGCCGTTCGCGTCGACCACTACCGCTGGGAGCGCCTCGTACTCCTCGTCGCCGAGCGGTATCCTTGAGAGGAGCTCGAGCAGGTAGCCGAACCCGTAGCTCTTACCGCTGCCCGTCTCCCCGAAGACGCCGAGGTGCATGGTGAGCGCCTCGACGCTGAGGGCTAGGGGGAGGGCCTTGTAGCCTAGGAGGCTCCCGTACCAGACGACGCCGGGCTCGCCCTGCTCGACGCCGTAGAGGGCTGCTAGGCCGTGCTCGGTCTCGTCGAAGCCGTATACCGGGTCGCCGGGCTCCGGGGGCCACCTGGCCTCCGAGACCCCCTTGCCGACGGAGCCTATGATCGTGACGTCCGCCAGGCTGTACCTTGACAGCTCCCTCGGCGGCGTCCAGCCCTCCCTCCTCGCCGGGCTCCACGCGTCCCCCGGCCTGTAGAACTCGTTGTGGACTGTCACCTGGTCTACCCTCCCGAGGAGGCTCCCCCTGGAGCCCTCGATGACTATCAGCATGCCCTCCGCTATCCTCTCCTCACCCTTCCTTGTGAGCTCGACGACCGCCCTGGTGGTCGTCGCCCCGCTTAACACGTAGCCTAGGGGCTCGGGCATTCCCGGCACCGCGCGTTTACATGTATCGGTTGAAGGGCCTCCTTAAACCTGGCCCTTAGCCAGAGCAGTGTATAGTGTCGTCGATACTAGTTCTATTCTCTTATCCCTCCTCCTGGCCGCGAGTAGGCTCTGCCTGAACGATATATAGCACTTGGTGCAGGGCACTATGATAGTGTCGGTCGGGTACGCCGCTATCCTGGAAGTACCTATCGCTATCCTGAGCCCCCTAGCCCACTTCTCCCTGACGACGTTCAGGCAGCTGCCCCCGCAGCACGCGACGTACCTCCCCCTCCACCTCGGCTCGTAGACCTCCTCGACGCTCGCCTCGACGAGCCTCCTCGTGAACCTCCTGTATATCCATGGCTTGAGCCTCCCGGCCGTGCAGCTCGTGAAGAGGCCAGCCCTCCCGGCCCTGGCCACCCGCAGCCCCGACCTCTCAAGGTACTTGTAGAGGACTTCGTGTATGTGTATGAGCCTCCCCAGGTCCCTCCTGGACAGCGTATCCTCCATGATTACCCTGGAGAGCTCCATGGACCACTTTATGTCGGAGCCGCACTCGCTGACTATTATCCACCTCGCCCCTGCCTTGTCAGCCTCCTCGAACACCTTCTCCAGGGCCCTGGCGGCAGCGTCTATGCATGCCAGGTCTACGGCCATGTTGCCCCCGAGGTCGATGGCCTCCCCTGAGACCGCCGCGGGGATCCCCAGCAGCCTGAAGAGCTTCACCTTGACCGCCGCCTGCCTCGTGTAGAAGTAGTTCTCGACGGGGGTCGGCACGTAGAGGTAGTCGCCCGCC
Organism: uncultured Desulfurococcales archaeon; assembly: GCA_964476405.1. GTDB lineage: Archaea > Thermoproteota > Thermoprotei_A > Sulfolobales > Pyrodictiaceae > JAADEY01. The sequence goes on from CAYZCH010000017.1 coordinate 4,650, forward strand.
TCGCTGTACTCGACCGAGGAGAGCCACCTCCTAGCAGCCTCGGGGTCGGCGGTGAAGCTGTGGAGGCTCCTCCTAGCAGCCTCCCTGGCGCGTAGGAGGCTGCCCGGCGCATACCCCTTCTCCGCTGCAATGTACCTGGCGAGCAGGAGGAGGAGCCAGGGTGAGAGGCGGAAGGGGCAGGCGAGGGTGCAGGCCCCGCAGCACGTGCAGGTGAAGAGGGCTCTGACCTCCTCCTCCCCCAGCCTCCCCTCCCTCAGCAGCTTGACCGCCGCCCTTATCCTGGCGGCGGGCGTTAGCCTCGGGTCCCTGGAGGCGAGGTAGACGGGGCACACGTGGCTGCAGACGCCGCAGCCGGTGCACGCGCCGGCGTACTCGTCGGCGAGCGCCTCAGCCAGCCCAGCCACTACTCCCGCTAGCCGCCGCGCCTCCACAACACGGGCCCTCGTGGAGGCTAGCGTATTTAACGCTAGTTTATGAGGCGAGCGGTCACGGGCCGGGCGCCGTGGGGGCGCCGCCGCTGATCCCCCAGCTGGCAACACCCCTCCTAGTACTCGTCCCGGCCGCAGCGGCCTGGGACGCCTGGTCGGCGGTGAGAGCCCCGAGGCTGGACAACGGGCTGCTCGACAAGCCCCTCGCCAGCCTGTTCGAGTGGCTCGGCATAGGCCTGGCCTACGGCGGCCCCCTCCTCATCGCCGACTACGCCTCACTGATAGTCTTCCATGTAGGCATACTACTCCTCCTGGCCAGCCACGCCCAGCACCTGGCCTGGGTAGCCGGGCTCCTCCCCGCCAGGGCCACGGTGTCAGCGGGGGCGGCGGCAGCGTCAGCCGCGCTGATAATACCGGGGTTCATAGTCCACGCCGCCATAACAGCCTACAGGAGGGCCGGGTTCAGGGCATCCATGGCCCCCGGCGTCCTCCTAGCCGCCTCCGCCGCATCGGCCGTCGCCGCGCCGGGCTCCCCGCTCCACGCCTACCTTGGCCTGGCATCGGTCTACGCGGCGCTCGCCACGAGGCCGGGGAGGCACTTCCTCGCCACAGCGTGGGCGAGGCCTCTGAGGGCCCTGGCCGCCAAGCTTTATGGGGAGGGGTAGCGTGTCCAGCTCCACGGGTGGCCTGGAATGCCCAAGACCAGGGTGCTCGACTTCACCACGGCTAGTGGGGCCTGCGGCGACTTCACAGTCCTCCTCGACTCCATGGCTGACCAGTTCGAGGCCGGCGACCTGATAGTGATCAAGATACCCGAGGAGTTCGCGTGGGAGGTCAGGGAGGCCGTAGAGACGCTGTCAGACACCTACGAGCTCGTAGCCGAGGAGAAGCAGGACGGCGTGGCTGTGTTCAAGGTTAAGAAGAAGTAGTCCTCCACACGGCGTACGCTACTGCGGCGGCGGCGAGCGCCAGGCCGGCAGCCCCCACGGCCACGCAGAGCCTCGAGGTCTCAGCCTCCCAGGGGGCCGTCGCGGGTAGGGGTGTGAGCCCCCTGCCAGCCGCAGCCTCCCTGAAGACCCCGAGGAAGAACTCGTAGAGTTTCTTGTACGCCCAGTCGGGCACGTGCCCCGACTCAGCCCTCATCTTCTCCATGAGGGCCTTGTACGTCGACCCGTAGGCAGCCATGAAGGCCGAGTCTATCGAGGGGTACCTGGAGGCGAGGGCCCTCACCCTCGCCACCACCTCCTCGAAGCTGTCCGCCAAGACACCGTTATGGCACCTCCCACAATACTCCGTGAAGACCCTCCTCGGCTCCTGGGCGGCCGCCAGGGCCGCGGCGGAGAGCATGGAGACGAGCAGTAGTAGGGCTAGGAGCGCGGCAGCCCTCACCCGGCCACACCCCCCTCCGACCTCACCGCCGCGTTGCTTAGGAGGAGTATCGCTGCGAGTGTCAGGGCGTTGACGCCGACCGTTATAGCGGCCTCGGGGGCTGTGGGCGTGTAGGTGGCTGGGACGCCGAAGGGCCAGAGCACGAACCCGCCGATGGTCAGTAGGAGGGCCTTCTCGGACGCGACGGCTGAGAGGGTGAGCGCCGAGACCAGGGCCGCACCCCTCCTGGTCGACGAGAACCCCATGACGGCGAGCACGACGCTCACGGAGCCCAGCACCACCCATACCCAGAACAGCCTGCTCGGGACGTCCCAGCCCCAGCCGTAGAGGAGGAGGCTGTAGAGCCTATGCTCCATCGAGGAAGGGGGGCTCCAGAGGGCGTACTGGAGCTCGCTCAGCGTCATGAAGAGCGCGGCGGCGAGGCTCGCGGCCTCTATCCTCACACCCAGCCTCACCACGCTATCAGGGAGATCGACGAGCCCCGCGTGCTCGTAGCCGAGCAGGAGGAGGAGTATGAGGGCCGACCCGCTCGCGAAAGCCGTCGCTATAAACCTGGGCGCCATGAGGCCGCCGTGCCAATACGTGTTGGCTACGAGGGACTGGAATATGAAGGCCGTGACGGCGTGTATGCCTATCGCCAGGGGGGCGGCGGCCGTGTAGAGGGCCGCGACGAGCCTGGCGCTGCACTCGACGAGGCACGTCACATAGCAGGCCAGGCACAGCGCCATGTAGCTAGCCAAGACTATGAAGTCCCAGCAGAGCATCGAGGACGGGAACCCGGGGAGCAGGGGCATGAGCTCCAACGCCCTAAGAGGCCTCCCCAGGTCAACTAGTATGAAGAGGAAGGCGCCCCCAAGCGCTGAGACCGCGACCGCCTCCGCCACGCCTATGAACCTCTTGAACCCCTCGACGCCGAGGCCGTGGCCGGCCATGAGGTATATGAAGGCCGAGGCGGCGACGCCGACCCAGAACGCGAAGAACCCTATATACAGTCCCCATGGGTACCTGTCGTAAAGCCCCGTCACAGCCAAGCCCCCTCCCCCGAGGCCCAGGAGCGGGGCCTGCTCCACGAGCAGCCATACGAGCAGCCCGTAGACACCCATGCACACGAGTAGGACTACGAGCACCCTGAACACGGGCCCCGAGCCACGGTAGGAGTCGAGTATCCTCCTAACAGCCCTAGCCACGAGCGCCGCCACGGCGTGTCATCACCCCCTCCTCACCCCAGCCGCCCAGGCGGCGGCCAGCGAGACGGGGAGCGCTGAGAGGAGGGCTGCAAGCCCCACGGCTACACTGCCCCAGCTCCTCTTAGCTGGCCGCGGGGGCGGCGGGAGCGGGGCCGGGGGCACGTAGCGTGGGTGGTGGGGGTCGTGGCATGAGAGGCACGGCCT
>CAYZCH010000018.1:0-8517 GCA_964476405.1 uncultured Desulfurococcales archaeon
AGTGGAGGGGGCTTGAGAAGGTCTCCGCAGCCCTCCTACTAGCCCTCACCATCTGGCTCACCTACGTCACGGTCACAAGGTTCGGCTTCTGGAGGCTCTGGAGCATGCCCGGCAAGGGGGGTATGAGCTGGTGGGTCGGCCTCGACCTGGTAGTCGCCATGCCTGTCTCGTGGGCACCGCTGGTCGCCGACTACGCCAGGTTCTCGAGGAGCGGGGCCGGGGGGTTCTGGGGCACATACATAGGCTACTTCCTCTCGAGCGGCCTCTTCTACTTCATAGGCGCGTTGACCAACATGGCTGTGGGCAAGCCGGATCCGATATCGATAATAGCATCCTACGGCCTCGGCATACCAGCCATGCTGATCATAGTGTTCTCGACGACCACCACAACGTTCCTCGACGTCTACTCGGCAGCCATAACCTTCAAGAACATAAAGCCCGACGCTGACGCCAGGAAGCAGATAATCCTGGTCGGGGTTCTAGGGACGCTGCTAGCCATAGTGTTCCCGGTGGAGCAGTACGAGTGGTTCCTGTTGATCATAGGGGGCGCCTTCGTGTCCCTAACAGCAATAATGGTGGCCGACTTCATTGCAAGGAGGTGGCTTTACAGGGACGGGTGGAGGGTGATCAACGTAGGCGTCGACGTAGACTGGGCCTCGATAGCGATATGGTTCGCGGGCTTCGCCTTCTACATGCTGCTGGCGGCCGTAAGCCTCCTGGGGGTGAAGATACCCGTAGTGGACTGGGTGGCCAACAACTTCGGCTCCACCATACCGACGCTGATACTCGTCGCAGTACTATACGCCATCAAGACCGCTACGTCATCGAGGCTACGCGGCGTGCGAGCCTGAGCCCCAGCGACGCCATCCTCTCCAACTCCCCCTCCTCGGCCGGGAGCTTAGCGTGTATGAAGAGGCGTGGGGGCTCGGGGTAGGCGGCTATGTGTCTGACGTACCTCGCGCCGAGCATCCTCACTCCATCCGCCAGCCTCTCGGCGAGCCTCTCGTCCCCATAAACCCTGTACCTGTAGCCGTCTACCACGAGCCAGCCGCGGGGCTGGCCCCTCACACCAGCCCTCCTGTCGCCGAGGAGGTACGTGTACTTCCTCACCAGGTGGGCCTCGCCTGGGGGCTTGAGGGAGAGGTCGTAGACGAGGTAGACCCTATCATACCTCCTCGTGGCGAGAGAGAATGGGAGGTAGAGGAGGCTCTGCCTAGGCAGCGTCGTGACGGCGGCGTAGGCTCTTGGGACTAGGCTGTCCCTCAGCCTGTACTCGGCCGTGTAGCCTACATAGAGGCCCACCACCGTGTAGTTCTTGTCCACGGGCCTGAGGCCGGCCTCAAGCTCCTTCACCGACCGTTCGAGCAGCACTATGTTCCTCCTCCTACCCCTGAAGAACTGGAGCGTCGAGGCCACGGCGACACCTACGAGGCCCCAGAAGACGAGGACTGGTATCATGGCGCCAGCTCCTCCAGCATGCCGGCGAGCCTGCGGAGCCTCTCAACCCCCCGGGGCTCCTCCCCCATTAGGGGTATGACAGCCATCCTCTCCCCCGGGAACATTTCACGGGCCTTCTCGAGCATCTCCCCCGCACCCTCCCTATACTTGTTCACTACGAGGCCGCCGACCCTCACGCCTATCCTCTTGAGGAACTCGTATGTCCTCTTGGCCTCGAGCAGTGGGAGCGTCTCCGGGTTGACCACGAGTATCACTGTCGCCTCCCCCAGCAGCGCCTCCCTGGCCTCGGAGTAGCTCTTCTCGAGCGACGCCAGCTCCCTGTACACGGGATCCTCCCCCTTCTCGTAGGGCAGCCTGTACTCCCCGCCCCCAACCCTCACCCTGATCTCCTCGCCCGTCGCGTTGACTATCATCCTCCTCCTCTTCAGTATCTCCTCCCTCAGCCTCATCAACCCCCTGACCCACTGGAGGCTTGCGAGCGGGAGGCTGAGTATCCTCAGCAGCATGCCCGTCGGCGGCGGGTCGAGGACTATGTCGTCGAAGCCTCCCCCGCCCTTAAGGAGCCTCAGTATCTCCTCAAGCACCGCGTTCTCCTCCACGCCGGGCGCGTAGCGTAGGAAGCCTATGAACCCCTCCAGGTTGAAGACCTTGAGGTGGCGGTAGAGGTAGCGCAGCCTCTCCGCCAGGGACTCCATGTACCTCGACACGACAGCCTCGTAGTCCACCTCGGCCGCGTAGAGGCGCGGGAGGATCCTCCTAGGCTCCCCGCCCAGCCCGACCCCGAGCACATCACCGAGGTTGTGGGCGGGGTCTATGCTGGCCACCAGAACCCTCCTACCCAGCTTCTCTGAGAGGAGCAGCGAGAAGGCGGCCGCCGACGTGGTCTTGCCGACGCCGCCCTTGCCTGCGAATATGTATATGTTCAAGGCGCCGACACCCCTCTAGGTAGGCTCGAAGAGGCCCCCGAGCTCGCCTATGAGGTCGTCAAGCCTCCCGGACTCCTCGAGCATCTCAGCTATCTCGGGCAACAGGTATGGGGCCAGCCTGGCCGCTGCCCCGCTGAGCGGGGTCGGTAGCCCGGCGAGCGAGCCGAGAACAAGGGTCGCGAAGACCGCCTCGAGGTGCCGGAGCTCGGCCTCGATATACTCTACGGCCTGGCCTGCGAGGGCGAGTCTGAGGCTGCGTAAAAACCCTCTAAGGGGGCGTGGCAGCTTCAAAGCTTTCATCCAGTTTTTGCCTCAACGGGAACCATTCTCTTAACCCTAACCTCCCTAAGCCACAGGGCGAACAGCATCAGGTTCAGCGCCAGCCCGAGGGCCGTTATGCCGCCGACCGCCAGGCCGGTGACGGCGTGCGTGCCTCCCTTAGCCAGGTAGACGGGCACCACGGCCGCCTCATACCATAGTAGTGCGAGGGTCACCGTGGCCCACATGAACACCGCCGGCGCTACGACCAGTGCCTTCCCAAGCCTCGTCGCCCTGGTAGCCCTTATGACCCACACCGCTATAGTCATTAGAGCCAGGCTGCTGAGGAGCTGGTTCATGCCGGCGAAGGCGGGCCATATGACCAGGAACTGCTTGGTCGCGGCCAGCGACATGCCGAGCGCGACCGCTAGTATCGACGCGAACCACTTGTTCGACACCACCCTGTATAGGCCCGGGCTCCTCGACCTCAGCGGCTCCATCAGCTCCTGCCAGGTGAACCTCGCCAGCCTGGTTGCAGTATCCAGGCTCGTCAGCGCGAAGGCCGTTATCCAGATTGTCGCGAACACCGTCCCCACGGCCACGGGTATCCCGAAGGCGGCGTTGAGCGTGTAGCCGTAGCTGCCGGGTATGACTACCCACTTCACCTTGTTGGCCAGTATAGCGTAGTACTTCCCGAAGACCTCGGGGTTGGCCGCCATCGCCTTCAGAACCGCTGCCGGCGCCGCCCCAGACATGTGGAGATCCGCGGCTATCTTACCAAGTATCGCCGCCAGAGCCTTGTTGCCCTTGGCAACCGCCCCCGCGACCGTGGATATGAAGGCGGGGAGCCCGAAGGCAGCCATCGTGCCGACAACCATCGTCGCCAGGAACCCCTCAGTCTCCATACCCCCATAGGCTATGAGGAGGCCGTGCAGCTCGTTGTCCAGCTGCTTACTCGTAGTACCGGAGCTGACGAGGCTGTGGAAGCCGGAGAGGGCCCCGCAGGCTATTATCAGTGGGACGGCTGGCCAGAACGGCGACGGCTGGCCGCCGACGACGTTGGCTGAGAACATAGTGAATGCCGGGAAGGTCATCTGCCCCCCGCCCATCGCAAGCAGCGCTATCAGCGCGACGCCGCCGAGCACGAGGCTCGCCCAGAGTATGAAGGCGTTCATGTAGTCCCTCGGCTGCAGCAGCACCCAGACGGGGAGGCTGGCAGCCAATATTATGTAGACCGTCAGTATGGCGAGCCAGTCGTAGAACCCTAAGCTGAACACACCCGCTGTCTGGATGAGGAACCCGACCCAGACCGCTATGATTATGAATATTATCGATAGTATGGTGCCCGCCGCGTACCCCAGCCTAGTCCTATACATCACTAGCCCGACGGGGACGGCGAGGAATATCAGTAGGAAGGCGGCCACGCCCGCCCCCGGCACCTTGGCGAACAACGCCGATATCACGAAGCCGAAGGCTGCTATGACCAGCAGCAGCGAGAACCAGATGTACGTGTTGAACGCGTAGAACGCGCTCCTGCCGAGGTACTTCCCCGCAACCCACCCTATGCTACGCCCCTCATGCCTCACGCTCACCATGAGCGAGAGGTAGTCGTGCACCACCCCTATGAAGACGTTGCCGAACCATATCCAGAGGAGTGCTGGCAGCCAGCCCCACGCCAGCGCTATCGCTGGCCCTACTATTGGGCCGGCGCCAGCTATCGAGGCGAAGTGGTGGCCGTAGAGCACGTACTTGTTCGCCGGCACGTAGTCTACCCCGTCGCGCAGCGTGTGCGCCGGGGTCTTGGCGGAGGCGCTGGCCCCTACAACCTTGTACTGTAGGTATCTCCCGTGCGTGTAGTAGAATATCACGTACAGCGCTATTGCTAATAGTATCAGCCAGCCCGCCTGGAACAAGCTTCTACTTCACCCCAACACCGGGGCTGCATGTCCCACCTTAAAAACAGTATAGCCAGGCATATACTGGTCAGTACAGCGAGCCAGCTAACTCCTACGCCGCCGCGCAAGGAGGAACACGGACGCCTCCACCACCGCCACAGCCGCTGGGACGGCGAGCCACCACAATGCCCCCGGCGGGGCACAGGGCCCGGCGCGCGCCGGGAGGAGGGACTCGAAGCCCCCCACCCCCGGTGACCCGCCACCCCTCTTCAGCGTGAACGCGGCGAGGAGCTTCCCTATGCTACCGCCTACACCCTCGACGACGAGGCCGGGGGAGTAGAGGGCTGGCCTCACAGCCACAACGCTCGCGTTCAGGGGAGGGAGCTCGGCCTCGTCGACGCCGCCAGCTATTATGGAGACGAGCCTCCCGTCGGCGAGCACCTCGAGTGGCTGGTCGCCCGTAACGCTCAGCAGGCTGAGCCCGTACGCCCTGACCCTGCCGCCGGCTGATAGGAGGCCTCCCCTCGCGGCGACGAAGTGGTAGTAGTACTTGCCGTCGAGCACACCTATCGAGAGCAGGCCCGACACCTCCGGGTTTATTATGAACGTCGAGTTGACAGGGGAGGGTTTGAGGCCGACGAGGTATTCCGCGTCCAGCCTCCTGACCTCCACTATCTTGGCCACGCCCTCGGTCTTGACGGCTAGGGGGGAGTCGGGCGTGGTGAAGGGCACTGCGCCGGAGACTATATCGTACTCCATGGGGTAGAAGAGGCGGGCGTCGAGCCACTCGCCTGCCTCGACGGCCGGCCTGCCCGGGGGCTTCAGGGGGCCGAGGACTACCGGCAGGGCCGGGGTGCCGAGCAGCTCCTGCTCCAGCAGGTTCAGTACTGCGAGATCCTCCCAGCCCTGCGGCGTCGAGACCGTGTAGTGGGCCTTCCTGTCCCTTATGAAGCTCGCCGCCGCGGCTGCGTAGGCGTCCCCGAGCCTCCCGTACCTGTAGAGGTTCCTTATCGTCTTCATCTGTAGCTCGACAACCCCGTGGAGGTCTAGGCTCACGAGCCCCCTCTCGACACTCACCCCTCCTATGAGCAGCACCGATATCCTCGAGGAGCCTAGGTATGCCGCGGCCTTCCCGTGGCCTAGGAGGTAGACCGCCATCGACGGGGGGTTGAAGGGTGGGGTGAGCAGCCTCGTGTCCCAGGCGGCGTTTATGCAGGCTGGGGACACGACCAGCATCGGGGACTCGGCGGACGCGAAGTCCTTCCTCGTCAAGAGGTCGGTGTAGGATGAGCCGAGCGCGCCGCGTGGCTCGTAGTCAACGAAGCTCTTGCCGGAGCCGTGCATAAAGGGCATGAACACCGTCCCCGGGACAATGCTTGAGAGTATCTCCTTCCCGGCCATGTTGCCGAGGGTCAGGGTGTGGAAGGCAACGCTCCTGAAGCCGGACGTCAAGCCCTCAACCGACATCATCGAGGCGACCGTGTCGCCGGTCATGAGGGTCCATGCGAACGGGGCGCCGCCAGCATAGACCAGGCTTATAGCCCTGCTGTGGGCCCTCGAAATCCACGCATTGAGCGCGTCAACGTAGTTCGCCAGGAGGCTTGGAGCTGTGAACGGTATCCTCCCGACGGCGACCTCGGGGCACCAGTCATAGTCTGGATCCATGTAGAAGTAGTCGGTTGGTACGAGGCTGAACCACCTGCCAACCTCGCCCCCGACCGCGCTCCTATAGTACGCTGACGGCGGCACCTGGGCCGCCGAGCCTATGATCAGCAGGTAGTGCAGGCCCTTGTCAAGCATGCTCCTCTCGAACGATATTATAGAGCGCGCCAGCGTCCAGTTGTACCCCTTGACCGCGGACGAGTTGACGGCCTCCGGTGGTGGAGGGGCGGGCTTGTAGTGGGCTGCGATGTAGCTGGTGTCGTAGACCCTGACCCTCAGCCCCATGGCCTGGTGGATCGACACCAGTCTCCCCACCTGCTTCATCACGTCCTCCGTGGCGTTAGCAGGCACTATGACTACCATCAGGTCACCCGAGGGGGGCCTGCAGGAGCCCGACGGCACGCCTCCCGCCGCGTAGCCGCCGGGCAGGCTGGAGAGGAGCTTGTTGAGCTCCATGCTCGGGTAGAAAGCCTTAACCACCACGCGCCTGGACGAGGTGAAGCCCAGGCAGTGGCCCGGCGCCGTGGAGAGGAGGAGGGCGACCAGTATTGCGGGGGCGAGAACCCTCCAGTCCACAACCTGCACCCGGTGAGGGCGGGGCGGGTGGAGGGTTAAACCATGCTGCGGCTGTAGCGCTGCTGGTGGCCGCGGGCTACGTGGCCGGCTTCGCCGCCGGCGTCTATACGAGCCCTGGAGCTTACAGCCTCTGCAGCTTCATACCTGTGCTCCGGAGGACTGTCTCGGCGCCCCCCGCCTGGCTGACACCACTCATCTTCGCGAGGAACACCGCCGTGATAATCATAGTCTATGCCGCTGCCAGGATCAGCCCCTCGGCAGCAGCCTTCATAGCTGGCGGGGTGTCGGCGGCCACGGGGTTCCTCTGCGGCTACGGCGTGACACCGCCGCTGCTCTCAGCGTGCCTAACACTACCCCACGGGGCCCTGGAGCTGGCCGCGCTCGCGGCCGCGTACTATGCGGGCGTCAGACATGCAGGGATAAGGCTGTTATCGGCATGCCTAATACTGCTACTGGCGGCCGCCCTAATGGAGGTGTTCGCGACACCCAGGATCTGCCTAATACTCGCGTGCACGCTCTGCAAGTAACACGGGGTGTTAATCAACCGGCGAGACCGTATTAACGCTACCGCTTCCATGGATTCGGGATGGGTGTGAAGCGTGGAGCCCGGGGCCAAGAGGATAGAAATGGTTCTTAAGGCGTACCAGGCGTATTTTAGAAGCCTCGCCTTCCAGGAACTACCCAAGATGGCATACCAGTACCTAGGGGAAGCGGGCTTCGTCGAGGTGGCCGAGGCCCTTGCAAGGGCGACCATAGCGGCCCTGCCAGCCCTCATAGAGGCGACAAAGGGGCTCGTCGAGATGCCGGAGTCGAAGGATCCGCTCGACGTGCTACCGCTCCACTTCCAGTGCCATAGTAAGGCGAGGGAGATAACCGAGGACAACACAATAGGGCTCTTCAGGGCCATCAGGGAGTCCGAGAACCGCCTCGTCTTCGAGGCCGTCCACTGCCCATACGGTGTAGAGAACCCACTCGTGCTCGCCAGCTACGTGGGAATAGTCGTCGGCGTGCTGAGGGCCTTAGGAGCCAAGGCGTATGCATTAAGCAAGCCCGAGTCGAAGAAGTATATACGTGAAGGCTACGTCGTATGGGGGGAGAAGACTGATGAAACCTGCAGGATCATTGTAGAGAAAATAGAGAGGTAATGCTAACCACCGGTGACTAAAGGGGTAATAAGTTGGAGACGGGAAGAGAGAGGAGAGACATGGATGAAGCCTTGAGCAGCCGAGTACACGCCAGCAGGATCCTCTACGGCCACCTCCTCGACTTCTTCGTCGAGGACTCCAGGGGCAGGAGGATCCTCGCCGCCGCGAGGCCGCACGGGGGGATGCAGGGCGGCTGGGGATACCTGGATATCCTCGCAGCGGGGCTCGCCGCATGCATAGCCTCGCAGGCCGACACCCCGAAGCCGCCGGCAGCCGGTAGGCTCGACGTCTCAGTAACCATAGACTGGTCGTCGAAGACAGTCACAGTCGAGCTCGACACCCGCAACGCGAGAATAGACCAGGCCGACCTGAGCAACTGCATCCTCTACCGCCTACTAGCCTCAATGGGGTTCCGCTTCAGGATAGTCGGCAGGAGGATCCGCGCCGAGCTACCCACAGCCAGGTAAGCCACTCCCCTTTTCACCTCCCCCGGGCCCCACGCTACGGGGAGGAGGGGCTGGAGGCGCCCATGCTTGAAGTGGAGGATTGATGACAGACCCGCCTACAGCGTCCTCAAGGTCTCGCTCGCCCCCGGCG
>CAYZCH010000019.1:0-8490 GCA_964476405.1 uncultured Desulfurococcales archaeon
AGGCACCCTAGTCCTCGTAGACACCTCCTCCCTGTAGGGGTCGACGGGGGGCCTCGTCACCTGGGCCGCCTCGATACGCAGCAGGTCTAGGGGCCTCTCGGCCGGAACCGTGTAGCCGGGCACTATCCCCCCGCCGCCCTCGACGGGCGTCTTCGCCTCCAGGTAGACCTCCCTCCTCAGCGAAGGCTCCCCGTCGGCCGCCCCGTACCACGCCATCGGCCCCTCCTCGTCCGCCTCGACGCCCGTGAGCCTCTCCGCGTCCGCGTCGAGCACCGTCGCCCTCAACACCCTCCCCCTGGCCCCCCTCAGGGAGGAGAGCTTGTCCTCTCCGAGGAGGTATGTTATCACCTTGAGGCTCCTCTCCACAGCCCTGAGCCAGTTGACGAGCCTCGCGTAGGCCCAGCCGGGGTCGAGGCGCGCGGCCGTGGAGGCGGTCGAGGCCAGTCCCGCCGGGCACCTACCCCTGCTGCACTGGTGGCACATTATACACCCCATCGCTATGAGGGCCGCCGTCGCCGCCGACGCCATGTCGGCTCCGAGCGCGACCAGCTTAACTATGTCAGCCCCGGAGGACACCATACCCCCGCCGATCAGTGTGAAGCCCTCCCTGAGCCCGTTGCCCGTGAGCATCGAGTCGGCGGCCGGCACGGCGTAGTCGACGGGTATCCCCACGTGATCCCTCACCACCACGGGGGCGGCGCCCGTGCCCGCCCCGGCCCCGTCGACTATCACTCCGTCCGCCCCTCCCCTAGCCGCGCCCGCCGCCACGTAGCCCACTTGGTGGGTGGCGGCCACCTTGACGAGCACCGGCTTCCCGGTCAACAGCTTCAGCATCCTTATCCTCTGGGCGAGGTCCTCGATGCTATAGATGTCGTGGTGGGGCGCCGGGCTTATCGCGTCGACGCCCTCCGGCAGCCTCCTGAGCCTCGCGACGTCCCCCACGACCTTGCTGCCGGGGAGGTGCCCGCCTATCCCCGGCTTGGCGCCCTGCCCTATCTTTATCACTATGAGTGCCGCCCTCCTGAGCATGTCGACGTCCACCCCGAACCTGCCGCTCGCCCACTGGACTGCTATGTGGCGGTGCTTGGCGACCTCGGGGTGGAGCCCGCCCTCACCCGCCCCGGCAACGACCCCGACGGCGTCGGCGGCCCTCGCTATCACTATGTTCGGCGTCCCGGAGAGCGCCCCGTAGCTCATGTCGCCTATGTATAGCGGCATCGAGAGCCTTAGGCCCGCCAGCGTGTAGCCGACGTCCACGTCCAGTTTATCGATGCCGTGGGGGCCGAGGCGGCGTGCGAGCTCCTCCGCCTCGCCGGGCCTGATGTCGGGGAAGTAGAGGCGGTCCAGTATCCTCCCCCTCCTCGCCGGGGGGCCTAGTATGGTCGGCTCAACCCCCTCCTCGGCGGCGGCGCGTATGTGGCTTATCCTCCCCGGGCCCCAGAACCCCCTGCCGTGCCGTGGTAGGGGCAGGTAGCCTGCACGCGGGCGCCCCAAGGCCCACGCCGGGGTGGGATTATACTCCCACCATTTTATAGTGACCCGGCTATCGCCTCCCAGGCCCTCCTCAGAGAGGCCGTCGGCACCCCCATGTCGACGACCCTGCTCCACGGCGGCTCCTCGTCGAGGGGTATGGGGGAGAGGAGCGAGGCCCAGTCAACCCCCCTCCTCGACGCCGCCCTCCTGAGCCCCGCGGGGCTCAGGCCCCCGCCCTCCATGACGGCCTCCACGAGCGCCTCCCCCACCTCGACGCCTCCCCTGCTTATAGCCACCTGCAGCACGGCCTCCCTCCACGGGAGCCCGGCCACGGGGGCAGCCCTCCTCAGGGCGGCCAGCCTGGCCTCGTACAGCCTCCTCGGGGGCAGCCCCAGCCACTGCATCGGCGTCCACGGCTTCGGTATCAGTGGGTTTGCGCTGCACCTCAGCCTCCCCCCGGACAGCCTGTAGAGCCTCCTCAGCCTCGCCGCCTCCTCCCTCACATCCTCCCCCGTCTCCCCGGGGAGGCAGAGTATGAGGTATAGCTTGGGGTGCATCCCGAGCCTCACCGCCTCCCTCACCGCCCACTCGAGCCTCTCCATGCTGAACCTCTTCCAGGTGACAGCCTGCAGCCTCTCGACGAGCGTCTCGGGGGCGAGCGTGGCGACCCTCTGCCCTCCCCTCGCCAGCACCCCCAACAGCTCCTCGTCGACCTCCTCCACGCGGAGGCTCCCAGCGCTAACACCGAGCCCCATCTCGTCGACTATCACCCCGAGCAGCCTCCCAGCATCCCTGCGCGCGAGCAGGTTCAGGCTGTAGAGGGCGACCCTCCCGACACGGTTCACCCTAACCCCCTCCTCCACGAGCCGCTCCACGACACGCAGGCTCCTATGCCTCAGCGGGTGCAGGAGCCTCGACTCCATGCAGAAGCTGCACATCGAGCAACACCCCCTGCTGACCTCGACCATGTAGGCCTCCCCCCACGGCTCGCCGCTGCCCGGCACCCTGAACTCGAGGACTGGGTGGAACGCTTCATCGAGCACCCTGACCCAGACCCTCCTAGCCCTCCCCGCGCCCGGCACGTAGACACCCCTCCCCGCGACCCCCTCCAGCCACCGGCCGCCCTCCATCGCCGCCCCGATGATAGCCGGGAGCAGCTCCTCGGCCTCACCGACGGCGACGGCGTCCGCTACGGCGGCTGCCGGCAGGGGGTTCGACATGACGCCCGGGCCGCCGGCGACGACCACCGGGCCGCCCCTCCTCCTAGCCCTCCTAGGCTCCACGCCACCGGCAGCGAGGGCCTCCACGAGGGCGCCGAGCTGGGGCTCATAGCTCACAGATGCCAGGACTAGGTCGAAGCCGCGGAGTGGGGCCCCCGTCTCCAGGCTCCTCCCCCGCGGACAGCCTCCCCCCACGCAGAACCTCTCCGCGGCCACGCCATCCATAGAGTTCAGCATATAGTAGATGATGTGGACTGCCAGGCTATGCACCATTGCCTTGTAGGGGCCGGGGTAGAGGACGGCTACCCTGAGGCACCCCCTACACTTCTTGACTACTACCCCGTGCTCCCTCACGGCATACCGCTGGGGGCGGGGGCCGCGCAGCCCTCAAATAAAGGCAGCTACCCCTCCTCCACCCTCCTCCCCCTGGCGAGCCTCCTAGGCCACCACGCCCTGTCGCCGATTATGCTTAGTACTGCGGGCCAGAGGAGGGTGACGGCTATCACGCTCGTGTAGAATATGGCTAGCGCGAGCGTCAAGCCTATCTCCCTGAACCCCCAGCTGTGCGTGAGAACCATGGCGCTGTAGCTCGACGATACTATTAGTGATAGTCCTATGACTAGGCCGGCCACCCTGGCGGCGGCCTCCAGCGCCGCCGCCCTGCTATGAACCCTCCCGGCCTCCTCTATAGCCCTGTTTATGTAGAAGCTGTTGTAGTCCATGCCGACGCCGAGGGCCGCCACGGCGGTCACCGTGGGGAGGAACCAGAGCAGCCCGCCAACCCCGAGGGCGTTGAACAGCGTGTTGCTCGTGAGTATAGCGTATCCTACGCCGAGCGCGACGCTTACGAGGGGTATCAGGGCGGCGCTCCAGCACCTGAACACCGCCAGCATCGACGCCGCCATACAGGCCACGGCGACGGGGAGGACGACGCCCCAGAACACGCCCTGCATCGCGTTGTTGAGCTCGTTTATGGTGGCCGGCACCCCTCCGACGAGCACCCTGACCCCGCTCCTCCTAGCCCACCTGTGCGCGGCGTCGTGGATCCTCTCCGCCACGAGGAGCCCGTGGCTGGTCATCGGGTTTATCGGCAGCTCCACCCTGAGGTAGTACATGGTGTCGTTGACCATGTACCTAGACGCCATCCTCGAGGCCAGGCCCCCCAGCCTACACGCGGCGGTCATGTTGACGGGCCTCCCGAACGGCCTGGACGGCCCATATACGGTGGCGCCCGGCGCGGCCCCGAGGACGGCCTCCGCGAGCCCCTCAGACTCCCTGAGGAGGCTGCAGAGGGTCTCGTTGCCGTGCTCGACGACTATGTAGAGGGGGTAGAGCTTGCCCGGCGACAGCTTCTCCTCGAGGAGGGTGACGCCCCGCGCCACCTCGGAGCCGCTGGGCATGAAGAGCTTAACATCGTAGCTCCCATGGAAGGTCGCCACCGTGTAGGCGGCCGGCACGGCGAGGAGCATGAGGAGGGCGAGCGCGGCCCACGGCCTCGAGGACGCGAACCTCGCGACGCGCGGCGGCCTAGGCCTCCTACCCCTACTCTTCTCCGGCGTGTAGGGCCACCAGAACCACCCCCTACTGGCGAGGTGGACGAGTATGGCCGGTGCAAGCGTCACGCTCGCAAGCGCCACGGCCGCGACGACGGGCGGCAACGCGAACCCGAGGCTCTGCAGGAACGGCATGTTCCACGCCAACAGGAAGCTGGCGAACCCCAGGAAGTCGGTGACCGCGCTGCCCGCGACACCCGGCACGCTCGTCTTAAGGGCGCGGTAGACGGCCCTACCCGGGTCACCACCCTTGGCGAGCTCCTCCCTCAGCCTAGACAGTATGTACGCGGTATAGTCTATCCCGAGCCCGAGCGCCGTCGTAACCATGAGGCTCCTGGCCCAGCTGGTGACCGAGACGCCCGCCATGGCGAGCAGGCAGACGACGGCGGTGCCGGCCACGACGCTCAAACCTATGATGGTGAACGGCGTGACGCTAGCCACTATGCTCCTTATCGTGAGGAGCAGTACTATGAGCACTAGGACGCCGCTCAGCTTATCAACAATCCCTATATCGGCCTCAATAGCCCTCCTCGTCTCTATCTTCTGCACGGAGCCCCCGAGCACATAGACCCTGAACCCGAGCCCCTCAAGCCTCCTCTTAGCATCCATCGCCACCCTGTACAGCAGCGTCGAGTTCACGCCAGGCCTGCAGGACACCATGACGAGCACCGTGCTATTATCCCTAGACACCATGGAGCCCACAAGCCCCCTCAACACCCTAGCCTCGACACCGGCAACGACACCCCTAAGCCACTCCTCGACCTCGCCGCGGCCGGTCATGTTGAGGGCCAGCATGGCGCCGAGCCTGAGCCCCTCACGGTACGGGACACGCACACCATAGACGCTCCCGAGGAGGCTTGCGGGCCCAGCGAACCTCGGCTCGAGAGAGTACACGGTGGCGTTCACCACGATGGTCAGGGGGGCCGACCCGTTCGAGGAGAAGACGTGGTCGACGATCCAGCCGGCCCAGGGCCTCATGAAGGCCGGGAGCCTACGCGAGAACCCCTCAACGAGCCTCCCACGGATATAGCCGAGGAGTAGCTCCTCGACGACACCCTCCGACCCGGCGGCGGCTATCCTCCCGGCAAGCCCCCTCGGGGCCCCAGCGGCAGCCAACGCCTCCGCCACAGCCTCCCTGAAGGCGGGGGAGGAGGGCGACACCCTGCCACGAGACCTTATAATCAACTCGACCACCGGGTCCCTCCCAGCCCTAATCCTCTCAGCCAACACCCTCCCACGCTGCCCCCCACGCTCAGCAACCATCGATGCCACGAACACCCTGAACAACTCCCCCGCCAGCCACCCAGCACCCCTACCAGACGCAGCCTCAGCCACGAGCCTGGCGACCTCGCCGGCGTCAACACCCGGGGGGAGGCGGAACCCGCCGACACCCCTAGACAACACGTACTCGAAGACCCTCAACGCGACGAGCCTCGGGGGAGCCCTGCCAGGCCCGCCCAGCTCATCGATGACGCGCAGGGCTTCAGCGACGACACCCCTAAGCCCTGGCGGTGCAGCCTCGACTATGACGGCCCTGGCCACAAGCCTCAACGCCTCCTCGTCCCCGGGCGGCGCCGCGGCTGCACCCCTGAGGAGGAGGGACACGACGCCAGCATCTACACGGAAGCCGCCCCCCGCCCCAACAACCCCCGAGGGGCACGACCCGAGAGCCTCCCTCAACACGCGCTCGGCCTCAGCCCTAACCCTCGCCCACTCCGACGGAGAGACGCCGCCCAGCAGCCACGACAGCCTATGCGCGGCCCCGTTCACCCAGACAGCGAGCCTGTACACCTCCCCGTAGACCCTCTCGAGGAACGGGATCATCTCCACAGTCCTGTTAAACCCCTCCACCATCCCCTCAGCAGCCCTGTACAGGACAGGGTAGAGCCTCGAAGCGTTCACGGCCAGGACGCGGTACATGTAGACGAGCATCCAGAGCCCCTTCGCGGCCTCAACACCCCCACGGTAAGCCTTCACAGCCGCCGAGTAGACCCCGTAGAACCCCCTCGCAGTCCCCTCGGCCGCCCCTATACTCCCGTTTAACAGGCCCTCGATGCTCCTCCCGCTCAGCCTGCTCATGTTGAGCGGCGTCGAGACGTTGCCGAGCCCATGGAAGGCGGAAGAGAGGACTGAGTACGCCTCATCCACCTTCCCGAGGGCGTCGCTTGCCTCGAGCACGTAGAGGAGCTCCTCCCCCGCGGCGGCGTGCTCGACTATATCGGACGCCCTCACGCTCTCAGCGCTGCTCGGCAGCCACTTCCTCTCACTATAGGAGATGTACTTGTCGAGCATCCCCGCCAGGGGGGCGGATACTATGAGCACGACTATCCACGCTATAATCACCAGCTTGGAGTGCCTGACGACGAACTCCGCCAGCCTCTCAGCAGCCCCCACTATCGGGCCCCGATATATCACGACCCGGGAACACGAAGAAGGGGTATATACTCCTTACCCGCCGCACTCCCCCAGCGCCGACAGCAGGGAGCTTATCACACGCTCCACGTCCTCCACGGCCCTCCTAAACCTCTCCAGGACGCCGCCGTACCCGGAGCTGCAGAGCCCCCTCACAGCCTCCACGTGGAGCCTAAGCAGCGCCTCGGATATACGGAAAGCCTTAACCATCATCCCGGCGAGCTCCTCGACACCCCTCCTAGTCAACCCATACACCTTCAACCTCTTCCCAGCCCTGTTCTCGAGCCGGTACTCCACCAGGCCCTCCTCGACAAGCCTGTGGAGCACGGGGTACACCGTGCCGGGCCCGGGGCTTATACTCGCGAACGAGAACAAGCTCCTAAGAACCTTTATGAGCTCGTACCCGTGCATAGGCCTCACAGCCAACAATAATAATATAAGGTACCTCATCCTCGGCTCGATCACGTTACCAGAGCGCCCCGCCGACAACCCCCCAGACACCTACACCACCAAGCCCCACGTCTACACCTCCATATAAGCCCAGAACCCACCAGTACACCAGCCAGTACGTCAAATAGTGGATCAGGGAGACGACTCCCGATCAAAATCGCTTGGGATATAAAGACGTATTAAAATACACTTCTACCGGGGTAGAGTGACACAGGAAAGGTGCGTACAGGTCTTGCGAACTCCACAGAGGGGCGGAGGGAATAGGGATGCACCCAGGCCCTGCAGCGTCAAGGAGTACCTGAGGACTGTGGCTGCGATGTACTGCGGCGACGCCTGCGAGGAGGCCCTCGACGCCGCCCTCCAGGGGACGCGGCAGGGCAACAGCATGGCGGAGGCGTTGACGCAGGTCAGGGCGCTATACGGCGACGTAGGCCTATGCAACTACATAGTCGCAGGCCTACTGCACCGCCTAGCATGCCGCATACTAGAGGAGCTCACAATGGACGGCGAGCCAGGCGTCATAGACGACAACCGTGTAGCATCTATATTCGAGGAGGTGGTGGAGGAGATGGAGCGCGAGCTCGGCGACGACGACCACTACAGGAGGGTGTTCAGGGAGCTCGTCGAGACACTGAGGGACGAGTGCACACTACCACTAGTATGCCTGGGGCTACTACTCTCAATAGAGCCCGAGGAGTGCCTGAAGACGAGTGAGCACATTGAAAGGTACAACACGCTAATGGAGAAACTGGCAGGCAAGGTGGATACATGCTCCAAGGAGGCCGGCCAAGCCAGCCGGCGGCCAGCCCCAGCCTTTTAAAAACAACACGGGTGTGGACGGGGCACGACCCGCGCATGGAGCCCGCAAGGCCGGGCCCGGGGGCTCCAAGGCCGCGCAGCGGGGCAAGGAGGTGTCGGAGGCGGACAGGTTAACTCTACCGGGCGTCAAGTTAACTCGGGGTTAACTGCACCATGAACACCCATCAGCACCGGCCATCGCGATTGACTCGCAGCCCCAGGCGCCCAGGCATCCAGGACGGGTAGTGGGGATCCACATGGATTCATCCCTCCACCCAGCCCGCCCGGGCCCCACATGCCTCGCAGGGCGGGGGCTGCTGGCGCTGCCGGGGGGCCTGCCTCGGCTAGCCCGTGTGCGGGGTCTGGCATGGCGTGGGTGTGGCGTGGTGTTACTCTCTGCCTCCCATGTAGGGGTGGGCGTGCCCCTGTGCCCGTCGTCCCTTCTCCTGGGTGTTACTCCCCGTGCCGCCCGTCTTCCGGGTGGGTGTGCCTGGGCTAGGTATTGGGGTGGGGTGGCTGAGTAAGGTTTCCTGTTTAAAGGTTCGGTGTATACTTTATGGTTTACTGGTTGGCCGACCGCCCGG
>CAYZCH010000020.1:0-2848 GCA_964476405.1 uncultured Desulfurococcales archaeon
CTCTGGACTGAGGACTTCCGCGACCTCCTCAACGCCGCCACAGGCTTCGACTACACCGTTGAGGAGCTGGAGAAGGTCGGTGAGAGGATATACAACGCTGAGAGGGCGTTCAACGTCCTCTCCTTCGGCGACGGCGAGGAGTACGACACCCTCCCGAAGAGGTTCCTGGAGGAGGCAATGCCGGAGGGCCCGAGCAAGGGCCAGGTAGTGAGGCTCTCGGAGATGTTGCCGGAGTACTACAGGCTGAGGGGCTGGGTAAAGGGCAGGCCCACGAGGGCGAAGCTCGAGGAACTCGGCCTGGGCTGGGTCGCTGACTGGCTGGATGAGGAGGGCCTCCTGCCGGCCTGATCACCCGTTTTTCCTCTCTTCCTCAAGCTTCCTCGAGAACTCCTCAATGTCTATTATTGCTCTCTCGTGGTACCCGTACCCGACCAGCCTTCCTCCCCACCTAGCTTCGACCCAGTACATCACCCTCCTCCCCTCAACCGCCATCACCTCGGCCCTCACAACGACCTCCTCACCGACCGGGACGGCCTTCACGTGCTTGACGTTCACAGCGACACCGACGGTTGTCTTGCCCTCCGGCAGGTTCTCGTCAGCCAACCTCCTGGCGGCCTCCTCCATAAGCAGTATCATTGTCGGGGTAGAGAGAACCTCCGCCGAGCCCGAGCCTATGTGCTTGGCGGTCATCTCCCTCGTGACGACTGTCCTTATCTCTTTGGAGAGGCCCTTACTCAGCCCGGACACGTGAACCACCTTCTCTAGGTTTGCTCAACCGTCTATATCGGTTTGGGTTCCGTCTCCCGGCCCGACAGCCCTCCTTAAGATCTCAGTAACGAGTTTCTCATGGAACGCCTCCTCCCTCACTATCTCTTCGAGTAGGTACCCCACCGCAATCCTCTTCCATTCCTCCCTAGTCGAGTCTATGACGGCCTTGACGAGGGGCGCCATGATCTTCACGTAGGTCTCCTCACCCATTGATGACTCTATGAACTCCAGCTCCTTGAAAATTTTTCCGAGTTCCTCCGGCATCAGTTCCCCGTCCCTCGACTTCAGCTCCTTGATCAGGGTCTCCGTCGATGAAGCAACGGGCCCGATCACGGGCACACAAACGCTCCTGCCCCACACAGCCTCGGGTATGCCGAGTATGCTCATAATAACCATTAGCATGTCCCTGTGAGATATGCTCTGATGCTCCATGATGCGTAGGAGGTAAGCTATGGGTCTGTCCCTCACCCTCGAGGCTATCAGGCCATACAGTTTTGCCGTCCTCTCCTCAAACCAGGCCATGCATCCCAGGCTGTTCTCGAGCTCTTTGTTCTCCATCGCTGCCAAACCCCTTGCATCCAAATCGAGTATGTGACCGAGTTAATTAAGGAAAAACATTACCCGCTAACCGACTCCTCGAGCCTCTCGAGTTCCTCGAGTATGGCCTGTAACTCGTTGATAAGTTCCTGCACCCTCTGCTTCAGCTCCCTTATCTGGTCGAGCACCGAGCCCGTCCCGGTAGGGGTCTGGTTCGCGATGCCGTAGACCTCCCGCAGGAAGTCCTCCGCCGTCAGGCCCTCCTCGATCGGTATGGACTCCACCGACCCTGTCCTGGCGTCGACCAGGTCTATTGAGACGACCCCTCTCCCGTCCGAGGTTATTATCGTTACTTTCCAGTACAGGCTCCCGTTGATTATTATGGGTATGGGCTCTGCGAGCTCGAAGAGGCTCCAGTCGAACGTTGGGTGCGCCTTCATGACGTAGTTAGCTATCCTTGAGGGCCCGATGAGCTGCTCCGTCGGCTCGTATATCCTTATGTCGGGCGTGGGTGAGGAAGCGTTAACGTATATGAGGTACCTGACGGCGTACGACTCGCCGGACGGCTCCGCCACGAAGAGCCACCAGAGGTTACCGTCATCGTCGAAGACCAGGTACGGCTGGGGGTTCGCGCCGACGTCCCTTATCTCGAATGTCGCGTGCATGACGGCAGTAGCTATGACTCCGGGCGCCCACCTCATCTCCTCCACCCACTCCCTTGCCACTGTCTCCGGCACGATCGGTATCCTGTACCTCCGCAGTGCCTCACCCATCACTGGGTCGCTCAGTAGCCTGTCCTTAGGCACTATCCTGACCTCCCCATCCTCTGAGACTACGGCGTAGGCGGCTAGGTAGGGTATGCTCGTGTCCGCCCCCGTCTCCCACCCCTCTAGCGGGACGAGGATGTAGAGGCTACCGTTCAGGGGAGCTATCACGATGTCTTCGTAGAGCGGTTTGCACCAGATGCACCCGAGCTTGATCTCCCTGTTAAGTGAGTCGATGTAGAGGGGTGTGAGCCTCATGTTGTGGAGCCCCCAGTACAGCTCGTGCTTTATGAACGTGGAGTTGAAGGGGTAGTCGGAGCCGTCGAAGAGCACCGCCCCCAGGGGCTCCATCACGAAGGAGTTCACCCCGCCCTCTGGCTCGACGAGCCAGCCGAAGACCGCCTTATTACCGTCATACAGTATGCTCGTCTCCTCCCAGAAGATCGTGTGTGTCGGTATCTTGAGTAGGGACAGGGCGTTCGCGTACGCTGTCTTCAGGGGTATGATCCTCGTCATCACCACAGGTATGGGCTCCTCAAGCTCCTTTGCACCGCTCATCAGTCTCGCACCGCTCGCCGCCGCGATGAACATGCCCTGCACGCCCCCAATGATCCCCAGGAGTATGAGGGCCCCGATGAATAGGGCCGCTATCTTCAGCCCTGTCCTGCTGGCCCGCCTCACCTTCAGTGCCTTACCGATCTCGTCCTCCTCAGCGCCATGCCCGGGCTGCTTAACGGCCTTATAGCCTAGGTAGACTATCCCAGCGACCAACAGGATCG
>CAYZCH010000021.1:0-8618 GCA_964476405.1 uncultured Desulfurococcales archaeon
TGCACAGTACCGGCACCCCCAGGGGCACCCCCTTACTATCTCTATTGGGGAGTAGAGCCTCCTCCAGTACGGGAAGGGCGGGTAGTCGTCTAGCCTGACGCGCCTCCTCCTACGCCCAGTGTATATTATCTCGTCGCCAAGCCTCGCAACTACTCCTTCAACCTCCTCGACCCCCTCAACCCACTTGTCGGTGAGGGCGTCCGCGAGCTCCACGATAGTCTCCTCGGCCTCCCCGACGACTGCTACGTGGAACCCGAGGTTCCTCACCGTGCCGTAGGGGTCACAGGTTGCGTGGGGGCCGCCGGCGAGGAGGAGGAGCCTGCCTGGGTGGGCTGCGGCGAGCCTGGAGAAGCCTTCGAGGAGCGGCATGGTGCGGGGCAGCATAGTAGTCATGAGGCTCATACCGAGTACTACTCGGTGCCCCCTCTCGAGCAGCCTCTGCGCCGCCCTAAGCCCCTCCCCCAGCCCCCTCGTGTGGACTACCCTGATTGGGGTCTTCGACTCAAGGGCTGCGATGACGGCCCTCACGCTGTACCTTGTGTCCTTCTCCTCTACGAGTATGAAAAACGGTTCCACCTGCATGTCTTTTCCCGGGGGAGGGTCTATGCAAGCTCCTTGACTAGGCTGACTATCTTCTTTACGACGTCATATAGCCCAGTGGCGGACTCTGCCTGCATCCTACCCTCTATCCTGTACTCTACCGTGAACACCTTCTTTGCCTTATCATATGTTATCCTCGCCTCCAGCAGGGGCTGGTACGTGACCAGTATCTCGTTGTTCGTCTTCTTGACCTGCACGCCCTTCTCCTCGAGGTCTTTCAGCGCCTTGTAGGCTGCATCTATCTTCTCCACGGTCTTCTCGGCCTTGCCCTTTATCTCCTCCAGCCTCTCCTCTATAGCCTTTACCACCTCGGGGTAGTCGCGGTACGCCTCCTTGGCCCGTTCGAGTATCTCGACAAGGATGTTTAGCGCGTCGGCGCCCTTGAGGAGGTTGACGAGGTCGTCGAACTCCCTGCTGGCAAGGTAGTCTGCCAGCCTCCTCACGTCACCCCCGAAGGCGCTGAACTTGTACTTGTCCTCAGCCCTCCCCACCATCCTCCTCACGTCCTCGACGACCTGCCTAGGGAGCTGCGACTCCGCCAACACACGGTTCACTATCTGCCGCAGGAAGTCCACCTTTCTGCCAGAGGTCTTCTCCATATTACCCCCGCTTAATGGTGCTACAAGTCTTGGTACTAAAGGCTAGCTATCAAACCGGGCGAGGGCGCTGGTCTTGAGAAAGCCGCTGCTCGTGTCGAGGATAAAACACCCCGACGTGGTCTATGTGGAGGTGGTGCGTGGGGCCGGTATAGACGGCGGCGACTTAGTCACGGTCGCTGTTAAACGTAGGCAGGGGGGCGTCATGAGCTTCCTCCCCTACCTCGGCCCAAGGGACATAGCGGTCAACAAGTACCGTCTAGCCGAGAGGGTTGCCTCGGTGACCGTCGAGGCGGGGAGGCTCAGGGAACTGTATGGCGAGGGGTGCTACACGGTGAAGGAGGAGGGATCCGTCTGGAGACTTGAACTCGGGAAGACGGGCGACCGCTACCCCTCCGTGATCCTCGAGATAAGGCATTACGGTGACCATGCTGACGTCAAGATATATCTCGCCCCAGGGTAGTGTTTTTGGTAAGGGTGCGGGGGGATGGAGGCCAGGCTATCGGGTATAAAGGCGCTGGAGGTCGTTGACATACCCATACCGGAGGGCTGCAACGTCATAGTGGGCCAGGCGCACTTCATCAAGACGCTAGAGGACATCTACGAGGCGCTCGTATCATCGGTTCCTGGTATAAGGTTTGGCCTCGCCTTCTGCGAGGCGAGCGGGAAGAGGCTCATAAGGTATGAGGGGAACGACGAGGAGCTCGTAAAGGTGGCTGTGGAGACGGCCAAGAAGGTCGCGGCCGGCCACTTCTTCGTGATATACCTCCGCAACGCCTGGCCCATCAACGTCCTCAACGCCCTCAAGCACGTGCCTGAGGTGGTGAGGATTTTCGCGGCGACCGCGAACCCCCTACAAGTGATAGTTGCGGAGACAGGGCAGGGGCGCGGGGTTCTCGGAGTAGTTGACGGCTTCACACCCCTCGGCGTGGAGACGGAGGCCGATATTAGGGAGAGGAGGAGGTTCCTCCGCGAGATAGGCTACAAGAAGGGGTAGGGCGCCTCCGCAGCGCCCGGCTGACTCCCCATTTTTAGCCTCGTGTCGGTTGATGTGCGTGGTTCTTCACCGGCGCCACTCTAGGAGCTCCTCGTTTAACTCGGATATGAGCCTAGCAGCCCTCCTGAGCTCGTCGAGGCCAGCGGCTATGCTTATCCTGAAGCCCTGGAGCGAGTATTTGTCGCTGAATATGGTTCCTGGGATCACGGCAACCCCCTTCTCCTCGAGGAGCCTCGACGCGTACGCCTCCGACCCTCCTACAGCTGCCGCTAGCTCTTCGCTTAGGAGGGGGAAGCCGAACATCCCGCCGTGGACGCGTGGCATGGTGACTCCGGGCACGGCAGACATGGCCTCGTTGAGTGTCTCGGCCCTAGCCTTGTAGCTGGTCTCTATAACCTTCCTAGCCTCCCGGTATGCCTCCGGCAGCGCCCTCGCCACGGCGGACTGTAGGGGGGTTGGGGCGCAGGTGTAGAGGTTGGCGGCGAGCCTCGCGGCTGCCTCCGCGACCCTCCTCTCCCCGGCGACCAGGTAGCCGATCCTCCACCCCGTTATGAACAGCGTCTTCGAGAAAGAGTTGACGTATATGCCCCCTTCGTAGCCGTAGTGTAGCAGGCTCCTGTGCACGCCGGTGTACACGAAGTCGGCGTAGACCTCGTCGGAGACGACCACGGTGCCGCGGCGTGCAGCCTCCTCAACAATAAACTCCATCTCCTCCCCCGTGAGCACGGCGCCCGTCGGGTTGCCGGGCGTGTTGACTATGACTGCGCAGTACCTACCCGTAGACACGGCGTCAGCGTACTTCTCCAGATCAACCCGGTAAACGCCCCCATCCACCCTATACGCGACCGTGTCTACGCCGACCCCGAGCACCGACGCCTGGTTGATGTAGGCGTAGAAGTAGGGGTCGAAGACGAGGACGCGTGAGCCTGGACGACACGAGACCAGGAGCGAGAGCACCAGGGCGGCCTTAGACCCTGGGGTCACGACAACGTCTCCTGGCTCCAGGTCGACGCCCAGTCTCTCCCGCTCCAGCTCGACTATAGCCCTCCTAAGCTCCTCAACCCCACGGCTAGGGGAGTACTTATGGTGGTTGACGCCCCCGAGCGACGCGAGGGCCTCTAGGAGGCTCTCGGGGGGTGCCTCGGGCGGCTCGCCGACAGTGAGGTCTATAACCCTCCTCCCCGAGGCGGCCGCTCTACGTGCAGCAGCGGCGTACGTGAAGCTGGACTTAAGGCCCTCGAAGAGCCTCAAAGCCTGCCGCCGGGGTAATAGCTGGGC
This sequence comes from uncultured Desulfurococcales archaeon, assembly GCA_964476405.1. Lineage (GTDB taxonomy): Archaea > Thermoproteota > Thermoprotei_A > Sulfolobales > Pyrodictiaceae > JAADEY01. Next base: position 3,472 of record CAYZCH010000021.1, read on the forward strand.
GGCCGGGAGACTGTTTATCCGTGATGCCTCCTTGCGGGCCAGGACGCGCCTCTACAAGAGGGTATGGGTTAGGGTCGGCGGCGTGAAGCTGTCAATGTACAGGCTGGTGAGGGACTCTGAGGTCGACGCGGCCAAGCTCCTCGGAGCCAGGGATGTTTCAATGGTCTTCGATAAACTGATAGAGTATCACTCGGTGCTCGTGGAGGCCCTGAGGCGTGAGGCGAGGTCGGGCAGGGAGGAAGCTGACATAGTGGAGCTTATAGTTGAGGACGAGAAACACAACAAGAAGATAATCATAGGCGAGATAACCGGCCGCAGGGACGGCTGCGTACAGGTAACCCCTAGGCCGGTGGAGGTGGAGAGGTTAGCATTGCTCCCCCTCCCATCATCGAAGCCCGAGACGCTCAGCCTCAGGGACGCTGGCTGGGTGAAGCCCGGGGAGAGGATATACGCGTTCGACGCGTGCGTCGAGGGGCTGGAGAAGCCATCACTACTACTCCTCGAGACGCCGGAGGGCCTGCAGGCAGCGATAATAGAGCCTAGCCGTAGGGGTGGAGCCGGGAGGGGGTGATGATAGACTCCAGTAGCGAGGCCCTGCAGCGCAGTGGTCAGTGAGCGTGCTCCACCCCTCCTGACCCGGCCCCGACGAGCACGTCCGAGTACCTCATGCTCCACAGCCTCCGCGACACCTCCTCAGCAACCATGGACTCCACGGCCTCCCGGTGAACCCTCTTCAAGTGGAGGTAGAGCCCCCTCCTCGTAAACGGCCCCCTCCCACAGACACCACACCTCATACTAGCGCCCCCGTCCTCAGCAAGCCTTGCGGCCACAGCCTCGACAACCTCGGCGGCAATCCTCCTGACGCCGGATGGCAGCTCGTCCAGACTATACGGCAGGCCGAGGGCGTGCCTCATCGCGGCCTCGGCCAGCCTGCTCCTCAGGCTTGTGAGCACCTCGCCTGGCACGGCTCAGCCCTCGCAGGGCTCGAGGAACAGCATGTAGGCCACGAGCGCTACAAGGTCCTCGAAGCCGCCCTCCTCTATGATCCTCGAGGCCTCCCTCTTGAACCCCTCGGTGCCCGGCAGCGCGTCGAGCACCACCCTGGCCACCCTCCTAAGCGTGGCCTCGTCACCGGACCTGGACGCGGAGATGAACGCATCTATCACCTCGGCTGCAGCCCCCTCCCCAATGGCCGAGACGAGGTCGGGCAGCCACCCAGCCTTCCCCCTGACTGCCTCCAGGGCCCTCCTGCTATACCTCACCCCGGCGCTCCTCATAGCATAGGCGGAGAGCATGGCTAGGCCCGCTGCGACGTCAGGGTCGTCGACTCCAAGCCCAGCGAGCACGCCGTGCACAGAGGCGGTCCAGGCCAGCAGGGTTGATACGCAGGAGCAGCCATCCTGCGACGGCCTGCAGCACTCGGCCGGGAGCCCGAGAGGCACCGACGCGGGTACGTCGACTACTACGGACACGCGCGCCCACCCACTCCGGGTAATACTGGAGGAGTTATGGGGAGAAGCGCGCAGTCCAGATAATACCAGCCCTCCGATGGACTAGGAGACATCACCTCCCAGGCTGGCATCAGCCCGGGTTTATCTCGTCACCGGGCCTCAATCCATAGGCGGCGTAGGGAGCCAGATATATTGGGATCGTCCCACACCTCATACCGAGGAGGGCCGGCGCCCAGCCTTGAGGAGGAGGTATAGGGATCTAGCAATACTGGAGAACCTGACCGAGACCTTCACAATGCCGGAGTACTACAGTGGAACCCTCGTCCTCCTATTCTATGGGAGGAGGTGCCCAAACTGCAGGGAGGTGTTAAAGTGGTGGAATAGGGTCGTGAAGCTATGCAAGGGCCACGCCGTGTTCATGGCGATACCCTACACTAGGCACCTAAGGAGGGTCGTGGAGAGCGTCGGCGTAAGCTACCTCCCGGCACTACTCATAGTGAAGGACGGCATCATAGTCGAGAGGCTTGAGCCGGTCAGGAGGGCCGAGGAGCTCGAAGCAGCAATAATAAGCAACGTCCTCCTAGTACCGTGAGGCAAGGACGGCGGCATGGCACGCGTATGCATCCTGTGCGGGAGGAGAACCGACAAGCTGATCGAAGGCCTATGCCCAGACTGCTACACGAAGACCCATAGGCTGGTCGAGCTCCCGGCGAGAATCGAGGTCGACTACTGCAAGTACTGCGGCTCATACAGGTATGGGCACCGCTGGCTACCCGGCGGAGACCCCGGCGAGGCGGCCAGGCGCTTCATAGAGCGCTGGGGCTCCGAGAAGCCCAAGCCCGCCCCCGGCATCGAGTCCTACAGGCTAGTCGGGGCGGAGCCCGAGACGACGCCCTCCTGGCACACGGTTTTCAGGCTGACCTACGAGGCCAGGCATAGGGGTTGCGACGCGAGGCTCACCCAGGAGCTCCGCGTAGAGGTGTATATGAGGCCGACGATATGCCCCTCCTGCAAGAACTTCAGGGGAGGCGACTACGACGTCGTACTCCAGATAAGGGCCCCGGCCAGCCTAATGGGGGACGTGTACCGTGAACTCAACCGGCTCGCCGGCGACGAGAGGATAACGTCCAGCATAATAGACTACTCGGAGACAAGGAGGGGCCTCGACCTCTACATGGACGACAGGGGTGCAGCGACAAGGATACTGTCGCTCCTACGCAGACACTTCAACCTCAGGGTGAAGAGGAGCGCGGAGACCGTGGGCACGACCTCGACGGGCATCCTCCGCAGGAGGACGGTATACTCGGTGCGCGTGCTGGGTAGGAGAAACCAGCAGAACCCTAAGGAGAAACACCAGAAATAACCCCCTCCCAAGAAACCCCCCAGCCGGTAGAACGAAGAGCTGGTGAGGAGAACGGTGAACGTGATGCAGGTGGGCGGGGACACCGGGTCGGACTACATAGTCGGCAGACACGTGTTCGCCAACCTCTACGGAGTCGACAAGGGGAAGCTCTGGGACGAGGAATACCTACGCCGCCTAGTGGAGGAGGCGGTGAAGAGGGCGAGGGCGTCACTGGTCGAGCTGAAGTCCTGGAGGTTCGGCGGGAGGCACGGCGGCGTCTCGGTGCTAGCCCTAGTGATAGAGAGCCACGTAGCCATACACACCTGGCCCGAGTACGGCTACGCGACAATAGACATATACACCTGCGGCGAGCGCAGCGACCCCTGGAAGGCGTTCGAATACATGCTCGGGGAGCTCAAACCGAGATACTATATAGTAGGCTACGCCGACCGCAGCAGCCTCTACATATCACGCGGAGCCGGGGTGGATGGAGGGTCACAGGAGGCCAAGCCTCTTCAAGAAGTCGAACACCATTATTGATACTATGAACCCCTCCTTAATCCTCACAGCCACATGCTCCCCGACCATGTACTCCTCATCCGCATCCTCCACGACGGGCCCGAAGTTGATGTAGAGTATATCGTTCTGCCTATCATAGTCGAACCAGAGGTCGTCCAGGCACCTGACCTTAAACACCCTGCCACCACACGCCTGCAAGACGACACCCCGGTCACGGGGGCCGGCAGGGGGTAAAGACGCGTATGCATCCAGCCGCCCTAGAGCCCGCCCCTCCCAGCGAGGAAGCGTACAACGTCCCTGGCCGTGAATATCCCCAACCCATCCCCACAGTCGACAAGCACCGCCCTCTCGGGAAGGGATGCTATCAGGCCTGCGGCCTCACCCACGGTCAGGCTGCCGGGCACGACGACGCCGGGCCTGACATGATCAACTACCCTGTAGAGGAGGGCGTCCTCCTGCTTGGCCCTCGCAACGAGGAGGAGGAGGTCGCGGAGCGTCGCAACCCCATACCTGTAAGCAGCCCCCTCAACACGGTAGACCAGGTGCCTATACCCCTTCTCCAGCATCCTCGCCATAGCGTCGAGCACCGTGTCGTCACCCTCCCCGAAGTCAACAGGCCTTGTGGCGTACTGGGCCAGGGGCTCATGAACCCCGGTCAAGTAGTAGGAGAGGTAGGCCTCATCATAGCACTCCACAACCCTACCATACTCGTCCACCACCGGGAGCACACCTATACCACGCACATGCATTATGAACGCGGCCCCCAACGGCCCAGGATCCTCACCCACCGTCACCACCGGCCTACGCGCCACCTCAGACACGCTCTCCTCAGCGATCCTCCCAAGACCCCTGACCTCCACGAGGCCCTCAGCCTCAAACACGTCTAGCAGCAGACCAGCTATATCCCGGCTAGACACGACGCCAACCAAAACACCCTCATCGTCGACGACCACGACATGGTCAACACCCTCCAGGGCCTGCAGCCTCACAGCCTTAGCAATACTAGCCCCAACACCGCTCAAAACACAGTACAGCAACAACCACCAAGTAGAAGCACCACGCAGACCAAGTCTTAAATTACTCCTCCGCCAAGCAGGGAAACCACCGGGAATAATCGATGGCAAGCATAGAGGAGGTACTCGCCAAGAAGCTGCACGAGGGAGACGGCTTCGTAGACATAGAGGTATACGTCAAACCCGAATCACCGGAAACAAAACTAGTTGTTGAGGGAGACGACCTAGTCCTCTACGTCGACGAGCCACCCATAGAGGGGAGGGCCAACGCGGCACTCATAAGGTACTTGACGAGGACACTCAAGATACCCAGGCAGAAGACCAGGATAATACGCGGCCTCAGGTCAAGGCTAAAGGTGGTCAGGGTAGAGGACGCGACATACCAGGAGATATACGAGAAGCTCCTAGCAGTACTCAAGGGAGCAACACCATAACCCCACCACAGGGAGGGGAGCACTGAGCCCTTGAACCCCATAGAAGAACTCTACGAGGCAACACCACACAGGCTCCTAGCAAGGATAATAAAGAGGCACATACCCCGAGCCGACGAGAAGACAATCGAGTACCTCGTGGCAGAGATACCGCGCAGGTACGGCGGCGACTACGGACTACCAGTAATGAGGCTACTGAGGGACACGACGAACCCCGAGGAGAAGATAAGGAGGATCATACACGACCTCGAAGAACAACCAGTAGTGAGGAAGGCGGTATACACTAGGGGATACCTAAACATAGACATAGACGAAGCCAACCTAGCAAAGATACTATTCAGGGCAGTCAGGCAGGCGGGAGACAGCTTCGACACACCCACCCCCCCCAAAC
>CAYZCH010000022.1:0-10443 GCA_964476405.1 uncultured Desulfurococcales archaeon
CAGGCTGCCCTATGACAGGTTCGCGGAGCTCCTCGAATGGATGGTTGAGAAGGGGTATGTAAGCGTCAGGGAGGAGGATGGGAGGAGGCTCGTGTTTATAACGAGGAGGGGGTGGGACGCCATGAAGGATCTCGAGGCAGCCCTGACTATACTGAAAAAGCTCGGGTTGGCCTAGAGGTTGAAGTAGAGGTAGACCTCCATCGGTGACGGGTACTGCCTCAGCAGCCCGGACTCCTTCCTCTTGACGTCTATGTATGCCTCTATCGCCTCCTTGGGGAATATCGGCTTGAGGAACTCGTTGTCCGTCTCGAGCTCGTCGAGGGCCTCGTCGAGGCTCCGCGGGAGCTCCTTTATCCCCAGCCTCCTCCTCTCCTCCTCCGTCATACTGTAGACGTTCTTGTCCACGGGGTCACCCGGGTCTATCTTCTTCCTTATCCCGTCCAGGCCCGCCGCCAGCATCCCTGCAAACGCTAGGTATGGGTTGCATGATGGGTCTGGTGGCCTGTACTCTATCCTCTTGCTGGCCGCCACCCCCTTATAGTAGACTGGTATCCTGACGGCCGCGCTCCTGTTAGCCTTACTCCACACCAGGTAGACTGGGGCCTCGAAGCCGGGGACCAGCCTCTTGTAGCTGTTGACGGTGGGGGCTACGAGGGCCGCTAGGGCCCTGCTGTGCTCGAGGAGCCCGCCTATGAAGTACCTCGCCGTCTGGCTTATCTCGGCGTAGGGGTCGTCGGGGTCGTAGAACAGGTTCTTCTCGCCCTTCACGTCCCATAGGCTTACGTGGGTGTGCATACCGTTCCCGTTGTCGCCGTAGACTAGCTTGGGTATGAAAGTCGCCACCATGTCGTGGAGCGCGGCTATGTTCCGTGCCACGTACTTGAGTGTTAGGACGTTGTCAGCCGTCTTCCTGAGCCCGCTGAACCTGAAGTCTATCTCTAGCTGGCCTATAGCGGCGACCTCGTGGTGGTGCGCCTCTATCCTGAAGCCGAAGTAGTCTTCGAGGGTCTCTGCTATCTCGTCCCTTATATACACTATCTTATCCAGGGGCGGGGGCGTGTGGTAGGCCTTCTTGGGCCTCTGGAAGTACCCCACGTCGATAACCTGGCTCCCCTCCTCGGTGAACTCGAAGGAGTATACACTGTACCCTATCCCCTGCATCGGTGAGAAGACGTCGACCTCGATCCTGTTGATTATCTTGAACTCCACCTCGGGGCCGAAGAAGCTCCTGTAGCCGAGGCTGGCCGCGTACTCCTCAGCCCTCTCCGCTATATACCTCGGATCCCTGGGGAACCTGCCACCCCCCATGCTCTTGTACACGTCCGCGAACACCCTCGCCCTCTTCTTGTACCACGGTATTATGGCGGCTGTTGACATGTCCGGCTTGAGGACCATGTCGCTCTCCTCTATCCCCATGAAGCCCTCGACGCTGCTACCGTCCAGCTGGCCAAGCCCCATCTCGAACGCCTCCTCGTCGAGTGAGTGTATTGGGACGGTCACTGCTCTCAGGTAGCCCGCGAGGTCTGTGAAGTGTAGCTCTATCCACCTCACACCCTCCTTCTTAAGCTTCTCGACTACTTCCAGGGGGTTTTGGGCCGCCACGTACACTGCACCTTGAGTAGCCAAGTAGATCCTGTACGAATATTCAAGCGTATCCCACATGGATTCGTATAGTCGTACGGGTGGTCAATGAAGAGTCTTGACGAAACCCGTTGAGGGGTGTGGAGGGTACTTAAACTCATCCAGCCGGGCGTGCGGATCCATGCGGGGCCCCTTTCCATGACTGTTTGTATACTTGAACGACGACAATGGGGGAAGGTGTTTAACCAGGAGGGTGGATGCTGGTTGGGGTTCGTGGAGGCCGGGTCTTGCGGAGGATAAGCCCCGTCCTCTACTATACAGTGTACGCGTTGTCGCTGGCTGGCGGCGTCTCACTGATACCCGGCGTATACGGGATACTGGTCGGCGAGAGGGTAGGCTTCGTGCTCTTCTCCTACGGCGTCCTCCTCCTAGCCTGCATATGGCTTGTGAGGAGCGTCCTTGAGCCCTCCCGCCCCCTCCACCTGGACGATGTCGTGGTGATAGCCGTTGCATCCTGGATCCTAGTACCAATATTCGCCGCAATACCCGTGACGATAGCCATCCACATCCCGTTCGTCGACTCCTGGTTCGAGGCCGTGAGCGGCTTCACGACAACCGGGTTGTCCATGTTCAGCGGAGCCATGGATAGGACGTTCCACGTCTACGTGCCCTCGGTAGACCAGCTCCCCTCCACCATCCTGCTCTGGAGGAGCTTCGTCCAGTGGGTCGGGGGGCTGGGGATACTCGTTGTCTTCGTCGCCCTCGCGCTTGGCGCGGGGATGCCCCCGCACCTGGTCGGGATGGCTGAGGGCAGGTATGAGAGGCTCGAGCCGAGCCTCGCGAGGAGCCTTAGGAGGCTCCTGCTAACATACGCTGTCTTGACGCTCGTCGCCACGCTCATGATGTGGTTTAGCGGCATGAGCTTGTTCGATGCGGTGAACAATGCTATGGCTGCACTCTCGACCGGCGGGTTCGCGACGCACTCGACGAGCATAGCGTACTACCACAGCTTCATCGTGGAGCTGGTCGTTATATTCGCGATGGTTCTGGGGGCGGCGAACTTCGCCACCCACTACAGGGTTCTCTTCAAGAAGAAGCTCGAGTGGTTAAAGAAGGACAGGGAGCTGCACCTTATGCTTAGCCTCGGGGCCCTAGGAACCCTGCTCGGCGCGGTTATACTCTGGCACTGGCACCACTTCGCCCCCTGGAAGGCGTTCAGGTACAGCCTCTTCCAGGTCATGACGTCGCTGACGACCACGGGTTTCCAGACTATGAACCTTGGGCCGACGAGCCCCGCCTTCAAGTTCCTGCTCGCCCTCATGTGTATCGTGGGTGGCTCGGTGCTGTCGACGGCGGGGGGCATAAAGCTCTACAGGGCCGTGGCGCTGCTCTACATCTTCAAGTGGACTACGAGCGGCACCGCGAGGGTCAGGGGGGAGATAGAGGCCTACAAGATAGGGGACAGAGTTGTCACACTTGACGAGATCAAGCAGATAGTCGCGGTCACCGTGGGCTTCCTCATATTCTGGATAATAGGCACGATAGGGACGCTCTTCATAATGCCCCACGTGAGCCTGGCGGACGCCATGGTCGAGTCGGCCAGCGCGCTCTGCACCGTCGGGATAAGCGTCGGGCTGACAGGGGCGCAGTCCCCGCTCGCCCTCAAGCTCCTCTACATAGCGTTGATGAGCCTCGGGAGGCTCGAGATAGTACCATACTTCGCGGCGGCAAGGATAGTCTGCAGCAAGGTCAAGCTGTCGCTGCGGCCTCGGCCTGCGCGGAGGCGGGTGACGGCATAGGGGCCGCCGACTCCCTGGCGAGCTCCTCGAGCGGGCTATCGGCGTCCGACTCTAGGACGCTGAGCAGCCTGCCCGCCACCGGCCGCGCCACGTAGAGCCTATGGTTCCCCTTCGAGTAGACCTCCTTCACGACCCCGAGGGCCTCCAGTATATGGAAGGCTGCGAGCACCTCGTATCTGGGGAGCCCGGTCTTGACGACCACGTCGCTCGGGCTGGCCAGGCTCGTTGAGAGGATAGCCCTCAGTATCTTGATTAACGAGGCTCTGCGCTCGTTCAAACCCTTCCCCGTTACCATGGTGTAGCTGGGGGCGTGGATAAGAGGGGGTGCTCCAGGTAACACCCCGGGCTTGTATCGCAACCCGATACTACTTATATATGGTCGCGGGGGAATGGTGCTTCTGGTCACGGCATTTGGGCTGGCCGCTCGACTACCGGGAGCTAACGCTGACGAGGTACTACAGGACTGTCGGCTGCAGGCCTGTGCCGGCATGCCTACTCCCCAGGCTCGTCCCCATAGCCGCTCTCCTGGCTGCCGTGTACTCGTGGATGCTGACACCCCACACGCCGCCAGTCAACACGGCGGAGGTCATGGTGAGGATCGGGCTTATACTGGCCGGCAGCATAGGGCTCGTATTCGCTATAGTGGTCTCGGCGAGCCTCATAATATACGGGGCTGGCTGCAGGAACAGCCTGCCAAGGAACGCGAGGGAGGAGCTTAGGGGTAGGCTGCGCGGAGTAACGATAGTGTTCAGTATAGTGACGAGGGGCGACAACCCCCGCCTGGCCGCGAGGTGTGCACGCAGCGTCCGCTACTGGGTTAGGAGGCTTGAGCCCGTCTACGGGTTCAGGGGTATTGTCGAGATAGTGAGTGACAGGGACTCGGAGGAGCTCCGTAGGCTTGCTGATCGTTTTGTTGTTGTTCCTGAGTGTTATAGGACTCGGCGTGGCTCGTTGTTTAAGGCTAGGGCGCTCCAGTATAGTGTTGAGGCTAGGGGTAGGGATGGGTTGGTCGGCGAGAACACATGGATATACCACATAGACGACGACACAATAATAGGAGAAGACACCGTAACCGGAGTAGCCTACGCTATAGCGAAGGCCATGGAGTCGGATAGGCCGCCGCTCCTATTCATGGGGGAGCTCGCGGCCTCCAATAACGTGATGGAGAACATCCTCACAACGATAGCCGACTTCCAGAGGTCAGCGTACACGCTGACACTCTACGCGCTGACATACGGGCTCCTGGGGAGACCCCTGCTCGGCCTCATAGGCAACAATTACCTCGTCAACAGCGTCGCCGAGGCGAGGGTGGGGTATGATGCTGGTAGGGAGAGCCTCTGTGAGGATTCCTGGTTTGCGCTGCGCTTCTACAGTATCTATGGTGGTAGGGCTGCGTGGATGCCTGCACGCGCCTACGAGGAGCCAGTACACAGCATAAAAGACCTCATAAAACAGAGGAGGCGATGGTACTGGGGCACCCTGCTCAACGCCTTCTCGAAGACGATACCGTTCAGGGCCAGGGCGGCGTACCTGGCGATGACGCTGCTGTGGAGCATAAGCCCGCTGGGGGTTATACCGGCGCTGATAGGCCTACTGCTGCTCGGCAGGCCCCCATTCGACCCGCTAGCCTCGGCCCTAGGCGGCCTCGCGACCACAACCATAATCCTCTGGTACACTATAGGCGGGTGGAGGACGCTGGCCGTGCACTCCGAGAGGCCCCTCCGCTACCTAGCGTACCTGGCGACCCCAATACTGGTGCCACTGGTGCTCTGGTTTGAGGCGCTTGCCGTCGTCTGCTCCTGGGTGAGCCCGCCGAAGACCTTTGAGAGGGTCAAGAGGAGTGTTAAGGCTGCGGAGGGGGTGGCCCCCCTCATAGGGAGCGGCGGGGACTCTGGCGACGAGCACGCCTAGTGCGCCCGCAGCCTCGGGTTAAATATCTCGTCTATGGCGTAGGAGAAGAGTATCAGTCCCACCTGGAGCCCGACTATCGCTATTATCGGTGCAAGCAGGTAGTGGATCGTGCTCAGGCTGTAGAGGGCTCCAGCCTGCGTATACGCCATGTTCAGCATTATCCCCCAGTTGAAGCTCGTGTAGGGTAGCATGCCGAGGAAGTATAGGCCGACGGAGCTGTATATCGCCCCTATGGTTGCGAATATGAAGTTTATGGCTATGTAGCTCATGAGGTTCGGCATTATCTCCCTGAAGACTATATGCCATGTCGGCAGCCCCAGTGCCTTAGCAGCCTCTATGAAGTCCCTAGTCCTGATAGAGAGTATCTGAGACCTGATACTCCTCGCTAGCCCCGCCCACGCGGTTACGCTCAGCATGAGGCCGACTATGAGTGGGTTGGAGGTTCTGATCACCGTCGCCAGGACTATGAGTAGTGGTAGGCCGGGGATTGTCATGGCCACGTCGGTTGCCGCCATAAGCACCGAGTCGGTGAGCCCGCCCAGGTACCCCGACACTATACCCACAACCACGCCGACCACCGTCGTCACGAGGCCGGCGACGAAAGCTATCTCGAGAACCGTGGGGGCGCCCCACACTATCTCAGCCCATATGTCGGTTCCCGTGTAGTCGCAGCCGAGGGGGTGCGCTAGGCTCGGCGGCCAACGGAACAGTGTTGGCGGGAGGTAGACGGGGCAGGTGAACGACTTCGGGTATGGAGTCATGAGGGGGCCGAGCGTACCCATCCAGATATAGAAGAGGAGTATTAGGAACCCGACCAGCGCCTTCTTGTTACGCACTATGATCCTCAGCGGCTCGACAACCCAGTCCTCGACAAACCACTTAATGCTCTGAACCAGGTACCTCTCCTCCCCCGCCAAGACACGACACCCCCACGGCACGGGCTACGCGGGCCTCCTGACCCTCGGGTCTAGGAACCCGTAGAGGAGGTCTGCTAGGAGAGCCCCTATGACTACCGCCACCACTATGACGTCGAAGGCGCCCATCATGAGGAACCAGTCCCTCTCTATGATCGCCTGGTACAGTATCCAGCCTATACCCTGGTACGAGAAGATGTACTCTATGAATACTGAGCCGCCAAACATGAAGCCGAGGGCAAGCATGAAGCTTGTAAACAGCGGTAGGATCGCGTTCTTACCAACGTAGGTGACCACTATGCGGCGTGAGGGGAGGCCGCGGGCGACAGCATAGTGCACGAAGTCCTCCCCGAGGACACTGACCGTACTACCCCTCATACCCAGGGCCCAGCCGCCGACATGCACCACTATCCACGAGAGTATCGGCAGCGTCGCGTGCCACAACACATCCCATATAAAGGCCGCCACGTCACCGTGCCTTAGCGCCTCCAGGGCCCAGTAGTCGTAGCGGCCCCTAGTAGGGAACCAGCCCAGCTGGAACGCGAATATCCACAGGAGTATTATGGCTGCGATATACTCGGGTATAGACCTCGTCACAGAGAAGAGCACGGCGAGGCCGCTGTCAAGCCTACTCCCATGCTTATACGCCATCACCATGCCTATGAGTATCCCGACCGTGAAGCTTATAATGAGCGCTGTTGCGACCACGAGCACCGTCCAGGGTATGGCAGCCGCCAGTATACTGATGACGGGCGTGCCCGTACTATACGATATCGACACACCCAGGTTACCCCTGAAGAAGTTGATCATGTACCGTATATACTGGTGCAACAGGTCGCCCTTCGGCAGGAACGGCGCAATGGACATAGCAAGCTGCCTAGCCTGCTCATAGCTCATATGATACTTCCATACAAGCTCCTGCGCCAGCGCGTCTATCGGGTCACCGGGCATCGCCCTCACAACAAAGAACGTTATCGTTATAGCGGCGTATATCGTCAGGAAGACTATTATGAGTCTACGGTATATCCACTTCAAGCCATGCTCCTCCTCCAACCCACCCCTTTCCCGGGAGGGGCCCGGCCCCAAGGGGCCGGCCCCGCCGGGGGGCGGCGGCCCAAAGGCTGGGCCGCCGGTGCGAGCCATATGCGGGAAAAAGCCTTGGAGTTTAGCTCTTCCTGGTGACGGCGTATCCTATTATGAAGCCTATTATGATTCCTATGATGAAGGCTGCGGCGATCCAGCCGGCCCCGTAGCCTCCTCCAACCTTCTTGGTCACCGTCTGTGTCTGGTAGGCTGTCTTGGTAACTGTGACTGTTGACGTTGTAGCCTTAGTGACTGTTACCGTGGCCGTCGTTGGGGCCATTGTCTTCGTCGGCGTCATCGTGGTTGAGGGTATCATCGGCTTGGGTATCGGTATCTTGGCGGGCGGCTTAGGAACGCTGACTCCCCAGTAGGACGGGTTCGGCACCACGGCGCCGAGCCTTATCATGAACGCTAGGGCCTCCAGGTGGCCGCCCGCAGCGTTCTGCCAGAGGACGTAGTTCAGCTTGGGGTCAGGCCATATGAAGTGCTGGGTGTTAGCGTAGAGCACTAGTCTCTTCTCGGCTATCGGGTACTCCGGCAGGTAGTAGTTTACAGTATATGCCAGCTCCTCGGTCACCTTCTTCTGCGTGGCCTTGTCGAAGGTCACTGCCAGTATATTGACTAGCTTGGTTGCGTTTATCGTGGTCTTGAAGTAGGGTAGGTACACGTGGTTGAAGAACTCGGTGAACGCTGGGCCCTGCACCTGGCTCCTCGGGTGATTGTTGACCTCGATGAATATCCTGTGGAAGGTCTTCCACGGGTAGGTCATCCAGACCCCGTAGAAGTCTATCGCTAGGTCGAAGTGGCCGCCGAGGTACCACCTGTCGCTCCAGTAGCTCGGCGCGTCGGGTGTCAGCAGCTTAACCTGTATGCCGAAGTTCTTGAGCTCCTCCGCTATCTCGTTGGCTGCGGCCATCCAGTCAGTCCAGCCGCCGGGCGCTATGAGGGTTAGCGTGAACGGCTTGCCGTCGGGGGTGTACCAGATGCCGTTCTTCTTCGTGAAGCCAGCCTTCTTCATAAGCTCGGCGGCCTTCATCGGGTTGTACTCGTACTTCATGAGGACTCCGGAGGCTATGAGATCCTCTATCCACGGCTTCTCCATGACCTTAAGCAGGCCCGTCGGGTACACGACGGGGTCGAAGAGGCCTGCGCCGGCCGCGATCGCCACCCTAGTCCTGTTGATAGCGTATGCTATAGCCCTCCTGACGTCTAGGTTGCGCAGCCACTTGTTCTTGAAGTTGAAGACTAGGGCGAAGCCGGAGAGGTCGTATATCTTGACTACCATTGCGAACGGCTTGCTCTTGACCTGCTTGAGCACGGAGGGCGGCATCATGAAGCAGTCGTAGTCCAGCCTGCCCGTCAGGTAGTACTGCCAGCCGACCTGGTTGCTGACTATGTAGGGCATCACTATCTTGTCTATGTGTACCTTGTCGGCGGCCCAGAACTTGGGGAACTTCTCGAGTATGACCTCCGATGGCGTTATAGCGACGAACTTGAAGGGGCCTGTTCCTATGATCGTCTTGGGCTCAAACTTCAGCACCTCCTCCCTTACCTTGTTCAGCTCAGCCTTGGTGGTTGCCTTGGCCGCCTCCTCCGCGAACTTCCCGTAGATGTGGTAGGGGGCTACTATCTCTCCGTCGAAGTACAGTATGTACCAGAGCAGCAGGTAGGACCACTTCTTGACGTCGTACTCGACGGTGTACTTGTCGAGGCACTTGACGTCGGATATGTACTGCCATATCGGGCGGTTGAACACCTTGTAGAGCATCAGTGTCGTCCAGACGTCCTTGCAGGTGAAGGGTGTGCCGTCGTGCCAGTACACGCCTTTACGCAGATACACTATCACCCTGTTGTTGGCCCTATCGATCTTCCAGCCTATCGCCAGCTCGGGCGAGAACGTGTTGGTCAACTTTATCCACTGCGCCAGCCTCTCCGTGACGAGCCCGGTTATCCTGATGGCCTTGGGTGCGAATGGGTTGAAGCGGCGGGCGGGTGGCGGCTGCCACCAGCCGTGCGTCCTTAAGACCACTGTTTTCTGGGCTGTCGCCGTCGCTAGGGTGCTGGCGAGCGGCGCTATTGAGGCGAGGAGTAGGGTGCCTATCACGAGTATTACTGGGAGGAGCTTGTAGGTCTTCATAGGATGCGTCACCCTCCAAGTTCGAGAAAGGTGATGATGAAAGAAAATAAATACTTTTGTTTAAATCAGAGCCTTTGGAGCTAATAATTATTATGGCTAACCAGAGCTGTTTAAAACAAGCCTAAATTGTTAGCTCGGTGGCGGAGGAAGGTAGCCTTCGGAGCGCAGCACCCTCCTAACAAGCACGCTCGCCGCCAGTATCAGCGCTACGAGCATGACTATGCCGACAACGTCCGCTACGAAGGAGGGGGAGCCGGGGCGCAGGAACGGGAGGGCTATCAGTGCGAGCACCAGGAAAGAGAACGCTATCACCAGGGTGTACCTCAGGAGGGCGGCGAACAAGCCGCCTTCTCACCTCTTCAGCCTCAACCAGCAGGCCGCAAGGTGGCCCGGCTCGAGCTCGACAAGCGGCGGCTCCTCCCTCTCACACTTCTCCCACGCGTAGGGGCACCTTGTATGGAACTTGCAGCCGGATGGGGGGTTGAGGGGGCTTGGGATGTCCAGGCTCCTTAGCTTTATTGGTTTAGCGTTCCTCATCTTGTCGGGGTCGGGCTCGGGCACGGCCTGTATCAGTATCTCCGTGTATGGGTGGAGGGGGTGGTGTATAACCTCCTCCGCCGGCCCGGACTCGACGACCTTGCCAAGGTACATTACTGCTATCACGCCGCCGCCCTTCGCCGTGAAGTACCTGGCTGCGCCGAAGTCGTGTGTTATGAAGAGGTAGGCTGTGCCCATCTTCTCGCGCAGGTCTAGCAGCAGGTCTAGTATGCCGAGCCTCATGGAGACGTCTATCATTGTTATGGGCTCGTCGGCTACTATGAGCTCGGGGTGGACGCTTATGGCGCGCGCTATGACGACCCTCTGCCTCTGCCCCCCGCTCAGCTGGTGGGGGTACTTGTTTAGGAAGTCCTCGGGGGGTGTCAGCCCGACCGTCCTGAGGAGCTCTATCACCTTCTCCCTCAACTCCCTCCTACTCCTCGCAATCCTCCACCTCTTCAGGGGGAATGAGAGGGTCTGG
>CAYZCH010000023.1:0-14424 GCA_964476405.1 uncultured Desulfurococcales archaeon
TCGTTCAAGAGGATGCTCTCCGACCTGGCCATGATAGAGAAGTACAAGCCCGCGGATCTCTCGATGTGGCAGGAGTGGCTCGTCTACGGGACGGCGCTGGGCGTCGGCAAGAAGGTCGCGGAGGCCATGGAGAAGCTGAGGGTGCCGCCAGTGCCGGGCTACAGGGTGGTCTACGTGGGGCCGACGACGATAGGGAGGACGTACGCCTACGTGTCCTCCGCCGCCAGCAGGGGCGGGGGAGGAGCTGGAGGAGGCGGTGTTGGCGGCGGCTTCGGCGGTGGCGGCGCCGGGGCGCGCTAGGCGGTGGCCCTCCTCGCTATGACCCTCACGGCCCCGTCTATTATCTTTTTGATGTTCTCGGGGAGCGTCTTCGCCTCGACGCTGGCGAAGCCGTAGACTATGAGGGCGGCAGCCTCCTCCTCCCTGAACCCCCTCGTTGCAAGGTACTCCAGCACCTCCTCGTCTATCCTGCCTATGGCGGCCTCGTGGCTCAGGTCCGCGTCGGGGTGCCTCGCCACGAGCCTCGGGGAGGTGTCGACCCTCGCGTCGCCGAGGAGCAGGGTGCTGCAGTCCGTGTGCCCCCTCCCGCCGGCGAGGTCTTCTACTGTCAGCTCGACGTAGGTGTAGGATGACTCCTGGGCAACCGTCTTCGACACGAGCTCCGCCGAGGCACCCCTACCCTCGAGGACGGCGTGCATGCCTAGGTAGAGCTTGGAGCCCGGCCCGGCGAGCACCACCTTCGAGGAGTAGAGACTGGCCTTCTCCGCGAGCCTGATGAGGGGCTTGGCCGATATACTGGCGCCCGTCGAGGGCGCGACATAGTAGTACTCCAGGCTGGCCCCCTCCCCGAGCACGGCAGCGGTGTAGGGCCTGGCGTGGAAGCCCCTGTGCCAGTTATGTATCATCGTGTAGCGTAGCCTCGCCCCGCGCTCGACGTACATCTCCGTCACCCCTATGTGTAGGCCGGGGGCCGTCGAGCCACACCCCATCAGCAGGTCTACCTCCGCCCCCTCACCCACCACGACTATGTTGTGGACTGGCTGGGTGGCGTCGTGGACTGAGACTAGGTAGGAGACGCTTATTGGGCCGGGGAGGCGCAGGCCCGGCGGAATGTAGATGAAGACCCCACCCTCGTGGAGCGCCGCCGTCGCCGTGTAGCGGTCGCGGTCGGGCTCTATGAGTTCCCAGTAGTACCTCTTGGCCCAGGGGAGCTTCTCGACCGCCTCCCTGACCGGCATGAATACGACGCCGAGCCTCCTAAGGGCCTCCCCTATCACCGTGGACACTATCCTCCAGTCGACCTGCACGTAGGAGGCCGAGGGCCTCTCGGCGGCGAGCCCGAGCCTCGACACGGCCTCGGTCCCCGCCGCCGAGTACTCCACTTCACGCACTACCCCCCTGATCCCCGGGTCTAGGCCGAAGGATGGGGGTTTGCTGAGCCCCCTCCTAGCCCTCTCCACGACTTCTCCCGGCTCCATGGCTCACCCTCCCTGCAGCCACCCATACCCCTCCTCAACTATCCTCTTGAGGACGGAGGGGTCGCCGCTGTAGACTATCCTCCCGTCGATGAGGACGTGGAGGGAGTCTATGCGTCTAAGCCTCCACGCTATGGCTCCTGTATGGGTCACTATTAGCATCGATGCCTCCTCCGCCACCCTGTTGAGTATCGCCGCTATCCTCCTTAGGTTGTCTGCGTCGACGCCGCTGTCAACCTCGTCCACGAGTAGTAGGCGGGGCTTCTGGAGGAGCGCGAGGTACAGCTCGAGCCTCCTCGACTCCCCGCCGCTCAGGCCCCTGTGGAGGGGCTTGTCGAGCAGCTCCTCAACCCCGAGCTCCCTCGCCAGCTCCTCCGCGTCGACGCCGCTCCTCCTAGCGATCTCCTCCGCAAGGCTCCTCGCCTTCAACCCCCTGACCCTCGGGGGCTGCTGCCAGACGAGTGAGACCCCCATCCTAGCCCTGCTCCATGCAGGCTCCCCCGTCACGTCCCTGCCCATGTACACCACCCTGCCCGAGTACAGCTCCACCGACCTAACCCCCGCCACCACCTTGAGGAGCGTCGATTTACCGGCCCCGTTCGGCCCCATCAACAAGTGTACCTCGCCTTCCCCGACGCCGAGGCTCACGCCCCTCAACACCCTCCTGCCACCGAACCCGGCCTCGACGCCCTCAAGCCTCAGCAGCATCCCATGTAAACCCGTGTTAAAGGCGGGGCGGGGGAGGTAATGAGGGTCTCGCCGGCGGGTTCTCAGGTGGATAAGCCCTTAACCACGTGGCCCGGGCACCAGGCAAGCATAGTGGGTGGGGCATGGCGACCCCCTGCGTCGTCGAGAGGCCTCATGCCAGGGACTGGAGGCTCGTCGTGGCTGAGCTTGGAACGGATCCCGTGAGGGGGTTGGGGGAGGCTGAGGCCGAGGAGAGGCTGAGGCGCTGCGGCCCCAACGTGATAGCTGGGAGGAGGGGGAGGAGCCTAGCGTCCATCATAGCCGAGCAGTTCATGAACCTATTCATAGCCCTCCTCCTGGCCGCCACCGCGATAAGCTTTATCGTCGGGGAGGTCACGGACGCCCTGCTCATAATAGCGATAGTAGTCTTCATGGCCGTCCTGGGCGCCTACCAGGAGTACAGGGCGGAGAAGACCCTCGAGAAGCTCAAGGAGCTGGCGGCCCCGAGGGCCAGGGTGTTGAGGGGAGGGAGGATAGTCGAGGTGGAGGCGTCCAGGGTGGTGCCGGGTGATATACTGGTTCTTGAGGAGGGGGACAGGGTGGCCGCGGACGCCAGGCTGATCGAGGCCGTCGACCTCTACGTCGACGAGTCGATGCTGACCGGTGAGAGCGTACCCGTGCACAAGGAGGCGGAGGTCATCCTCCCACCCGACACGATAGAGCCCGACAGGGTAAACATGGTGTTCATGGGCACCCACGTCGTCCGCGGCAGGGGGAGGGCCGTGGTGACAGCCACTGGGAGGAACACCTACCTGGGGAGGATAAGCAGGATGGTTACCGAGGCAGAGACGGTGAAGACTCCGTTCCAGGAGGAGATGGATAGGCTTGCGAAGAAGATAACAGTGATAATAGTGGTGATAGCCGCGGCCGCTTTCCTGGTAGGCTACTTCCTCCACGAGGCGAGGGTCATAGATCTCCTGCTCTCAAGCGTCGCACTAGCGGTCGCAGCCGTACCCGAGGGGCTGCCAGCCATAGTCGTGATAGCGCTCTCGATAGCAGCGTGGAAGATGGCGCAGAGGCGGGCGCTCGTCAGGAGGCTCGCGGCCGTCGAGGCCCTCGGCGCCGCCAGCCTGATAGCCTCCGACAAGACGGGGACGATAACCAAGGGGGAGATGACTGTAAGGGAGGTGGTGACACCGCTCGGGCAGAGGCTGCAGGCGACCGGGCGGGGAGTCAGGGCGTCCGAGGCGGGCCCGAGGCTAACCTGGAGGGACTCACGCCTACTCGAACTAGTCGCGCTGACGGCCGCACTGAACAACAACGCCGAGCCAGCCGACCACGGGTACCGTGGAGACCCCCTGGAGGTCGCCCTCCTGAGGCTCGCGGAGGAGCTCGGCCTCGACCCCTCCGAGGCGAGGAGGAGGTATAGGAGGGTCAGGGAGATACCCTTCAGCAGCGAGAGGAAGAGGATGACTGTCGTGGTCGATGTGGATGGGAAGAGGCTCGCGCTGGTCAAGGGCGCCCCCGAGATACTGCTCGGCCTCTCAACAACCTACATGACGCTCGACGGGGAGGTCAGGAGGCTGGACGGGGAGACTAGAAGGCTCATACAGGGACGCATAGAGGTGGACGCCGGGAAGGGGTATAGGCTGATAGGCTTCGCCTACAGGGAGGAGCCCGGCGACGAGCCAGAGGAAGACCTCACGTTCCTCGGCTACGCCTGCCTCATAGACCCGCCGAGGCCGGAGGTCCCCAGGGCTGTCAGGGAGGCCCTGGAGGCGGGTATCAAGGTGGTGATGGTGACCGGCGACCACCCGGCGACAGCCAAGGCCGTCGCTGAGATGATAGGGCTGCCCAGAGGGAGGGTTTTGACGGGCAGGGAGCTCGACAGAATGAGCGACGACGAGCTGGCAGAGGTAGCCGAGGAGGTCACGATATACGCGAGGGTCACCCCCGAGCATAAGGCGAGGATAGTGAAGGCGTATAGGAGGAGGGGGCACGTCGTCGCAGTCACCGGGGACGGGGTGAACGACGCCCCCGCCCTCAAGCTGGCGGACATAGGCGTGGCGATGGGGAGGAGGGGGACCGACATAGCGAGGGAGGCGGCCGACATAATTCTCCTGGACGACAACTTCGCCACCATAATAGCCGCCGTGGAGGAGGGGAGGAGGGCGTATGACAACGTGAAGAGGACTGCCATCTACCTCCTCTCCGCCAACCTAGCCGAAGTAGCCTCAGTGTTCTACGCCAGCCTCGCGAAGCTAGGACTGCTCTTCACGGCGGCGATGCTGCTCTGGATAAACATAGTCACCGACGGGTTCCCCGCCGCCGGCATGGCCTTCGAGGAGCCCGAGCCAGGGTTCATGAAGAGGCCGCCGAGGGGGAGGAAGGAGGGCATACTCGGGGGTAGGCAGATGAAGTACCTCCTCGTGACGGGGGCTTACCTGACCATACTGACCCTCGCCGCCTACTATGCATTCGCGCACCTCGGCACACTGTACGCCAGGGCGGCGGCGTTCGGCATGCTCATGTTCCTCGAGCTCGCCCTGAGCCTCAGCCTCAGACGCATGAACCACACCGTGCTGGACTGGAGGGTTCTTGTCTCGAACAGGCAGTGGCTCATAGGCTACCTGGCCGGGGTGGCGGCCGCCGTGGCCGCGCTCGGCCCGCTCGCTCCGCTGTTCAAGGCGGCCCCGCTGAGCCCCGCCGACATAGCCGCCCTGTTCCTGGCCTCACACCTCGCCGTCCTGGCGTACGAGGAGGTGAGGAAGAGGCTTGGGTTCCACATCTAGGGCGGGTTAGACGGGCATGTTGCGGTGCTTCGGCCTGGGGGGTGGCAGCCTCTTCGGGAGCAGGGCTTGTAGGGCGTGGTAGAGTTTTATGCGTGTCTTCGACGGCTCTATTATGTCGTCTACGAGGCCCTGCTGGGCGGCGTAGAAAGGCGTCGCTATCTCCTCCCTGTACCTCTCCACCAGCTCGGCCAGCAGCTTGTCGGGGTTCTCGGCCTTCGCGAGCTCCCTCCTATAGATTATCTTTATCGCCGCCTCCGGCCCCATGACCGCTATCTCGGCCGAGGGGTAGGCGTATACTATGTCGGCGCCCAGTGCCCTGCTCCCCATGGCTATGTATGCGCCGCCGTAGGCCTTCCTCGCTATAAGCGTTATCTTCGGGACTGTGGCCTCCCTGTACGCGTAGAGCATCTTAGCCCCATGCCTTATGATCCCGCCGTGCTCCTGCTCCACGCCCGGCATGTACCCGGGGACGTCCACCACCATGATTATCGGCAGGTTGAAGGAGTCGCAGAGCCTTATGAACCTGGCAGCCTTGTCTGCCGCGTCTATATCTATGACGCCGGCCATGTAGGCCGGCTGGTTCGCTACGACGCAGACCGGGTAGCCTCCGAGCCTTGCGAAGGCTGTTATGATGTTCCTCGCCCAGTCCCTGTGCACCTCGAGTATCGATGAGTCGTCGAAGACCTCCCTGAGCAGCTGCATCATGTCGTAGGGCTTCATGGGGTCGTCGGGTATCAGTGACTCGACGCCCCTACACTCCCTCTCCGGGGGGTCTGTGGGCCTGGCCACGGGCGGGGGCGCCAGGTGGTTGTCGGGCAGGTAGGAGAGTATCCTCTTGACGAGCCTTATCGCCTCCTCCTCGTCGGCGGCGAGGAAGTGTGCGACGCCGCTCTTGGCGGCGTGCACCTTCGCTCCTCCGAGCTGCTCGAAGGTGACCTCCTCGCCGGTCACCTGTTTCACGACCTGGGGGCCCGTTATGAACATGTATGATGTCTTCTCAACCATCACGACCAGATCCATTAACGCTGGCGCGTAGGCTGCCCCTCCGGCGCAGGGGCCCGCCATGACGGCTATCTGTGGTATCATGCCGCTGGCGTCTATTATCGCCGAGAATATCCTCCCGACGGCGTGCAGCGCCTGCACGCCCTCCTGTATCCTCGCTCCCCCGGAGTCGAAGAACCCTATGACGGGGACCCCGACCCTGGCGGCCATCTTTATAGTCCTCCTTATCTTCTCGCCGTGCCTCTCCCCTATGCTCCCCCCGAGGACTGTGAAGTCCTGCGCGAACACGTAGACTAGCCTGCCGTCAACCCTCCCATAGCCCGTCACAACCCCGTCGCCTGGGTACCTCTTCTCGGCTAGGCCGAAGAGCGTTGAGCGGTGCATCGTGAGCCACTCCAACTCCTCGAAGCTGCCTGGGTCGAGCAGCCTCTCTAGGCGCTCCCTCGCGGTCAGCTTCCCCTTGGCGTGCTGCTTCTCTACCCGCTCCCTCCCTCCACCCTCTAGAGCCTTCCTCCTCCACTCCTCGAGACGTTCAAGGCCCTTCATCTTCTCCTCCCGAGCTTCTCATGGGCCCTCGCCAGGTGGCCTGCCGCGAGGGCTGCCAGTAGGCTCAGCTCCCCCGCGAGCACAGCCGCCGCCGTTATCTCGGCCAGCTTCCTCGCGTTCGTGCCGGGCGGCTCGCCTCCCCCCGCCACCCCGAGTATGCTGAGGGCCTCCCTCTGCGTGGGGAGCCTCGTGCCCCCGCCGACGGTTCCGACTTCGAGGCTCGGGAGGGTCACGGAGATGTAGAGGTCGCCGCCGCGGGTCTCTGTCCACGTGTACCCCATGCTGCTCTCCACGACCTGTGCGGGGTCCTGGCCGGTCGCTATGAATATGGCTGCTATTATGTTGGCGTAGTGGGCGTTGTAGCTCACGGATCCCGCCCTGGCTGAGCCGAGCAGGTTCTTGGCCTTGTTGACCTCGTCTATCGCCTCGGGCGTCGTCTTCAAGACCTCCTCTACAACCCTCCTCTTTATCGTGGCCTCAGCCACCACGGTCTTCCCCCTGCCACGTATAGCGTTTATGAGTGCCGGCTTCTTGTCGGTGCACATGTTCCCGCTTATCGCTATCAGCCTCGCCTCACCCGGGTAGTTTGCGAGCAGGGTGTCTATGGCCTTCCTGGTAGCTATGGTTGCCATGTTCATCCCCATGGCGTCCCCGGTTGTGTAGACGAACCTGAGCCACACCATGTTCCCGGCCAGGTAGGGCTCTATGTCGACCAGTCTACCATGCCTTGTCGTTGACTCCGCGGCCTCCCTGAGGAGCTGCTTGTTCTCCTCCACCCAGCGTATCAGCCTGACCGCCTCCTCGACGCCCGGCGTCCAGATCAGCGGGGCCCTTGTCATGCCGTCGTGTACGACCTTGGCCCTGGCGCCGCCGGAGAGCGTGATGGCTTTACAGCCCCTGTTTATACTAGCTACGAGCGCGCCCTCGGTGGTCGCAAGGGGTATGTAGTATTCTCCGCGCGCGTAGTCCCCGTGGACTAGTAGTGGGCCTGCTACGCCTAGGGGCACCTGTACGGCGCCTATGGGGTTCTCGATGTTCCTCCCTTTGAGCTCCTCGAAGTCTATTATCGTCGACCCTATCGATGAGAGGGTGACGCCCAGCATCCTCTCGAGGGCCAGCCTCCTTGCTAGTGCAGCCGCGTTCTCGTTCCCCAGTATCTCTGATGCCTTGTGGAGGCTTATCCTCCCCTCAACTATCCCCCTGACCACCCTCTCCAGCTCCTCCTCCACCGCCATCACCCTGCAGGCAAGGCCTCAGCTTGACGCCGTACGCTATGAGGCCGTATGGGTCTGTGCTGCGCACCCTCCTGAGGACGGGCTCGACGCACATCCCGACCTCGACCTCCTCCGGGTCGGCGTCGGTTATCGGGGCAAGCACCCTGGCGCCGCCTATCTCTGCAAGGCCTATCACGAGTGGTGCCTGGCTGCGGAAGCCTGAGGGCACCGTGTACTCCACGGTGTAGGTCAGCAGCCTGCCTCTGGCGAGCTGGAGGGGTACGGGCTCCGTCTCCCTAGAGCCGCAGTAGGGGCAGTGGGGCCTCGGCGGGTAGAAGACCCTGCCGCACGACCTGCACCTGGCCGCCTCGAGCCTGTAGTGCTGCCTCCTGCGCCTCCATATCTTCGGGGGTGAGAGGGGTCTCAGGGGCATGGGCCGGGCTCACCTCCTCCTGAGGATTATGACTGTTGTTGTTGAACCGTCCCCGCCTATGTTGGATGCGAGGGCGTTCCGGGCGTCCTCCACCCTGAGGCCGGGGTAGTCGCCGCGCAGCTGCATGGTCAGCTCGGCTACCTGGTAGACGCCGGTGGCTCCGACCGGGTGCCCCCTAGCCTTCAGCCCGCCGCTCGGGTTGAGCGTGGGCTTGTCGCCGGGGTGGAACCGGCCCCTGGCAAGCTGCTTCGCCGCCTCACCCTTCCCGGCGAAGCCGAGGGCCTCTATGCTGAGCATCGCTGTTATCGTGAACGCGTCGTGTATCTCGGCGACGTCTATGTCGCCTGGCCCGAGGCCCGCCATGCTGTACGCCCTCCGGGCCGCCTCCCCGAGGGCCGGTACCTCGTCGAGCGCCTCCCTGTTGCTCAGCTCCACCGTGTCGACGGCCAGCCCTACCCCGGCGACCTCCACCGTCGCGCCCCACTTGCTCCTCACCGCCTCCTCCTCGGAGGCTAGGATGACGGCGGCTGCCCCGTCGCCTATCGGGCTGCTGTCCAGGAGCCTTATGGGGTCGGCCACTACCTGGCTCTCGGCAACCATCCTCCTCGTTATCCTCTTGTGTAGCTGGGCGTAGGGGTTGCTGAGGGCGTTCTCATGCATCATCACAGGCCACTCGCTCATCTCGTCCCTCGAGACCCCATACCTCCTCATATACAGTCTCATCATCAGCGCGTTCAGCGCCGCGAAGCTCGCCCCGTAGAAGACCTCGTAGTCCGCGTCGGCCGCCTGTGCAAGGGCCTCGGTCACTATGGCTGTGGGGTAGTCCGTCATTTTCTCGACGCCGATAACGACGACCGACGGCAGCAGCCCCGATGCCACGAGGCTGTAGGCCGTGTAGACTGCCGCCCCGCCGCTCCCGCATGCCGCCTCCACGTGGAGCGCCGGCCTATACCTCAGCCCAAGGGACGACGCTATCAGCGCCCCCAGGCTGTCCTGCCCCTGGAGGCTGCCGGCCATCATGTTGGCGACGACGATGCCGGCCGGCTCTATGCCTGCGTCCTCGACGGCGGCGTCGTAGGCCTCTGCGGCCAGCTCGACAAGCCCCTTGTCGAAGTGCCTACCGACCTTGGTCATGCCGGCGCCTACGACATATACCCTGGCCGGCATGGCTCTCACCACTCCGCCCTCCTGTAAAGGTTCCTGTACTTCGCGTAGGCGGCGTAGGTGATCCGCCTCCTCCTGGCCAGGTAGTCGGCGACCCTCGGGGCCCTCGGCCTCTTCTCCTCGACGAGGTCGGTGACTATGAAGCTGTAGGCGTCGGCTCCGGCGCCGCTCCCGAAGGGTGCGAGCAGTATCCTCGACCCCGGCTCAGCCTCGTCGAGCACCTTCGCCAGGCCTAGGAGGGCGGACGCGTTGTACGTGTTGCCTATCCACCTCACCACGAGGCCGGGCTCCACCTTCTCCGGGGGTATGCCGAGCTTCTTCGCTGCCCTGAGCGGGAAAGAGGTGTTCGGCTGGTGGAAGACCGCGTAGTCGAAGTCGGCCGGCTTCAGGCCCAGCGACTCCATCAACCCCTTCACCGCCGAGACTATGTGGTGGAAGTAGGCTGGGGCGCCGGTGAACGCCTCGCCGTGCAGGGGGTAGGGGCTCCCATCCCTCCTCCAGAAGTCGGGTGTGTCGGTGACGTATGTGTAGACCCCCTCCAGGACGGCCACCGACTCCCTCGACGGGCCTACTATGTAGGCTGCCGCCCCGCTGGCCGCCGTGAAGTCGAGCACGTCGCCTGGGCTCGCCTGCGCCGTGTCGCTCCCGACGGCCAGGCCGTACTGTATCCTGCCGGCCTCGACTAGGCCGAGGGCCGCCCTCAGCCCCTCGCTCCCCGCCCTGCATGCGAACTCGAGGTCTGACGCCATGGTGTCTGGCGTGGCGCCTATAGCCTCGGCTATTATCGTCGCTGAGGGCTTGACGGCGTAGGGCTTGGACTCCGACCCGACGAATACAGCCCCTATCCTCGACGCCTCGATGCCCGCCCTCCTGAGAGCGTTGAGCGCCGCCTCAACACCCATGGTGACGGAGTCCTCGTCGGGGCCCGCGACGGACTTCTCGGGGACACCAAGCCTCGCGGGGACGGCGTCGGGGTAGCCCCATAGCTGGGCCGTCTCGCTGGCTGGGAGGCGGTACCTCGGTATGTAGGCCCCCCAGCCCACTATGCCTGGCCTGGGCAAGACGCGTCTTCCTGGGGTAGTAGGGGCGCGCCGGGTGTATGGGTTAAACGGGTAAGGGTTAGACTCTCGACGAAGAGCTTGTTCGACGATCGTCTATCACGCGTAGAGCCAGCAGGCCACGTAGTGATCCTTCTCTACCTCGACCAACGGCGGCTCCTCGGCCGCGCACCTCTTGCCAGCGTGCCTGCAGCGCGGGTGGAACCTGCAGCCGGGCGGTGGGCGGCGGAGGTCGGGTGGGCTGCCCGGTATGTAGCTCAGCCTCCCCTTCGGAGCCCTTATGTCAGGCACGGCGGCTATGAGGCCCCTCGTGTACGGGTGGAGGGGGTTTGTGAAGACCTTTATCGAGTCCCCGTACTCGACTATTTTGCCGGCGTACATTATCGCTATCTTGTCGGCCATCTCAGCTATTATGCTGAGGTCGTGGCTTATCAGTATCAGGCTCATCCCCATCTCCATCTTGAGCTTCTTCAGCAGGTTGAGTATCTGCGCCTGGACTACAACGTCGAGGGCTGTCGTAGGCTCGTCCGCGATCACTATGTCTGGTTTGAGGGCGAGCGCCATCGCTATCACGACCCTCTGCTTCTGCCCCCCGCTGAGCTCATGGGGGTACCTGTCCGCTATCGACTCCGGCAGGCCCATCAGGCGTATGAGCCTCCTAGCCTCCTCCATGGCCTCCCTCTTGGTCATGCCCTTGTGGTAGATCAGCGGCTCGGCTATCTGGTAGCCGACCGTGTACACGGGGTTAAGCGCGTTCATGGCGGCCTGGAAGACCATGCTTATCCTCGTCCACCTGAACTTCTTCCTAACCACGGGCTCCGGGAGGCCGACGACGTCTACGCCGTCTATGAGTATCCTCCCGCCCGTTATCCTGCCGGGGGGTGGTACTAGGCGGAGGAGCCCGTAGGCGAGGGTCGACTTCCCGCACCCGCTCTCCCCGGCTATGCCGAGCACCTCGCCCTTACCCAGGCTGAACCAGACGTTGTCGACCGCCCTGACTATACCCCTCAACGTGTAGTAGTATATCTTTAGCTTCTCAACCTGCAGGACTGGCTCAGCCATGGAGCCACCTCGCCCCGTGTACCCGGTGGCTTGTTCCCGGGGGAGGGTAGACTAAAACCCCATCCATGCATCCCTGTGGCTGAAGTGGAGGGGCTGTGGTGGAGAAGCTCGCGCCGTGGATCCCGACGCCCGTGGAGGTTGTCGTGGAGGCTCTGAGGCTGTCGTGGGCTGGGCCTGGGGACGTCCTCTACGACCTGGGCTGCGGGGATGGGAGGGTAGTGGTTATAGCGGCGAGGGACTTCGGCGTCGATGAGGCTGTCGGCGTCGAGGTGGATCCGCTCCTGGCTGAGGCGGCGAGGTATCATGCCAGGCGCGCCGGCGTCGAGGGGAGGGTTAGGATACTCGAGGAGGACTTCAGGAGGGTGAGCCTCACGCCGGCGACGATAGTCTACCTCTACCTGTACCCGAGCATAAACGAGGCGCTCAGGCCGAAGCTGGAGGCCGAGCTCCGCCCGGGGGCCAGGGTGGTCACGATAGACTTCCCTGTTCCCGGCTGGGTGCCCGTGAGGGTCAGGAGGGTCGAGGACAGCAGGGGTATAACGAGGACTGTGAGGGTGTACATGGTCGGGCTGAGCGACTATAGGTGGAGGAGGCCGGGGAGCAGCGTGTGCGGCGTCCCGGAGGCCTACACGGTTCTACTGAGGAGAGACCCGCCTTGAGGGGGGTAGGGGGTTTCAGGGTCTCGGGGATCCTCGGTTTTAGGCGCGGCTCTCCCCCACTCTACATCGTCGGGAGCCCCGCCCCCCTCCTCGGCTACATAGCGTTCGGCGTCATCGACAGGGGGACGAACGTTGTGCAGGTGAGGCCGACCACCGTGTGCCCGCTGAGCTGCATCTTCTGCAGCGTGGACGCCGGGCCTAGGAGTAGGAGGAGGTGGGCGGAGTACCTCGTGGAGCCGCGGTGGCTCGCCTCGTGGTTCGAGGAGGTTGCCAGGGTGAAGGGGTGTGGTGTCGAGGCCCTGGTTGACGGGGTCGGCGAGCCCCTCTCCTACCCCTGGATCGTCGAGCTCGTGGAGGAGTTGAAGGGGACTGGGAGGGCGGGGAGCGTGGCCGTCGAGACGCACGGCTCCACGCTGACGAGGAGGCTTGTCGACAGGCTGTGGGAGGCCGGGCTCGACAGGATAAACTTCAGCGTGGAGACGCTCAACCCTGACAAGGCGAGGTGGCTGTACGGGGCGGACTGGTATGATCTCGGGAGGGCCCTGGACGCCGTCGAGTACGCGGCCCGGGAGACGGGCATCGACGTCCACGTGACGCCCGTGTGGCTGCCGGGGATAAACGACGAGGACATACCCGGGATCATAGAGTGGGCTTTGAGGATCGGGGCTGGGAAGAGGTGGCCGCCGGTCACCGTCCAGAAGTTCGTCGCCCATAAGCATGGGAGGAGGCCGCCGGGCCTGAGGGAGGTCTCATGGGGGGAGTTCTGGGAGTGGATCGGCAGGCTCGAGGAGAGGCTGGGGGTGAGGCTGAGGTACAGTATGGAGGAGTGGGGTATGAGGAGGGCTCCGAGGGTGGCCTGCGGCGTCGAGAAGGGGGACGTGTTGAAGGTCGCCGTCGTGGCCGAGGGGTGGCTCAGGGGTGAGAAGATAGGGGTGCCGACGCGTGGCCCGAGGAGGCTCGTCGCGATCCTCGGCTCGAGGGGGGTCGAGGTGGGCTCCGTGGTGAGGGTGCGGGTGGTTAGGGCTAGGGACTGTATTATCGTCGCCAGGCCACTCTAGCGCCGCGGGGTGCCGTGGGTGTGGCCGTTAGGGTGCTCGTCGTAGGCCTCGGCGTGGTCGGGAGGGCCCTGTATGGGATGTGTGTCGCGGCGGGCTACAAGTGCTACGGGTACGACGTCGACGCGTCCCGGAGCATTCATGGACTCGGGGATGCCAGGGGGGTCGACTATATACACGTGGCGTTCCCATTCAACTCAATGGAGTCCTTCGTCTCGTCCGTCAAGGGGTATGTCGAGGCGGTCGGGGCTAGGATGGTCTTCATACACTCGACGGTGCTGCCGGGGACGAGTAGGAGGGTTCACCGCGAGGCCGGGGTGCCTGTCGCCTACACGCCCGTGAGGGGTGTCCACGGCTGCATGCTAAGGCACATGCTGTACTGGAGCAAGTGGGTCTCCGTGCTGCCGGGCAACGCCCTGGGGGAGGCCAAGAGGCACCTGGAGGGCATGGGTTTCAGGGTGAGGGTGTGTGGCTGCGAGCCGGAGTCCCTTGAGCTGGCTAAGCTCTGGGAGACCGTCTACAGGGCGGTTATGATAGCTTCGTGGCAGGAGCTGTATAGGTTCGCTAAGAGGTTCGGGGCTGACGCCGGCGTGGTCGCGGAGTTCATTGACGAGGTCCATAGGGTTCTCGGCGATAGGCCCGTCTACTACCCAGGCTTCATAGGCGGGCACTGCCTCATCCCTAACACGAGGATGCTCTATGAGGCTACGGGGTCTCCGCTGCTACGCTTCGTCCTGGAGTCTAACGAGGCTATGAGGGCTGAGATTGAGGGTGGTGGTGCGGGGGGAGTCGTTGAGAGGATCAGGAGGGTTGCGGAGTCTGAGAGGCCGAGGGACTACTGTGTTAGTGGGGGCTCGTAGATGCGTGGGGGAGGCGGGGTTGGGGACTTCTCGCCGGCGTGCCTCTCTATGAAGCGGTTCAGCTCCCTCGCTATGATGGAGGCCCTCCTCCTCCAGGCCTCGAGGTCCCTTGCGCTGTCATAGATTATCCTCCCGGCCACTATGGTGTAGGCGACCTCCCTGCCCGTCGCCGCGTAGACGAGCGCTGACTCTAGGTTGTCTCGTCTTAGCGGCTGCAGCCAGGGGTTGTCCGCGTCGAGCAGCACCATGTCGGCTGGGGCCCCCTGCTCTATTGTGCCGCAGCCCCTGGGGAGCCTCATTGCCCTGGCTGAGCCTGTTGTGGCTGCTGTGAGGGCGTGTCTCGCCTTTATCCTGGTGTCCCAGTAGCTGTGCCTCTGGAGGAGGATCATTGTCTTCATCTCGAGGAACATGTTCAGC
>CAYZCH010000024.1:0-38262 GCA_964476405.1 uncultured Desulfurococcales archaeon
CGCCGTAGGAGTCGAGCACCGTTACGCGCAGCGGCTGCAGCAGTCGTGACCCGAGCTCGTCGTAGACCCTTATAGACATCCTGAACTTCCTCACGGTCACGTTCAGGAGCAGTAGTATGTCGGGCTTATCCACCTCCACCCTGACACACTCCGGGACTATGAGTGGGGCCGTGTAGCATACAGTATAGTTCCCGTACCTGAGGTTGCTTAGGATGAGGCCCTCAAGGGGCCTCGCCAGCACCGTAACGTAGTGGTATACGGGGCCGGTCACGTTCACTGTCAGCGGGATCCTCCTCAACACATCGATCCTCTTGGAGGTGAACTTGAGCTCGAGCTTGCCGAGCAACGGCTTAAACACAACCCTCGCCTTCGGCTCGGTGAGCGTGACGTTGACGCACGGGTTCTCCACTATGACTCCATGGAGGCACACGGTGTATCTGCTGTATGGGAGGTTGGCGAACTCCACGCTACCAGCGCCCGTCAGGTTGGCGGCCCTCCTGATGCCGAGCTCCGGCGAGTAGAGGGTAATGGTTGTATTCACACCCTCCATGACCCCCTTGGGGGCGGTCAACTCGGCCACTATCAAGCCCCTCAGCCTGGTCATCGTCATGTTCAGTGATGCGCGTGGGTGGAGCCAGTCGAGGAGCACTGTGCGGTTTACAGGCTTGTAGTACGGCCTCAGAGGCTCTGCGGTGACCGTGTAGTTCCCCGGCGGGAGCAGCAGCCTGGCCCTCGTGACGTTGGCGTAGAAGGTTACATTGTATGTGCCTGGGAGCGGCGACGAGATCGACTCCACTATCACAGTTATGTTTGTTAGGAGGTTCTTCCCGAACTCGTCCCTGACGTTTATTGTGAGCGGGAACCTCTTGTACTTCAACCTGGCGGTTACCTCGGCCTCCCCGCCGGGCCTGACCACGACGCCTCTGAAGGCGGCTGGGTACATGTTGGGGTTAGGCGGCGTCACCGTGACGTTGTACACTCCATAGGGTATGTTCAGGAAGACCGCCTCGCCGTTCCTGTCGGTGGTCGAGGAGAGCGTTACCGGTATCGAGGCGCCGGCCGGCCCGCTTATGGCTACGAGTGCGCCGGCCAGCGGCTTCCCAGCCTCATCGAGCACCCTGACCCTGAGGGAGCCGGCGCGGTACAGGGTCAGGTTGAGGTATATGCCGTTGGGGTCTAGGAGGCGGTGGAGCTCCAGGTACTCCTCCATTATCTTCTTCGCAGCCTTGTTGAGGTTGAATATGAGCAGCGCGTCACTCCCCCTGGCAAGCCCCAGTACGGTCAAGCCCCTGTTTACCCAGAACGTCCCCGCCCCTCCCCTCCACGACGGCTTGAAGCCTATGGTGGTGGAGAACCTCAGCATAGGTATCAGGGGGACTGACTGGTTTATGTAGCCGAGGAGGTGTATGGAGCCGTCGTCGGTCAGGACGACGAGTACGAGGCCAGGCGCCCCCGGAGGCTTCGTGAGCCTGGCCTTCACGAGGCCGGCGGGTAGCACGTAGCTCCAGGCGAGCCTGTAGGCGTCGTGTTTAGCGTCGTAGGCGAGCAGGCTTATGGTGCTGCCGCCGCGGCACGTCGTCAGCAGAAGCCTCCCCCCATACAGGGGCTGGGCTTCGGGTGTGCCGCTGCTGCACGGAGTATACGACACCAGCTTGGTCAGACTCATAGCCCCCTTGGAGGCATCGACCCCGTACACGGTGAGCGTGCTGCCCCTCCTCACGAGCAGCGTGTACATGTGCGCCACGGCGGGCAGCATGTATGCACGGTACAGCTCGCCGCCCACGGGGAACACGGATTCGTCGACGACCGTCCTCGCCTCCGCCACGAGCCTCGTCCCGTTCACCCCCACGAGCTCGAGCAGCATGTACTTCTCATGGACGCCGCCGGGGGGCCTGGGCACGCTGAGCACGTTCATGAAGTCGTCCGGGTACCTCATGGTTATCCTGAAGACGCAGGAGCCGTTCACGTAGACGGGCGCGACCACCCGGCCTATGTTGAGATACTTCGCCCTGATAGTCGAGCCCGTCACGGGCTCCTTAAACTCTATGTAGGCGGTGAGGTTCAGCGGGAGGGGGGCCAGGAGCTTGGG
Organism: uncultured Desulfurococcales archaeon; assembly: GCA_964476405.1. Taxonomy (GTDB): domain Archaea; phylum Thermoproteota; class Thermoprotei_A; order Sulfolobales; family Pyrodictiaceae; genus JAADEY01. The sequence goes on from CAYZCH010000024.1 coordinate 2,090, forward strand.
GAACCTCAGCGTCCCATTACTATCGGTGACCCCGTGCAGGTATAGTCTGAGGATCCTGTGCAGCGCCGCCTGGGTGAGGAACAGCTTCACCTCCACGCCGCTGAACGCCTGCCACCTATCCGAGGTAGAGTTGTAGACGAGAAGCCTCACCTCCAGGCTGCACGGCATCGACTCCAACATGAACACCTTGTCTGCCCCGCTGGCCAGCCCAGCGAGCGGAGCGGTGTAGTTGACGACGGGAGCCATGGACTCTATCGGGACTGCGAGCCTATGCACGGGCACGGCGGTGTCGCTGACGGGCCTGGGCGTGTAAACGCTCAACAGGTTGCCGTGGTAGTCGAAGAGGTAGAGGGCCTCACCCCCCGCGTAGCTGCTCTCAACCAGGATGTGCCGGGGGGTGAGGTGTAGGAGCCTGACCGGCCCCTCGACCGCGTGTATGTAGAGCGGCGTGAGGCTCCGGTTCAACGCCAGGACTAGAACCTCGCCCTTATCTGTGCCGAAGCCCGCCAAAACACCCCTACTGGTAACAGTGTATGATGAAGAGGTCGGCTTCCCCGTCAACGGGTACGTGGAGCCGAGGTAGTGGCCGAAGACGTCGAAGAGGCTGACGAACCCCCCAGAGCTCGTAGAGCCTAGCCCGACCACCACCCCGTCGACGGGGTCATAGAAAGTATATGCTACGGGTTGTGTAAGCTTCACCGGGACGAGGACGGGGCCCGGCATCGAGAAGTAGTCGTAGGGTTTTGGGGCTACAGCGGCGAGTGCCGCGCCCGAAGCCACTACAACGGCCAGGATGCCGGCAATCAATAGGAGCCTCCAGGCATCCATGACGCAACCCTCCTACAGCTAATCACAACACCCTAATTATAGCACGCGGCCACCAGGCCTTCAAAACCTTAATGCTGGCCGCCCCCGTGGAGCCGCCCGGGCCAAGTATATAGTACACGGGGCGGAACCTACCAATGACTGGAAAGTGACTGGACGGGCATGACTGTCGACGAGTAGAGGTGCTTGCACCGTGCCGGGTAGGGGGTCGGCTAAGAGCATAGAGGCGCTGCTCGACGAGTACATAGGCAGTGAGATCGAGGAGTACTTGAAGCTACGTGAGGAGAAGATGACGTTCATCGAGATACCGCCCGAGGCCGAGATAATGGAGATCAAGGACCTCTACAAGCCGTGGGCGAGGGCCGTCATAATAAAGGATCCGACGACCGGCGCGCTGAAGTATATCGTCGACGAGATACCGTTGACGCAGCTGGAGAGGCGTGTCGTCAAGAGGCTCATAGATATGCTGTACTGGCAGATGGAGCCCCCGCCAAGCGGCGTTGATGTGAGGGACTACGTGGAGGCGGAGGTCAAGAGGCTGATAGCGCTCTACGGCCTGAAGAGGCTCGGGAGGAGGGTGAAGTGGAGCAAGATACTCTACTACATCCTTAGGGACACGGTCGGCTACGGCCCCCTAGACCCGCTGATGAGGGATCCGGATATAGAGGATATATCGTGCGTGGGGCCCGGGAGACCCATATACGTCTGGGTGCGCCCCTACGAGTACGTGCCGACGAACGTCATCTTCTACGACCCCGAGGAGCTGGACGACTTCATAGTCAAGCTAGCTCATAAAGCGGGTAAGCACGTGTCGGTTGCGAGCCCCATAGTCGACGCCATACTGCCCGGCGGGCACCGTCTAGCCGCTACGTACAGGAAGGAGGTGTCGGTGGCCGGCTCAACATTCACCATACGTAAGTTCAGGGAGGAGCCCCTGACAATCATAGACCTTATCCGCTGGGGCACCATAAGCCCCGAGCTCGCCGCATACCTCTGGCTAGTGATAGAGAACAAGCTGACCGCCCTCATACTTGGTGTGACGGGTGCCGGTAAGACGAGCCTCCTCAACGCCCTCGCGACCCTGTTAAGGCCGACGACTAAGGTCGTGACGATAGAGGACACGCCCGAGCTGAAGCTACCCCTGGAGAACTGGGTCCAGCTCGTATCTAGGCCATCCCACGGGATAGGCCCGTACAAGGTCGGCGAGATCACCCTCTTCGACCTCGTAAAGCTCTCCCTCAGGTATAGGCCCGACGTTATCATAGTCGGTGAGGTGCGTGGCGAGGAGGCCTACGTGCTGTTCCAGGCCATGGCTACCGGCCACGGCGGCATGACCACGATGCACGCCGAGGATATAAGCGCGGCTGTTAAGAGGCTTACATCGCCCCCGATGAACATACCGGAGAGCTACATACCGTTGGCGAGCCTGGCCATGGTTATTAGGAGGGTTAGGCTGCCCGGAGCCGAGATAGTGGCCAGGAGGGTGGCGAAGGTATGGGAGATAAGGGGGCCCAGCGACTTCTTCACGGTGGCTGAGTGGAAGCCCGCGATAGACGCCTTCGAGATAAGGGTGGAGGATAGCCAGCTCCTCAAATCAATAGCAGAGATGCTGGGCAAGGACACGGTCTGGATATTCGACGAGATAGCAAAGAGGACTACGGTTCTCACATGGATGGCCGTGAAGAAGATAACCAGGTACCGGGACGTAGCTAAACAAGTGCAGAAGTACTATGCGAAGCCAGACCTCATGTACCGTACGGCGCTCGAGGAGCTCAAGGAGCTGAGGGAGGCCGAGGCCTGAGGGGAGGGGGTGGGCATGGCTCTTACCGTCAGGGCGAGGCTTAGGAAGCCGAGCCTCGGGGAGCTCCTGGACGCGCTCGCGCTCCAGATATTCGGCAAGTGGGCCACAGCGCTGGCCAGGGCGCTCGAGCTAAGGGACATGCTCGAGAAGGCGGGCATCCTCGTAGACCCCGTGGTCTATGCTGCGAGGATGCTCCTCTACACGACGATGATGGGGTTCGTAGCGGCAATAAGCATGGTGATTGTAGCCCTCCTACCCATAAGCCTCGTCTTCAAGGTGCTCAGCCTGCTAGCACTAGCATTCCTCCCAATAGGCATATTCATGTCGTTCATGATGAGGGTTACGAGCAGGGTTCAGTCAAGGAAGAGGGGCACCGAGGAGGAGCTCCCCTACCTCGCGCTATACATGAGCGTCATGGCGCTGGGCGGAGTGAGCCCCATGGCCGTCTTCGAGAGGATAGCGAAGAGCCGCGTGTTCAGGGCTATAAGGGAGGAGGCGGCGAGGATCATAAGGAACATAAAGGTCTTCGGCCTCGACCCCCTCACCGCCCTCGAGAGGAATGCACGCACACACCCCTCGAGGGCCTACAAGAACTTCGTCTTCGGCTACACGACCACCGTCAGGGTTGGAGGGGACGTCGCGCACTACCTCATAGTGCAGACGAGGGAGATAATAAAGAGGAAGGCCGGTGAGCTCGAGACAGTTGTGAACAGGGTATCAGTGTTCGTAGAGATGTATATATCCGTGGCGGTCATAGCAACGCTGACCCTCTACGCGTTCTTCATAGTCGGCTCCTACTTCAAATCCATAGGTATGACTGGGCCCGCCTCGAACATCTTCCTGCTCTACGGCTACATCTTCCTCCCGCTCTTCAACCTAATGGCCATATTCCTCGTTCACAAGAGCCTGCCCGAGACGAGCAGGCCGATCCGCCTCCCATACCTATACATACCAGTGACGCTCGTGCCGGCGCTGATAACGGTCATAGCCATACTCTACTCCCTCGGCGTGATGCATAGCCTCCTAACCTTCCACCTCACTGTAAGGAGTATAGTCTACGTGGAGGCGGCCATAGCAGCCGTCCTGATACCATCCTCCCTCGGCCCCGCAGTGATGTTCTTCAAGATAATGAGGAGGGAGAAGAAGCTGCCCAGGAAGCTTGCTGACTTCCTCCACGACGTAGCCGAGGCCAGGAAGACCGGGCTCAGCCCCGAGAAGAGCATCATAACGGCGGCCCTCGGCAGGAACTATGGGGCCCTCGACCCGATAGTAAAGAAGATAGCCACCGCCCTGAACCTTGGCCTGAGCCTCGAGGCCGCGGTGAGGAGGGCCCTCCACAGGATATATGATAAACTCACAATCATAGCGATGAGGATACTGGTCGACTCCATAGAGGCGGGCGGCGGCACCGCGGAGCTCCTAGACCTGCTCGCCCAGCACGCCGACGCCCTAGCCGACCTCCAGGAGGAGCTCAAGAGGAAGCTGAAGACATACATAGCCATGCCGTACCTGGGCACGCTCGTGCTGGCGATATCAGGTATACTCCTCCTCTCAATGATGCTGCAGGCGACACACGTGGCGCTACCCACAAGCGCCGGCGCGGCCACGGCGGCGGCGGGGATGCTTAAGCCGCCGAACCCGCAGCAAGTCCTAATACTCACCTTCATAACCGTGACGAGCATAACGATACACGCCTACCTCAGCGGCCTACTGGCAGGCAAGCTGTCCACCGGGTTCCTGGCAGGGGGCTTCATGCATGCAGCCCTGCAGGTGCTCATAGTAGCACTCATAGAGATCATAGGGTACCAGATGATGCTCGTGCCGGCGCTGCAGGCGCTGATGAAGAGCGCTGCCGCCGCACCACCACCCTAAAGAGTGGCCACTCGCAACCAGAGACGACTAGGCCCCCGGCCGACACACGCTGGCAGGACTGGAGGTGTCCGCTTGGATCCTCCCCGCCCAGACGTGGGCAGCGCTGTGGCGGCCGCGGCTGTCACGCTCATAGTCTACCTGCTCTCGGGCAGCGTCTCCGCGAGCATAGCGTCCGCGATAATAGTGTTTATGATCGCAATCCCCGTCCTCCTAGCGTGGAGGACGTATAAGCTCCTAGCGAACATAGAGATCGAAGCCAAGAAGATAGAGGCGCTGTACGAGTGGCTCCTGGCAGCCGGCAAGAGGGTCGGGGTGGACGGGGGCCTAGCCATACTATACCTGATAAGGAGGCCGTCGGGGATACAGGCCATACAGATCGGGGGCGCCCCGCTGAGGGCGGAGGCCGCGGCGCTCGTACCCCTCCTCTACAGGCTCGTCTGGTTCGGAGACCCCGTCGCGGCGAGGAGGAACAACACGAGCTACATCCTCTTCCCGAGCACGCTCGCCCACCACCTGAGCACGAGGGCCTCGAGGACACTCAACGGCAAGCCAGTCCTCGAAGTGAGGGATAAGAGGGATGCGAGGATAGTGTACAAGCTCCTCAGGGTAGTAATCGAGTCAGGGCGGCAGGGCGTGCCGAGAACCGTGGCCGCGTACATGGCTACAAAGGCGTTCCTACGCCTCTTCATGGAGGGGCTGCTGGCGGTCAGGGCGAGCCTCCTCGAGGAGCTCGACAAGGTGCTCCCAGCCGAGCCCCCATGGGTCAGGTGGAGGGTGAGGAGGCAGTTAACGGCGGAGTCCCCGCTCTCACCCTAGGATACGGTCAACTATCGCGCCCACCCCGTGCCTCAGCGGGTCGGCGGCCGGCACGCCCAGCGTCCTAGCGGCCTCCTCTACGGCCAGCCTGGCGTCCTCATCGCTTAGCTCGTGTGTGTCGAGGGTGACCCCGGCCAGGACGGTTGACGGGTAAGGGTTAAGCATCTTCAACACAGTGTACTCCAGCCTGGGGTCGGTTAGGGGTATGCGCTGGGGGAAGGCGGCCCTAACCCTCCTCCCCGCGGTGTGCGCCAACACTATATGCGTGGGTGAGACGCCACGCAGTATGCCGAGTGAGACGTGGCCGTAGGCGGGGTGTGTGACTGCCGCCTGCCCCTCGACTACCACTGCCTCACACCCATCCCTACTGATAGCCTCCACGACGTATCCCTCAACGACGCCGGCCACGAAGTCGCTGGGGACGGCGTCCACCACCATGCCGCGGGCCCCGAGCAGGAGCATCGTCTGCCCCGTCCCGACGAGGCAGGCCCTCACACCCCTCCTCCTAAGCTCCAGGTAGACCTCCATCGAGGCTATGTTCTTCCCCGTCTCGCAGTCGGTGCCCGCCACAAGGATCCTCAACCCACCCGTCCCGAGCACGCTCCCATCCCATATCCTCAGCCTAGACCTATCCGGCTTCCTCACATCGACTATCCTCCCCCCGCCCCTCTCAGCCGCCCTGACCGCCTCGGGGTCCTCGGAGAGGAAGTGGTGGAGCCCGTTATACACGGTCATTCCGAGCTCGAGGCTCCTTATGATATCCCTCCTCCACCCCTCAGGGATGTAGCCGCCGACGGTCGCAGCCCCTATTATGAAGGCCTCCGGGTCGCCGCGCAGCGCCTCCTCAAGGCTCGAGACAACCGGTATACCCCTCTTCCCGACCCCGACAACTTGTCCAGCATCCCTGCCAGCGTGGCTCGGGTCGACGACGGCGACTATGCGGAACCTCTCACCGCCAGAGTATATGACTAGGTCGTTCGCCGTCTTACCCAGCCCCGTCCCCAGCGCGCCCGGCGCGTAGACGATGGCGGGCGTCCTGCCGCCCGGCATGAACTCCCCCTCGGGCATAGAGCCTGCTAGTGGGGTGGGCTAACCGGGGGAGGGGGTAATAAAGGGCCGTGGAGACCCGGGGCCCCGGGCAAGGGATTCGCTAAAATACCTCCAGCATGTGATTAGGAGCCATGTGAAGAGCGTAGGTAGCCCCTACCCGGGGGCTGACCCTAACCCTTGAACTGATGAGAGGTGCGTGTAGGCCTTGGCGAGCGATAAGGCGTTGGGAGTAATCCTACTCATAATATCGATAATAGTGATAATAGTCTACGGGTGGCTGGTCTTCGCACCCCCCGTGAAGACCGTTTTCGGGCAACCACTAGACATACTGGTGCTCAAGATAACGGGCTTCGTCGCAGTCGCAGTGATCTTCGGTATACTAGGCTGGATAGGATACACGCTGGCGACGACGCCGCCGCCGAAGCCGATCGAGGAAATAGAGAAGGAGATCGAGGAGGAGTTGAAGAAGCTGGAGAAGGAGATGGAGAAGGAGAGTGGCTCCGGCCCGGAGTCGAAGCAGCAGTAACGCCCCAGGCGCGCTGGGAGTAGTTTTTATGTAGCCTGCCCCCAGCCACAACCAGGTATATCGGGAGGCGATACATGGTGGGGAGGCGCCTCCTCATACTGGCAGCCGCCGCGCTCACCGCCATCCTGTTGATACCCCTCGCGGCCGCAGCCCTCAAGGCATACATAGAGTTCAGCATGTTGAAGGCAAGGTACTACAATATACTCGACAACCCGTCCGCGTACCTCGAGGCCTACGGTAAGATGCTGCTCTACACCGGGCTCACGTGGCTCGGAGTCAAGCTGACGTGGCTGAGCATAGAGGGTGTCGTCCAGAGGGGGTTGGAGGCCTTCATAGGCCCATTGAACGTCATAGACCAGGTCGCGGTCGTGATGGTCTCCATCGGTATAACGCTGATGCTCCTCTAACCCCCCGTTTTTAGCGACATGAGCACTGCGGGGCTCGCTGGCCTCCGTTCAATTATCCTCGAGACTATCGCCTTGCCGACCGCGTCCAGGCCGTCGGCGAGCCTCCCAGCCTCCTCGTGGGCGAGCTGGACGGGTACGGGGTGTGGGAGCCCAGGCGGCGTGGCGGAGACTACGAGCTCAACCCCCCACTCAGCGTCCCACGCCTCCACACCCCGGACGCTCCTCCACCACCTGGTGAGCACGTATGACTGCGTCAGCCCCTTGTAGCTCGTGTAGGGGGGTGTGTCGGGCGGGGTTATGGGGCCTATCCAGGCGGCGTGGGCGTCGCTGTGGAGCCTCAGCGCGGCCCGTAGGGTGATGTAGGCGAGCTCGGGGTCGCCGAGCGGCCCGCCTGGAAGCCTGACGCCGAGCAGCTCGGCTAGCCTCCCGCCGCGAACCCTCTTCACGTAGCCGGCAACCCTCCGGCCCGCCAGGAGCCCCGCCCTCCACTCATGGTACCTGCTATGGGCTGTGGAGGCCATCGGGGTGTATGGCTCGTGTGGAGGGTCTACGATGGGGCCGTCGAGGACTACGGGGGCCTCGCGTGAGAGCCTTGCAGCGGTCTCCGCCTCAGCCCTCATCATGGTGTACTCCACGTACTCCGCGACCTCTTCTCCACCGGCCTCTCCGGCGACAACGAGATCCTCCACCTCCTCGACGACCCTAGCTCCTCCCCCAGCATAGGCCACGACGCCGACGACGCGGTACGCGTAGACCCTCCTGCCTAGGAGTGATGCCGCCTCAGCGAAGAAGCCGTCGACGCCCGCGGTTCTCGCGGGCGCTGGAGGGGCCCGGTCGAGGTAGTGTATGAGCCCCTCCCTCTCGGCGGCCCGCAGCAGCCTACGCGCCTCGGCCTCTAGGGCGGCTAGGCGGCTCGCCTCCTCCTCCGCCACCTTGACGGCCTTCTCTATGAGCCTCCCCCTCAAAACACACCACCATGGGGGCTTGGAGTGTCCGTGGTCACGCCCCTCCAGGGCTCATAATAACTCTGATGTGGGCGGCCCTACAGCTTCGGCTCCACGACACCCCTCTCTATCAGCCTTATGATCACCCTCCTTACCTCCGCCGCGCTGCGGCCCAGGGCCTCGGCCAGCATCGTGCATGCCTTGGATAGGAGCAGTTCCCCGTGCCTCTTCTTCAGCCTCTCGAGGCCGAGGTAGACCTCGACCTCCTCGCCGGTGAGCACCCCCGCCTTGACGACCTCCTCCCTGAGCTTCTCCAGCTCGGCTGCGAGCCTGCAGGCGTCCCTGGGCGGGGTCGGGGGCCTCCGGAGGGCGGCTGCGAGCGCTGCGTACTCCGTCTTCATCCTCTCGTACTCTCCCGCGACGGCCTCCCTGGCCCTCCTGATCAGCTCCTCGAGCCTCCCAGCCTCCTCCTCCAGCTTCCTGGCTGTGTCGGAGAGCTCGTCGGCCGCCCTGGCCACGGAGTCTGCGTCGGGCTCGACGACTATCGACAGCTTATCCATCGCCTCCTCCGCCAGCCTCCTCGCCCTACCAGCCTCCTCGAGCAGTGCGCGTGCGAGGCCGGGTGCGATGCACTCGGCCCTACCAGCCTCCCCCTCGGCTACCCCGGCGAGCTCCTCGAGCCTCGCGGCGGCGTCCCTGACGGCCTTCGCGGCCCTCTCAAGCCTGTTCAGCATCTCCTCCGCGGCCCTGAGGCTGGCGGTAACGCGGTCGAGCATCCTCCTCCACTCCCCGATGTAGCCCTCGAGCTCATCCAGGCTGAGCACGCTGCTGCGGGGGTGTAGCCTCGGGGGCTCTGCATGCAGCGCGGCGGGGGCCTTTACGCCGAGGGAGGCGAGCCTGTCGGCGAGAGCCCCTATCTCCCCGGCGAGCCTGTTGTACTGTTCGAGGCACTCCCTGAGCGTCGCGGCCACCTGCTTCAGCCTCTCCAGCGTCGCGGCCGCCGCTCCCCCGAGCTCCAGGCTGCCGGGGGCCTTGACGACGCCCAGCCTCGAGAGCTCCTCGGTTACGAGCCAGAGCTTGTAGTTGAACATTATGCTCGGCCCCATGCCCCCTATGTAGAACGGCGTCTCCCTTCCCGGCTCACGCGGGTTCCTCGTCAGCGCCCTCCTCCACATATCGGCTACCCTCTCGTCGAGCTCCTCCTCGGTCATCTCCATCGACTCTATCCTGCCAATGGCCTTAACGGCCTCCCTGAGCGCCTCGACGGCGTCGAGCCTGAGGGTCACCGGCTCGTCGAAGACGTAGCCGGAGGCCTGCTCCTCCACTATCCTCTTGAATTCCTCGAGCTCCTCCAGCCTCTCCCTCACCATCCTGGCTAGCGTCCTGGCAGCCTTTGCCGCGGGTCTCACGAGCCTCTCCATGACCTCCTCCTGGTAGTAGCTGAGGAGATCCTCCACGGTCTTGACGAGCCTCGCCGCCATGAGGTGGTCTCTTGCGCGCAGCGCCTCCCTGGCCGTCTCAAGGAGCGCCCTAGCCTTCTCCACGAGGCCCCTGAGGCACCCGGCCCTGTAGCCCCGGAGCTTCGCCGAGACTATGTAGGCCCAGCCTGCGTCGGGGTCGTGGGAGAGGTCGTCGAGGACCCTCTCGAGCTCGCTTATCTTCTCCCTCAGCTCCCTAACCCCCCTGATCCTCACCCTCGACTTGTCCGGGTCTATCCTCCTCCCCTGCACCTCGACGAGGCCGCGGTAGGCTAGGAGCTGTAGGAGCATCCTCCTGGTTCCGGGGTTCTGCGTGGCGTCGACGAGGAACCTCCACGCCTGCCTCGCCGCCACCCAGTCCTTCTCCGCCCCCGCCTGCCTCAGCGCCTCGAGCAGGGCCTGCTCCTGGGGGCTCAGGGTATCTATCTTCATCTCGCCGTTAAGCCTCTCCAGCATCCTGTTTGCTATCAGCAGCGCCGTGTACCTCTCGAGCGTCGACACCTCCCTCCTATCTATATCGGGGCTTAGGATGCCGCGGGGGTCTGGGCCGCCTCCGCGCCGGTACACGTGGTACCTCATCACGTACTCGTACGCTGCCTCCAGCGCGTCCCTCGGGCTGGCCTTGGGGGAGGGGACGACGAGGTAGTAGCGTAGAGCCCCTGCAAGCTCGCTGGGCCTCTCGACGTCGTATGCCAGCCTCGGGTCGGTCACGAGGAGCGGCTTCCCGGCCACGCCCTCGGCCAGGGCCTTCCTCACCCTATCCGGGTCGAAGAGCTCCTCCCTCACCTCGTCGAGGAAGCCCTCGAGCCTATACTGATCCAGCCCTATCTCCCCGGCGGCGCCGTGTGGGAGTCTTGCGGCTAGGCGGAGCGCCTCATCCATGCTGCCTGCGGCGTCGAGTATCTTTATGCCTAGGGCGGCCATCCTCACCCTCATAACCATCGTCGGTATCTGGGCCCTCAGCACCTTGACGAAGTACTTCTCCTCGACCCTCTTCAGCTCATCGACGGCCTCCTGGTCGGCGGGGCCGTAGTGGACGAGTATGACTAGGTGCGGCCTCCAGTTCGCAAGTATGCATGTCATTATAGTCCTCTCCAGCCTCTCGACATCGCCTGGAGTCAGGCCACCCCTCGTGGCGGCTACGAGCGTGTTGACGGCGGCCTCCCTGCGGCCCGACACGTGGAGGTATAGTGTGAGCCTCGCCCAGCCAGCCTGCGAGGAGGGCTCCCCCTCGAGCCTGTAGGCGGCCGAGAGCGCGGCTACGCTTGCTGCTACTAGGTGGGACTCGTCGGCCTCCGTGTAGACCCTCCTGTTCACCCTCAGCCTCTCGAGCCTATCGGCTATGAAGTCGAGGTAGCTCAGCTCCGGGCTCACGTAGAGGGTCTTGGCGAGCTTCGGGGACAGCATGACGGCGTCGGCTCCGCCGAGGCCCTCAAGCCTCCCAGCCAGCACCGAGGCTAGGGCCTCGGCCTCCTGCTCGGAGAGATCCACGGGGGAGGCGTCCATTATCAGGTCGACGAGCTCGCCCCTCCCCGGGATACCCGTCCTCAGGGAGCCGTCGGGGGCTATGTGTGTGACCTGGTCGCCCACCTCGAGGAGGACGCGCGCCAGCCTCGGCATCGTCTTCGAAGCCTCCTCGGCCGCAGCCATGAACGCCTTGTACGCCTCCTCGGCATCCACCAGCCTCACCCTATACACCAGCCTCCTGACGCCAAGCTCCCTCCTGACCCACGCCCCCTCAGCAGCCTCGTTGAGCTCCGCCACCAGCCTCCCCCACCTACCGTCAACCATGACGTGCTGCGCGACCAGGGCCTCGATGAACCCGGCCGCGGCGGCGGTGTTGAGGCCGGAGAGCCTTGCCCTGGCCTCCACGAACCGGGTGAGCTTCGAGTACAGCTCCTCGTTGAGGGCCGGTAGCTCGGCGCCCCCGATGCTGAGCTGGAGCCCCCTCAGAACCCTCAGGAGGTCGCGGGGGGTGAGGAGGGCCGCCTTGCCCCCGCACACCCCCTCCCCAAGCCTCTCAGCGTAGCCTGCGACGGCCCGGAAGGCGGAGACGAGTGCACCCATGTTACCTAGCCCTGCGCTTGCCAGCGCGTTGGCTAGGGAGGGGCTTGAGAGGAACCCCCTAAGCCCCGCCTCGCCGAACGAGTACCTTGCCAGCGCCTTTATGAATAGGAGCGACTCCCTCCTGGTCAGGCTCTTTACGTGTATACTCCTAACCCTCCTCTTAAGCCTCGAGGCGACAGTAGCGAAGTCCCTGAACCCCATCAGCTTACTGTAGGCTGGAGGGGTCAGCGCCAGCATGACGTGTAGGCTGCCCGGCCTGCACGGCTCCACCCTCTTCTCGACGCAGGAGACGCTGACGGGCTCGACGCCCCCGTTCACGAGGCCCACGAGCCCGGCGACTATAATGCCTACGGCCTCCTCGTCCCCCGCCGTTACGACGTCCTCGAACTCGTCGACGAAGAACATTACTGGGCCGACGCGTGAGAGCCTGCGGATGCAGGCCGCCACGTAGTCCCTCGCCGACCGGTACCCCGACGGGCTCGGCACGAGCATGGGCTGCTCCTCGTTAAGGGCTGCGAAGAGCGCTGCGACGAGGAGGTACTCCGGGGCCTTATCCCTAACCCTCCTCCTCAGCTCCTCGACATACCCCATCAGCGCGGCCGCCCTAACCTCCGCCGCGACCCACCCCCTCTCCTCGAGCCAGGGCTTCACCTTCGCCCTGTATATGCTGGTCTTCCCCTCCCCCCACTCCGCCACGAGGAGCACGACGACCGGCTCCCTGCTGGCCGAGAGCTCGCCGAGAACCCCCTCCACCTGTGCCTCGACCTCCTCCCTCGAAGGCAGCCTCGGCAGGTACTCCTCAAGCCTCTTGGCGTCCGAGCCCGTCAGCGAGGGTAGGGCCTCCAGCCTCACGCCACACTTCATGGCCTAGGGGCACACCCCTAAGTATAGGGCGGCCCGGTAGCACGGTTGTCATTCTACGTGCAATGCCGTGTTTGCGGAGCCCGTGATACCCCAGTAACACTTCTAAGCAATTACCCGCCGCCTAGCTGGAACCCGGGAGGGGTGGATGGATAAGAGGCTACTAGCCGTACTCATCGCCGTCGCGGCGGCCCTGGGGGTGGCGTCCTTCATACTCTTCCTCCACCCGGGCGCCGTCGGCGGGGAGCGGCTCGAGGCCCCGAGGACTATGCTGGGCTCGCCGGCAGTGAAGGTGATCTCCGGCAAGGAGGCTGCCGAGATGGCTAACAGGATCCACTGGAGCCACTACGTGGGAGTGGTCAAGGCTTTGATAGTCAGGTACGCGGACGGCTCAATGATATGGGTGAGCGTTGTCAAGGGGGGCGACGCGCCGAGGTACGCGGACATGATGGCCGATAGGATAATGCTCTACGAGTCATCGAGCATCATGCCCTACGAGATCCTCGAGGTGGTTAGGATGGGGGCCTGCAAGGTATACCTGGCACTCGACAAGAGGACGGACAAGATACACGCCTTCTGGGGGATAGGCGACAAGGTGATCTGGGCCGAGCTCTACAGGAGGGGGAGCCCGAGGAACACCGAGGCGCTCAAGCTGCTAACAAGGTTCTATGGGTGTTACTCTTGATACTCCGCCGCGACCCCCTACGCGGCCTAGGGCTAGCCGAGCTGGCCGCAGCCTACATGCTCTACCGCCTGGGCAGGGTCGAGGGGCTGCGCAAGCTGAGCTACCTGCTCTTCCTAGCCTCAAGCCTAGACCCGGAGACCGGCTCCTACAGCCCCCTGGACACCGGCTACCCCTTCTACCTGTACATCGAGGGCCCGATGGCTGGCGGCCTGGGCGGCGTGGTGGCGGGGCTGGCGCGGAGGGGCCTGCTGAGGGTGAGGGTTGAGAGGTTCCCGGGCTGCATGCCCAGCCTGGCCGACTACATAGACTTCTACGATTGTAAGACGCTAAGGATACTCGAGGCCACCCAGCAGGCATCGAAGGCGTCGCAGAGGCTCCCGAGGGAGCTCGTGGAGAGGATAGACGCCATCGCCGACAAGTACGGCTCCTCGACCCCCTCGGGGCTGGAGAAGGTGCTCGAGCGCCTAGGGGCGGGCCTCGAGACGAGGCTGAGGAGGATCGGGTCGGAGTACCATGGCCCACGGGAGGGGGATGGGGGAGGTATAGGAGGCGTCATCGTCGAGGCGAGGAGCGATAGTGGAAGGTACAGCGAGAGGCTAGGGGGCGCAGCGTTCCTCGCCTCGACGAGCCCCGTCCCACGCCTAAGGAGCCTGGCAGACTCGCTGGCCGACGCCGGGCTCCGGAGGCCCCTCATCCAGCCACTGGTGGCGCAGGGCTCCGAGGTTAAATGCTTCGACATGCTCTGGGCGGGGCCTAGGGGCTGCGCGGCGGCAGAGGTGCTCGACGCCTCCCAGGGTGAGGGGGTTGCGGCGGGCCTCAGGCTCTGCATAGAGAGGGCTGCTGGCGGCCCCTGCACAGGGGTGGTCATAGTGGACTGTAGGTTCGGGGGCGAGCCGGTCTGCGGGGTACTCAACGTGGTCAAGGCCGCCCCGAAGGGGGTGCTCGTCCTCGGCTACAGCGGCCCCGAGGAGGCGAGGGAGGCCGTCGAGAGCCTGTCATCCCTCCTAGCACCAGTCACGGGCGCCCCGGGGGCGGCGGCTCCTGGGGGGAGGAGGTAGATGCCCCGGGGGAGGAGGCTTGAGAGGCTCCGTTTCCGCCTCCTGGTAGTCGATGCGCTCCGCTCAGCCAAGTCGAGGTACTCGTATAGGGAGCTCTCCGAGGCCACGGGCGTCGACCCTACGCTCCTGGCCAGGTACGTCGCCGGCTCGATGATCCCGAGCTACGAGCACGCGGAGCGTATATGGGCCGGGCTACGCAGGCTCGTCGACCCGGCCAGGGCGATACTCTCATCGATAAGGAGGTACGGGGGCCTCATAGACCTGACCGACTTCCTCAGCGACCCCGTGATGCTGCGTGTAGCGGCCCTCGAGTTCCTAGAGAGGTTCAGCGGCGAGGAGGTGACGAGGATACTCGTCCCCGAGGCGAGCGGCATACCCCTAGCCACCAGCCTCTCCCTCCACTTCAACGCTGGCCTGGTGATAGCGAGGAGGAGGAAGGAGAACCCCCTCGAGGACTACATAGAGGGCCACCTCGTCGAGTCGCCTAGGGTCTCAAGGATCTTCTACGTCCCCAGGAGGAGCCTTGGTAGGGGCGAAAACGTCCTCATAGTCGACGACATAGTCCAGACAGGCTACACGCTCTCGGTGATGGAGAGGATAGTTGAGGCGGCCTCGGCTAGGCTGGTGGGCGTCGCAGCCCTGGTGGTGATAGGCGAGGAGTGGAGGCGCAGGCTGAAGGCGAGGAGGGTTGAGGCCCTCCTATCAATATCGGGAAGACCCCTCTTTGAATAACACACGTCAAGGATCCACCTAGACGCTGTTTATAGGCTTGATTATAAGGGCTGCAGTGGGGACTGCACCCCAGAGACACGGGAAGAACGCCGTGGCGGAGCGGGGGGTTTCGAGGAGGGAGTTCCTCAAGATAGCGGCGGCCGGCGCCATAGGCCTCGCAGTCGGGCTAGGGGGAGGCTACGCGGCCTGGGGGCTCAGGACCCCACGGCCCGCACCCACGGGCCGCGGCGTCGGGGGCGCTGGGCGCAGGATACGCGCCCTCTGGATATACATAGGCCCGATAGGCGACTACGGGTGGACGAGGGCCCACGACGACGGCAGGAGGAGGGTGCAGGAGAAGTTCTCGTCGTGGCTCCAGACGAGCTACCTTGAGAAGGTTCCCGTCGACCAGGCCTACAACGTTATAAAGAACCAGCTCGAGGTCAACCACTACGACGCCGTATTCGCTACTAGCTGGGGCTACATGGATCCGTTGAAGAGGCTTGCCCGCGAGTACCCGGGCGTCTTCTTCTACCACTGCAGCGGCCCGTGGGAGTTCTTCAGGGACGAGCCGAACGTAACCACCTACTTCGCCGAGTTCTACCAGCTCTACTACCTCTGCGGTATAGCGGCAGGCGCGGTCACCGAGACCTGCAGCGTCGGCTACGTGCCTGCCTTCCTCACGCCGGAGGTCGTGAGGCACATAAACGCCTTCGCGCTCGGCAGCATCCATGGAGCCAGGCTGATGGGTAAGTGTAGGGATGGGGAGGCTTTGAAGATATATGTGACTAAGCCCCTCAACGCCTGGTTCGCCCCCTCCGCGGCCAGGAACTCAGCGAGGATGCTCGTAGACAGCTACAACGTCGACGTTATAGCATACACTGAGGATTCGACGAGCATCCTCGAGACCGCTGAGAGCTACTGGGATGAGGGGAGGAAGGTGTACAGCTTCAGCCACTACAGCAACATGTACGAGTACTTCCTCAAGAAGGGCAAGAAGCTGCGCTGCCACCTTACGGGCCAGGTGGCGGACTGGACCCCGATCTACGCCTACCTGCTCGAGAGGCTCTACGCCGGCGACGCCCACAAGGAGGATATCTGGGCAAGGCTCGGAGACTTCACACCCATTAGGTGGAGGAGGCCGGTGAACGAGTCGAGGGCAGGCAAGCCGGAGGGCGCAGTCTACCTAGCCCCTATAAACACGGAGGCGATACCAGGCAAGGCGGTCTACGAGATAAAGAGGCTCTACGAGGATATGAGGGAGCTCCTCTTCGAGCCCTTCACCGGCCCGATAAGGGGCTACAGGATAGACTCGCAGGGGAGGCCGCAGGAGAAGCCGAGGCTCAAGGTTCCCGCAGGGGTGAGGCTCGGCAGGAACGAGCTCTGGAGGATGAACTGGTTCTATGAGAGGATAACCCCGTTGACAGGGTAGACGCTATGCCCCCAGCCCCCCTCCTAAGGCTGGAAGACATACACGTCACCTACCCCAACGGCACGCACGCAAACCGCGGAGTCACACTAGACATACGCCCCGGGGAGGTGCTGGGCCTCCTAGGGGAGAACGGGGCCGGCAAGACCACGCTGGTCAAGGTGGCGGCCGGCCTGGTGAAGCCGGAGAAGGGCAGGATAATCTACCAGGGTAGGGAGGTTGAGCTGAGGGGGCCGAGGGACGCGCTCAGACTCGGCATCGTGCTAGCCCCACAGACCCCGAGGCTGTTCCCCGGCCTGACCGTCGCCGAGGACGTCGGCCTCACCCTAAGGCTGGCCGGCAGGGGGCTCAGCCTCCGGGAGGTCAGGAGGAGGCTTGGGAGGCTGGGGGAGAAGTACGGCCTCCACGTAGACCCCGACGCCAAGGTCTGGAGGCTGTCGATGGGTGAGAGGCAGAGGGTCAACCTGGCAAAGATAATACTCCTCGACGCGCGCGTAGCCCTGCTAGACGAGCCGACGACGCACCTGGCGCCGAGGGAGAGGAGGAGCCTCATCACCGTCATGAGGAGGATGGCGTCAGAGGGGAGGGCGGTGGTGTTTATAACGCACAGGATAGGCGAGGCGATGGAGGCCTGCGACAGGATAGCGGTCATGAGGAGGGGGAGGCTGGTCGGCGTCGTCGAGAGAGGCGCCGCGACCAGGGAGGGGCTCCTGGGGCTCATGTTCGGCGACTACAAGCCATCCCCGCCGAGGAGCGCGGCGCGCCGGCTGGCCGCCGGCCGGGCGGTGCTGGAGGCGGTCGGTGTATGGGTGCGCGGCCCCCACGGCTCATGGGCTGTCAGGGGGGCGACGCTGCGCGTCCACGGCGGCTCGGTCGTCGGGGTCGCGGGCGTGGCGGGGAACGGGCAGAGGGAGCTCTTCGAAGCCATAGTCGGGTTGAGGAAGCCCTCCAGGGGGGTTGTGAGGATCCTCGGCGTAGACGTGACGGGCAAGCCACCGATCACCAGGAGGAGGCTCGGCGTGGCCGTGGTGCCCGAGGAGAGGCTCGGCTGGGGCCTAGTCCCCGGCAAGAGCATAGTCTTCAATATAGCGTTCGCCGAGGCCTGGCTCGACGGCTCACCCCTGCTGAGGTGGGGGAGGTTCAGGGAGAGGGCGGCGAGGATAATCAGGGCTATGGGTGTGAGGGCGGGGGGCGTCGAAGACCCCGTCGACTCGCTCAGCGGGGGGAACATGCAGAGGCTCCTGCTCGGCAGGGAGCTGCTCAGGGAGGGTGTGAGGCTCGTCGTCGCCATGAACCCCACGGCGGGCCTCGACGCCAGAACAGCCAGCCTCGTAGACGGGATGCTCGTAGAGGCGGCCGGGAGGGGTGTGGGCGTCCTTGTCTTCTCCGAGGATCTCGACGAGCTGGTGGAGGTGGCCGACGAGCTGTACGTTATGAGCAGGGGTGTGGTTAGGGGGCCGTTCACAAGGCCATTCAACATGGATGAAGTAGCATCCCTCATGGCGGGGTAGCCTGTTTTGTGGCGGGGGTGGAGGGCTGAGCCCCTGCTGGCCCTACTGGCCGGGGCCGCCGGGGTAGCGCTCGTGGCGGCTATGACGCCCGCCGGGGTTCCGGGCCTCCTCAGGGCACTGGCCACGGTCTACACGAGGCCCGACCTCCTCGAATCAGCCATCCTGTACTCGGCGCCGATAACGGCCTCGGCGATCGGGCTCGCCGCCGCCTACAGGGCCAGGTTCCTCACCATAGGCTCTGAGGGCCAGGTGCTTGCAGGGGCGCTCGCAGCCATGTGGATCCTGTGCTACGCTGGGCTCCAGGGCCCCCTCGCGCTCCCCGCGGCGGCTGCGCTCGCAGCCCTCGCCGGCACGCTCCTCGGCCTCGTTGTAGGCGTCCTCCGCGCCGTCCTTGGGGTGAACGAGACTCTGAGCAGCCTGATGCTGAACTACATCGTGTTGGCCTACGCGAACTACCTCATAGCCGGCCCGTGGAGGGCGGGGGCGTTCACCGAGACTAGGAGCGTGCCGGCACAGTACACCGTGCCGTGGCAGGCGGTGCTGGCGGTGCTCGTCTCGCTCGCGTTCATCGTGGAGGCATTGACCAGGTGGACTAGGTTCGGCGTCGCCGTGGAGGCCCTCGGCGCCGCTCCAAGGGCTGCCGAGACCTACTCCATCCCGTCACGCAGGCTCTACGTCTACGTCTCGGCGCTGCAGGGGGCTACGGCGGGCCTCGGCGGCGCCCTCATGCTAACCGGGTTCCAGAGGGTCTTGACCGCGATGAGCGTCTCCCCGGGCTACGGCTACATGGGGATCCTGGTGGCCTGGCTCGCCCTCCTCAGCCCCGCTGCCTCCCTCCTCGCAGGCTATTTCTTCTCGACCCTCATAGTGGCCGGATACATACTCCAGTCGAGCAGGGTTCCGTTCAACACAGTCCTCGTAATACAGTCAATCATAGTACTGACCGTGCTAGCCTACGTAACGCTCTCCAGGAGGAGGAGGTGAGCGTCGTGGATCCCTTGGCGCTGCTCCTGACAGGCCTATCCGAGGCGACACCCCTGCTCCTGGCAGGGCTCGGCGAGATGGTAGTCGAGAGGACTGGAAGGGTGAACCTTGGCGTCGAGGGCCTAATGGCCGTCGGCGCAGCTGCCGCCGCGCTGGCAGGCGTCGAGACGGGGAGCCTGGCGGCGAGCCTCGCGGCCGGCGCCGCCGCAGCAGCCGCCCTGTCGCTCGTCTACATAGTCTCTGTGGTCCTCCTAGGCCTCGACCAGATAGTTGTCGGCCTAATACTTGTCTTCATGGGGAAGGGGCTCGCCGACATAATAGGGATGTGGACGGGGGGCGCGCCCGGCACACCCCTCGCACCGCTCCCGGGCACGCCTATAGACCCTGTGGAGGCGGCGGCGCTGCTCCTACCCGTAGCGGCGTGGGTTGTCATCTATAGGAGCTGGGCCGGCGTGGAGCTGAGGGCTGTCGGGGAGGACGAGGAGGAGGCGAGGGCGCGCGGCATCCCGGTTGAGGCGGTTAGGGCCGTGGCCGTGCTCGTCGGCGCGGCTCTGGCTGGTGTTGGAGGAGCGTACGTCGCCGACGCCTTCCACTACGGGAGGTGGTTCTCCGGCGTGACCGAGGGGCTCGGCTGGATAGCGATAGCCGACGTCATACTAGGCTACTGGCACCCGGTAGGCGTCCTCGCAGCCTGCTACCTGACAGGCCTCCTCTTCGCAGCCAAGCCCCTCCTCCCAGTCATCGGCGTCCCCGCGGAGCTCGTCGACGCAGCCCCCTACCTGGCCGTACTAGTAGCCCAGGTGGCGGCCACAGTGATATGTAGGAGGCTCGGCGTGACGCCACCGGCGAGCGTCTGGTGGGGGGAGTTGACGGGTTGAGGATCCAGGGCCTCCCACCCGGCGGCTGCGTCTCAGCAGGCCCCGTGAGGGTCTGCAGGCCCCCCGTCGACGGCGTCGTGTTCGTGGGGACTGCGTCGGAGGCTGCGTCGGAGGGCCTGGCACCCGGCATGCTCAGGCTCCTCCTCCACGTCCCACCCCTGCAGGCCCCGAGGCTAGGGGAGCTCAGCAGGGCCGTCGATGCCGTCGCCTCCGGGGCCCCGGTCTACTCCCCCGACCCGGGCAGGCTCTACACCGTGGTGGCCTCAGCCCTCGAGGCGTCAGGGTACCCGCCTCCCCTCGCGGCAGTCGAGGCGTCCCGAGTCGGCGTGGCGCCCTGCACGCTGGTGCAGAGGCATGTGGCGGAAGCATACTACTATGCGAGGGTGAGGGGGCTCCTGGGGCGCCTGGCCAGCCTGGGCGAGGAAGTAGTCGAGTACACCGCGGTGCTCTCAGCCCTGCTGGGCAGGGGGTGGGGGGAGGTTGTGGAGGCGGCCAGGGCGCTGGCGTCGATGACCAACTACATGGTTCACGGCCTCCGCCTCTCCAGCGGGAGGGTCGGCGTCTACATCTCGGCGCCCCGGGGCGTCGCGGGTAGCAGGGTTGACTCCCGGCGTGTGGCTGAGGCCTGCGAGGCAGTCAGGAGGAGCGGAGGCGTCTACGGCTTCGTGGTCGAGGCGTGCAGGGCCTGGCCCCCGTTCAGCGTCTCAGAGGCCTAGACGGCCCCGAACCTCTTATACCAGGCCTCATAAGCCTTCACCATGTCCTTCGTTATGCTCGGCCTCCTGTTCCTCAACGCTTCGAGGAAGTCCCTCATCGTTATAGGCCTCGGCTCCCCCTCTCCCCCGGTCTTCTCGAAGAGCTCCCTCACCGTCCGGAGGTGGGCCTCCATTATGACGTCCTTTATGTCGCTCCCGCTGTACCCCTCCGTGAGCCTCGCCAACTCCTCAAGGTTGACGTCGTCGGCCAGCTTTAGCCCCTTGGTGTAGAGCTTGAAGAGCTCAAGCCTTGCCTGGTAGTCTGGCGGGGGGATGTAGATCCTCTTCTGGAACCTCCTTATGAACGCCTCATCCAGCCTCCACGGCTTATTAGTCGCTGCTATGACGTATACGTGTATCCTGCATGCCTTGTCCTGCAGCCCGTCCATCTCCTTGAGGAACTGGTTCCTGACCCTCACCTCCCCCCCGACCTCGTGCTCGTAGACGCCCAGGAGCGCGTCGACCTCATCAATGAATATTATGGCTGGCTTCCCCTCGGCCGCAACCCTACGGGCCTTCTCGAAGAGCCTCTTAACCTTCTTCTCTGCCTCGCCGAGCCACTTGGACATTATGCTGGCCGCGTCCACGTGCATGAAGACCCCGTCGACCTCGTTCGCCACCGCCGCCGCCAGCATCGTCTTCCCGCAGCCTGGGGGCCCGAAGAGCAGTATCCCCCTGGGCCAGCCGAGGGGGAATAGATCCGGTCTCCTGACAGGATAGACTATGGATTCTATTATCGCTCTCTTAGCCTGGTAGAGGTCGGCTATGTCGGCGAACGTCACGCTAGGCTTGCGTGTGACCACCCAGTCCTCTTCCTCCTCGCCCTCCCCCCTGCTCCTCCCCGAGGCGGCTGGGAGTTTGAGTTTCTCGAGCTGCTCGACCCTCGCCTCATACTCCCTTATCAGCTTCCTGTAGAGGCCTGCGAGCGGTATTGTCGGGTAGAGGGCGACTATCTTGTGGAGTATCTCTATGGCCTTCCTGTAGTTCTTCACGGCGTCCTCGTACCTACCCTCCTTGTCCGCCTGGACGGCCGCGACGGCGTAAGCCTTTGCAATAGCCTCCAGCCTGTGCAACCCCACTGACAAAATCAACCCCTTCCTTGCAGCTCGTTATTCGGATCCCTCAAAAAGGCCTGGGGCGTCATGCTATCCTTATCATGCCCTTCTCGGCTAGGCGGTGGAGCGCCTCCATGACCTCCCTCCTCGTAACCCCGTACCTCTGCTGGAACTCGCTGACGTCTAGGAAGCCGCCATGCTCCCTTATGTACTGCATTATGGCCTCCTCGAGCTCCTCCGGCGTCAGCCTCCTCTCCCTCCTGCTCCCGCCTCCCCCACCCACGGGCGGTGAGGCTACTATGACGTCCTCCTGCCTCGACCTGGCGGCCTTCCCTACTATGGGTGGTTCGGGGAGTATCTGGTTCACCTTCTCCTCCGCCTTCTTCCACGCCTCCCTCAGTATCTCGGTGGCAGACTCTGTGAGCACCTCCGGGTTGATGTTTGTCGCGTCGAAGCTCGTCTCCACTATCATGGCCTTCACGTTCCTGCTGACCTCGTCGAGGAGCACCGACATGGCTGGGTAGAGGCGCTTCACCTGATCCCTCACCGTCTCGAGCGCCGCTCCGAACGTCATGAGTATCTTTATGAGCTCGTTGGTGTCCTTGGTGGTCTTAAGCCTCTCCTTCGCCATGGTTATCATGTTCTCCAGGGCTATCACCGCCTTAAGCATGTTCCTTACCTGGCTGACCTCCGTAGCATATATGCTCGCCCTGCTATTGTCCCCCTTCCTGAGGGACTGTATTATCATCTCGAAGAGGCTGTCTGACCTCTTCTCGAGGTTATACCTTATGTTCTCGAGCTTGTCCTCGAGCAGCTCGAACTGTATTATGAGGTGGTCTATGTTGTCCGGCCTAGAGGACTTATGGCCGACGCTGAACCCGAATATCCGTGCAAGTACTGCAAGCACGCGTGCTTCACCCCTAACCGGCTACATCCCGGGAGAATCATGGCATTGTGTTGTCGTGGTAAAGAGTGGGGGGTGCTAACACTCCGTAAATACGTGGAGGCCCCGGCCCGTGGCCCCGGCTCGTTAAAAACCACTACTGTGCGGCCGCCCCGCAGGGCAGTCTACCCCACTATGTGTACGGTCATCGGCCCGGCTCCCTGCACCGCTGAGGGGTGCTGCGGCGCGGCGCCCCTCTCTGGGGCCTTGTGCTCCTCCCTGCCCTTGACGGCTACCTCGAGGCTCCCCTCCTCGACGGAGTCCAGCTGCCTCTTGTACTTCCTTATCTCCTCAAGCTCCCTCGTGTTGCTCTCCTTGGCCTGGCGGAGCGGCTCTATGGCCTGCTTGTAGGCCCTCTCAGTCACCTCGCCCGCCACGTAGGATACCTTGAGCTCCGCTATCACGCGGTCGAGCTTCAGGTTCTCGTCCTCTATCTCGTGTATCCTCCTCGTTATCATGTCCTTCACCCTCTTCGCCTCCTCCTTAAGCTCCGCTATCTTGGCCTCAAGCTTCTTCTTCATGGCGCTGTAGACCCTGGCGCTGACCTCCCCCCTGCTGTAGAGCTCCTCGAGGCCGCGGAACCTCTTCACGGCCGTCCTGTACTGGTCCAGTACCTTGACGGCCTTAACCTTCCAGTCGGGCTCGACCTCTATCACGCCGCCGTTCAGCTTCACTGCCTCGGCGGGGAATATCGAGACGGTGCGGTTCTCGTTCTCCACTACTATGTTCTCCACGACGCCGTCGACGTCGCTCTCGAAGCTCACTAGCCTGCCGAGAACCCGGCCGTAGGGGTCCCTGACGCTGTCACCGACATACTTCTGTATCATGTCGACGGTAAGTATACGGGGCATCCCCGCACCCAGTCTCTAGGCTTCAAAGCCCCTATTGCACGGTATTTAAGAGGGGAGGGGGTTGGCGAAGCCCCTAGTGATACGCGGCGTAGTGCCCGTGCTGAGGCCCGCCAGCCTAGACCTCCACGAGTACAGGGTCAGGCTGCTCGGCTCCACAGCCACCGTCACGCTCCTCCACGGCTTCTACGAGGTTAGGGGCTTCAAGCTGCTCGTCCAGGAGGATCCGGGGAGCCCCTCTGTGAGCATAGTGGATGGCGAGGGGCTGAGGATAGTGTCGCTGGGGAAGAAGATGTGCAGGTACCATGAGGGTAGGGCGGGGCCCCTCACCGCCTGGAGGTTCTGCACGAGGCCCGCCGTCACCGTCTCCGGGTTCTGCATGGATCATAGGTCGTCGACGCAGGCGCTGTATGAGAGGTGTAACGCGGGGAGGATAGACGCGTGCCTCGTCGTCGACACCGCGTGGAGGGGTGAGAGGTACAGCGTCTACCTCCTAGACTATGGTTCGAGGAGCCTGAAGGTCGGGCTGACGAGGACGTGGAGGCTGGCGTATAGGCTCGCGGAGCAGCCCCACCTGGCGGCCGTCGAGCTGGGAAGGTTCAACAGCCTCTACGAGGCCAGGATGACGGAGAGGAGGATTGGGAGGGGGAGGGGTTTCACGGAGGGCGTCGGCGTCGAGAGGAGCGGCAGGCTGGGCAGGGTTCTGGAGAGCCTCGAGAGGATGGGTGCCAGGGCAGCCGAGGAGGCTGCCGGCAGGCTGGCGGAGGCGCTGTGCAGGCTGAGGGGGGCGGTGGCCCGGGGGGAGAGGAGGAACTGTATAACCATGCTGCCCGGCCTCGACCCACGCGAGTTCATCGAGGCTAGGAGGGTGAGGGGGCCCGAGCCACCCATACGCCTCCTCGGCTACTGGGCCGGTGTCTTCCTGGCGGAGGACGGCGGGGGATCCAGGGTGGTGTTCGAGGCCAGCCAGCTACTACACCGCGTAGCCTACACGTAGCACCCGGGGAATACTTAGCCCTAGGAGCCACAACCCCTCCACGGCAACAGCACCAGTAGCCGGGGTAGGAGTACATGTCGTTGGCGGAGCCGCTCCAGGCCGCAACCCAGCACCGCACGCGGCACGTGTCCATCGGCGAGGCATACTACTTCGCGGAGGGGGACGATGTCTGGGAGCTCCTCGAGGAGCTAGCCGCGCTCACCAGGGGGAGGGGCGCGGTAGCCCACGTGGTTCACGGCGCGGGGAGGGTCTCGCTGCTCATCGGGGACGGCGTCGTCATAGCCGAGGAGCCGAGGGGAGGCCTAGACGGGGTTGAGGGGAGGGTGAGGGTGGAGGCCCGCATAGCGCGCCTCTCCATCCTCGCCCTCGACCCGGAGGCACCGGAGCCCTGATACCCCCCGCCCGGGGCCCAGGGGGGCGCGGGGGAGGGCTTGGAGGAGCTCGTCTGGGACGGTAGGGAGCTCGACTGGGTAGACCCATGCACGGTGAACGAGTGCTGTAGGGAGTTCCTGCGTGGCGTCGGCGAGAGGTTCCTTACAGGGAGGGTTTTCGAGGAGGCTTTCAGGAGGCTGCTGGACAGCTACGCTCCCCCGAGGGGCAGGCTGCTCCTCCTACTCCCCTGCAGCTACGGTAAGCCGTACGGGCAGAGCTACATACACTACCATATCCAGGCGGCGCTCGTGAGGGGCGGGTTCTACGGTAGGGTCCACCAGGTGATAGTGACGAACGCGGGCGTCGTGCCGAGGGAGCTTGAGGAGTACTGGCCGTGGTGCGCCTACGACTGGAACCCCGCCTACGAGACGCCGAGGGTGAAGGAGAGGTATGTCGAGGTGTTGGCGGAGAGGCTTCAGAAGTACCTTGGGAGGTTCAGGGACTACTACACGGGCTTCGCCGCGTACCTCCGCTGGGATAGCGACTCCTGGAGGGCTGTCGTGGAGGCCTCGGGGAGGCTCGGCTTAGAGTTCGTGAACCTGGCCCCCCGCAGCGTGCCGAGGGAGGAGGTTGAGGAGGTGGGGCTCGGCGGGGTGTACAGGGACCCCGACATCGTGCTCATAACGCCGACGGCCCTCAACAGCCTCGTCAGGGGCCTCGCGGAGCTTCTCCAAGGCTAGTGTGTGGGCGGCACCCAGTGCGGCGCTATGCCGAGCTGCGCGTAGAGCCAGAGGAACGCCACCGCGTAGGTGACCACGCATATCGGCACACCTATCTTCATCCAGCCCGTCATGCTGAATGTACGCTTATACTTCTTCTCCAGGTAGCCGGCGGCGACTATGTTCGCGGTCGACCCTATCACCGTCGCGTTGCCCCAGTACGTGCCCGCCATTAGGAGCACCCACCAGAGCATGAACACGTTCATGTAGGCCCCCAGCGCCTTTACGACGGGTATGAGGGTTGCTACGGCGAGCACGTTGTCCATGAACGCGGTCAGGAACCCGGCGACCCCGCTCATGAGGAGCATGGCTATGACCTCGTTGCTAGCCGACACCCTGTAGACGGCGGACGCTATCACCTTCGTTACCCCGGTGTAGGCGAGCGTGCCGACGCTCCCGAAGAGCAGTATGAAGTAGAGCAGCGTCCACCAGTCGACGTGGTGCTCGACTATATCCCTGGCATGCTTGTGCTCCATGAAGAGGGCGGCTGCTGCGCCGAGCAGTGGTACTCCGAGTAGGAGCGCGTTGTGGGGGAGGCCGAGGATCTTCTCTAGGTCGTGGTGCATTATGAGCCCGGCCAGCACAGCTATGAAGAGTGCCAGGGGGGCCTTCAGGTGGGGGCCCCACCTGACCTCGACGAGCCTCCTGACCTCCTCCACCTCCCCCCTCTCAATCCTGGCCCTCATCTTATCGATGTAGCCCTTGAGGACGAGCAGCGCTATACCTATTATGGTAGCTACTGCGAGCAGGCTGGCAGGCGTACTCCACCTTATGAAGTCCAGGAAGCTGAACCCGGCGTTGAATGCTATGAGCACGCCTATGGGGTTTCCGACGACAGTGGCGCTGCTCCCTATATTCGTCGTGAACACGAGGAAGACTATGAATGGTATCGGGTCTACGTCGTATGCCTCGAGTATCCTCAGCATTATGCTCATGGTGAACAGTATGCTCGTCACCTCGTCCACCAGGGCGGCCATCACGTAGCCTAGGAAGAGCAGTATCGCTATGAGGGCGACGGGCTTGTCTATCACTGGCTTGAGCATGGTGGATATGAGCCAGTCGAAGAACCCCCTCTTCTCGAGAGCCCCTATTACTATCATCATGCCGACTATGAATAGTATCACGTCCAGCTGGCTGTGCATGACCAGGTGCTCGATGTCTATGGTGTGGAGCACGAGAAGCATCGAGACTCCGAAGAGGGCGAAGGCGTTCCTGAACGTCCAGTAGAACAGCGACCCGGCTATGAATATCGCGAGCACGGTTACGGCGACGACCTGCTTGAAGGTGAGGCCGCCCAGTACGGCTGCGAGGGCGACGACGGCGACGACCGCTATGTATGCTACCGCCTTACCGACCTCCCTCAAAACACGCACCGGTTAACCCGTGGACACCAGGCGCCCGAGTAAAATAGGCAGCCGCTCACCTAGCCGCGTGCCTGGAGACTATATCCTCGAACTCCTCCAGGCTCATCTCATCCCTCCTCTTAGGCAGCTTGACTATGAAGACCTCCCTGTCCCTGAGCCTCATCACCCTGAGCTCCTCATAGGTCTTATACCTGTAGACGTCCAGCTGGCGGAGGCCGTGCTTCTCCAGGATCTTCTTATAGGCTGTGTACCTCCTCGCCATACCCCAGCCCCCTCCGCATCGGCGGCCCCGAGGGTTAAAGTAGGCTGTCCGCTGGTCTCCGGAAACGAGATATATACTGAGTATAGACGGGTACTTACATGGATGGTCTTCATGAATGCATCGTCGTCGACAGCCATATACGTTAGGGTTCCTAGGAGGCTCCTGGAGCTATTCGATGAGGCCGCCAGGAGGAGTGGGCTGACGAGAAGCGAGGCCGTCCGTGAGGCCATGAGGATATACATAAGGCTCGTTAAGTCCTCGAGGCTCCAGGAGCTCAGGGGGATGCTGTCGGCCACCAGGATACCCGCAGAGGTGCTCGACGACAGGGTTGTACTGGGGTGATCTAGTGGCATCCCTCATTTTCATAGACTCTACCGTGTTCACGAGGCTGCTCATCGGGGGCGAGGGGGCCGACTTCGCCGTCAGCCTCCTGTCGAGGATAGAGAGGGGGGTGGACACCGGCGTCACCGACACGCTGGCGCTCTACGAGGCGTACGCGAAGGCGATAGTCGCGGCAGGCGGCGAGCTCACCGCGTCCCCCGACCCGATGGAGGCCGTGGAGCTGCTCGACAGGGACGTGGTTGCGAGGAGGATGGCGGTGGAGAAGGCGTCGATGCTCGCCTCCTACATAGACCACCTCGTCTCCCGGGGCCGCCTCCTCGTGCTCCCGCTGACGCTCGACCACCTCACCGAGGCGCTGCACCTCTCAGCGATCTACGGCCTCAGGCTGAACGAGGCGGTGCACGTGGCGGCGGCGAGGAGCGTGAGGGTTCAGAGGCTAGCCACGTTCAGCGAGAGGGTTAGGAGGGTGAGGGGGATGGAGTTTATACCCTAGCGCCTGGGGGTCGGCAGCCGGGTCGGTGCGCGAAACCGTCCCCACCACGCCCGTCGGCAGGCCTGGATACTACTCCTCACACCCACGTGCTCCATGGTTAGCGTCGGTGATGGGACTAGTCTTCATCACCCCTCGCAGGGGTTCACGGAGCCCCCAGCGCCTCATCCATGGAGGAGGCTCCCCGCTAGCCGCTTAAGCCTTTCCCCTATGTACTCTATGGTCTCCGCCAACACCCTCTTGTTGTCGTAGGAGCGGAGTATGGCTTCAAGCTCCCCCCGCGGCCTCTCCTTCAGCTCGGCCACCTCCCTGACTAGGAGGGGTATGGCCCTCACGATGTTGTCGACTATCGTTATGTCGGCTGCCTGCGCGGTTCTCGACAGGGGGTTGAGGTCTACCGCTATAACCCTCTTCCCCATCCTCTTCAGCGCCTCAGTCCTGTCCCCGTCCTCTAGGGCTAGTAGGACGACGTCGGCGGAGTAGATGCCGTCCGGGCTCACCATCCCCCTGGGGTGCTCGAGGCCCGGTATCCTTGCCGTCGCGTCGTCCACCCCGAGAACCCTCTCCGCCCCATGCCTCCGCAGGAGCTCGGCTATCTTCTCGGCCCTCTCCCTGGTGCGGTAGAAGAGGTTGACCTCGATCACCGCGCCGGCCTCCTCCGCTAGCCTCGGGATGTACTCGGCTACGAGCGCCGCCGTGTTCCCGTTGACTGATATCACGGGGTGCCTGGCGGTGAGTAGTGCGGCGGCCGCCGCCCTTATAGCCTCCCTGGCGGGCGGTATCGTCTCCTCGCCTATGAGGTAGTCGAAGCACTCCCCCCTACCATGGGCTATCAGGCCCTGGGGTACGACTATACCCTCCCTGAACGCCTCCACAAGCCTCTCCCTTATGACGAGGCTCCAGTACCTTGGGTGGCTCCTCGGGATCCTCGTGGTATCACCGTGTAGGGTGTCGGGGAGGGGTGGTATAATGCTGCGGCCTTCACGCCGCGCAGCCCCCTAACGGCCTCGAGGACGTCCAGCGCCGAGTCCTCCTCGGCCACGACCACCAGGAGCCTCTTCTTGACATACCAGCCCCTCACACCCCTCATCCCCGCCAGCTCCCTGTCGAGCCTCCTCGGGAGCATGCCGAGGGCGAGCGAGAACCCCCTGGCCTCCTCCAGCACCTTGTCGAGGCATGGGTTCTCGAAAACCCTCCTCAGCCTGGGAGCCGCCTCCGAGTAGAGCCTGTAGCCTAGGATCCTGTGCATCTCCATGGTCGTCATCTCGCCGAGCTCTGCGAGTATGAAAGGCTCGCTCCCCCTGAGGGGCACGTAGTCAACCCTCCCTACCCCGGGCGCCCCGGGGGCCACCCTGATCTCCATGAACCTGGCCTCCGCCATTGCTATGACGTCTCCGAGGCCTGTACCGGCCTCCACCTCAGCCACGTGGGCCAGTCTCAGGGCCCAGGAGGCCGTCCTCCCGAGGAGCAGTGACGCCGCGAAAGCAGCGGCGATGGCTGCTGCCGCGCTGACCGCATACCCCCTCCCCGGCCTCGGCCCCCTCCGCCCCAGGGGGGTCACTGAGACGCTTACGCCGCTCCTCTCCTCGACCACCCTCACGCTCCCTATCCCGCCGCTCCCCCCAGGCGCCCCGGGGGCGGCCCGCGCCTCCAGGGCTATTGGAGGGTTCAGGAGGAAGCCTACCCCTATACTCCCCGCCTGCTCGGGGTCGCTGTGGTAGACGGGGAGCCAGATCGCGGTCACGTGCACCGGCGCGAGTAGTAGTACGCGAGCGCTATGTCCAGCAGCCTCCTCGCGGCCACCCTCTTGTGGGTTCGTGGTATGAGCCACACCGGCCCACCCCTCACGGCGACTGCCAGCATGTTGTGGGTTGAGGAGAAGCCGGCCCAGCCCCTCGTGGAGGAGGGGTTGGCGGCCACTATGTCTGCTCCGAGGTCTTCGAGCCTCAGCGACGCCGTCGAGGCCAGCTCCTCCATGCTGGAGGCGGGCCTGGCCGTGAATGCCACGTTGACCCTGGCCCTCGACTCCCCCAACACGCTCCTTGTGCGCCTCAGCTCCAGTACGAGCCCAGCCCTCGAGTCCAGCTTACCCCTCCTCCTCTCCGTCGGCGCGTAGTCCGCTGGCGCGGCGGCGTGGAAGGCTATATCGACCCCCTGTGACTCGGACGCCACGGCGTCTGCCATCTCGTCCGTCGACTCGACGCCTATACACCTGCACGCCCCCGTACGGCAGAGGTAGTGGTAGAGGGGCTCCAGGGCGCCGAGCGAGAGTGGGCCGTGGATCAGCGTTACGCGGGCCCCGCGGGCGTAGGCCTCGAACGCCAGGGAGAAGCCCATAAGCCCCGTGGAGGGGTTAGAGATGAACCTGACGTCGTCGATGTACTCCCTCGTCGGCCCCGCAGTCACCAGGATCCTCAGCCCATCGGCATCCCTCCCCCTGACAGCCACGGCCTCGACGGCCCACGCCACGGCCTCCACGGGGGGCAGCTTAGCCTTCCCCTCCTCGAGGAGGGGGTCGAGCACCACCACGCCCTCCGGGAGCCTGAGCCTGCGGAGGGACTCGTATAGGCCGCCGTGCATCGATGGGGCCGCTACCACGGGCTTGCCTAGGCCGAGGAACTCGTGCGCTGTCGCCGACACGGGGCTCGAAGCCTCCCCCGCCGCGATCTCGGCCAGCGTGTGGAGCGTCGCGGGGGCCACAACCATGCAGTCGCAGCTGCGCGCCAGGGAGACGTGCTCTATGCCGCCGGTAAGCTCGACGACAGGCTCCCTGCCCGTGGCCCAGTGTAGGAGGGTTGGGGACACGAGCCTGCAGGCCGACGCGGTCATAACCACCCTGACGGCCGCCCCGAGCCTCATGAGGCTCCTCGCGATGTCGACGGCGCGGTAGGCGGCGGCTCCGCCGGTGACCCCGAGGACGACGCACCTGCCCCGGAGCATGCCCGGCCTCGAACCCGTTATAGAGAGGCTGGGGTGCCGCCCCAAGCTTCATTTACCTCCGCACCGGTGGGTCAGCTGTGTAACCGGCGTAGAGGGCCAGCGCGCGGGGTGAGTCCTGGTTGGATACAGGTTAAGTCTTGATAGGGTCTTTCTGAGGTGCAGCGTCTGCGGGGCGGTCTACGAGCCAGACCCCTGGCTCTTCTTCTGCCCGAGGTGCGGCGGCGTATTCGACGTGGTGCTCGAGGAGCCCAGGCTGACGAGGGGGTTCAGGGGTAGGGGGGTCTGGAGGTACAGGGAGCTAATACCGGTGAGGGTCGAGCCCGTAACCATGCAGGAGGGCGGCACCCCGCTAATACCAGTGCCGAGGCTCTCAGACGCCGCCGGCGGCTCGGCAGACCTCTACGTCAAGTACGAGGCGGCGAACCCGACGGGGAGCTTCAAGGACAGGGGTATGACCGTTGCGGTGAGCCTAGCCAGGGCCCTCGGGGTGAGGATGGCCGTCGCCGCCTCCACCGGCAACACGGCCGCATCAGCAGCCGCCTACACCGCGAGGGCCGGCATAGGCCTCACCCTCGTCCTGCCCGCCGGCAAGGTCGCCAGGGGTAAGCTGGGCCAGAGCATACTCCACGGCGCCAGGGTCCTGGAGGTCGATGGGAGTTTCGACCACGCGTTGAGCGTCGTCGTAGATTCCGTCAAGAGGTACGGCTACTACCCCCTCAACTCCTTCAACGCGTGGAGGCTGGAGGGCCAGAAGACCATAGCGTACGAGATATACGAGGACATAGGGGTTCCGGACTACGTCATAGTCCCCGTGGGCAACGGGGGCAACATCTCCGCCATCTGGAAGGGGTTCAGGGAGCTGCTCGAGGCAGGCCTAATAGATAGGCTGCCGAAGATGATAGGCGTCCAGGCGGCCGGCGCCGCTCCGCTGGCCGACGCGTTCCTACAGGGCCTCGACCACCCCCTCTTCAACGACCACCCGGAGACGAGGGCTACCGCGATAAGGATCGGGAGGCCGATAAACTGGGCTAAGGCGATGAGGGCTGTGAGGGAGTCCGGCGGCACCTTCGTGAAGGTGACCGACGAGGAGATAATGGATGCTCAGAGGATGCTCGCCCGCCTCGAGGGCATAGGGGCGGAGCCCGCCGGCGCGGCGGGGGCGGCAGCCCTTAAGAGGCTGACGGCGGCCGGCGTGCTCGAGAGGGGGGTGAGGGCCGTCATAGTGGTGACGGGCCACGCCCTCAAAGACCCCGAGGCGATGCTTGAGGCCCCGGCCGAGACCCTCCACGCCTCAAGCGTGGAGGAGGCGGTCAGCCTACTAAGCCCCGCCGGCGAGGCCTAGGGGGGAGGGAGTGGTGCTCAAGCTCCTCGGAGTACCCTTCGCCATGGCCACCCAGCACCCCGACTCGGCGTCCAGGAGGATAACCGCGGAGGGCGAAGTCGAGGAGGCGGTGAACGACCTCCTACCCCTCAGCCGCGGGGGCTACGGCTGCGACGAGAAGATGGTAGACTATGAGGGGAAGCTGACGCCATACCACCAGCCGCAGTGGATAGTGGAGGCGTTGGCGAGGGTGGGGCTGAGGCCGGGCCACGACTACCTCATAACGCCCAGGATACCGGCCGAGAGGCTCGAGTCCGGCGAGAGGCAGGTAATGGTTATCTGGAGCGGCCTCGTCGCGAACAAGCACAGCCTGCCCCTCGGAGGCCAGGCGGTCAAGTACATGGTGCACCCGATGACGGGTACCTCGAGGGAGCTCGTGGCGGTGCAGAGGAGGATAACTAAGCTGGAGAAGTTCGCGGAGGAGGAGCTCGGGCTGAGGCTCGAGGAGCCGATAAAGATAATACCCTTGGTCGAGGACGTCGTACGCCACTTCCACGTGGACAGGCTGATGAACGGCCTCCACTACAACGTGTCGAGGACTGAGGGGCTGCTCTACGACTCCTACCGCATACTCCTAGGCAAGAGCGATGCAGCGCTATCATTCGGCCACCTGGCCTCAACAATCTCGCTCATAGCAGCCATCTCCAGGCTCCATGAATGGGGCTTCAGGATGAAGGTTAGGGTGTACCCGATACTCGGCGTCGGCAAACCCCCCTTCCGGGGCCACTTGTCGCCGGAGACGGTGGACGTCTTCATAGACCAGTACAGCGGCTACTCGACGGTGACCATCCAGTCCGCCCTACGCTTCGACACGCCGAGGAAGCTCTACACCTCGACGCTGGAGAAGATAGCCGGCGGCGTGGGGGGCGAGCCGAGGAGGATACCGGCCGACCTCGAGGCGGTGCTGGCCGAGGCGGCGAGGCATGCCGCCGCCGAGTACCTCCGGTTCCTGCTGAGGGCGTCTGACAGGATAGTCGAGGTGGCCAGGCTGGTGCCCTCGAAGCGTGACAGGATGCCCATGGACGCCTACTCCAGGGACGTCTCCGACGCCATAGCGTTCACCCTCGACAAACCACTCCTCGCCCTAGGGAGGTCGAGGATACCGCTCCCAAGGGCCATCAAGTTCACGGCGGCATGCTACACGATGGGGATACCCCCCGCACTCATAGGCCTCGGAAGGGGGTTGAAGAGGATAAAGGAGAGGATGGGGAGCAGGGTTGTGGAGGAGGTGCTGGAGCTAGCCCCCCTCCTACGCCTAGACGTCGAGTTCGAGGCGGCACACATGCTCCCGGAGCTGGCCAAGACATACCTACCCGAACCCCTCGTAGAGGACTACATGGAGGACGCGAGGCTGGCGGCCGACATCCTCGGCGTGGGTGAGGCGGAGCAGCCGCCCGAGGAGTACTACGAGACGCTCTGGAGGATAAGGGAGTGCATCAAGGAGGGGCCGTGCCCGAAGATAGGCAGCCTGATAGACGAGGCGGGCTCGATGAGGGGTTTCCTTGGCTGAGCCCCCAGGGGGCTACGACCCCGTCGACCTGGCGTACAGGGTAGAACGCGTGGTCGCCAGGGACTCCATGAGGATGTACAAGCGTTTCAGAGCGACAAGGTTCTACGGCGGGATAGCGACGGGCGATGTGATAGGCTGCAACCTCCGCTGCGTCTTCTGCTGGAGCAGGCACGGCTGGGCGGGCTCCAGGGGCCCCCTATACACCCCGGAGGAGGCGTGGGAGAGGCTCCACGGGATACTGCGGGCGAGGGGCTACTCTAAGGCGAGGCTGAGCGGAGGGGAGCCCACGATAGGGTTCAGGCACCTCGAGGAGGTCGCGGCCCTCGCGGAGGCGGACGGGGTGCTCTTCATACTGGAGACAAACGGTATACTCATAGGCCACGACAAGAGATACGCTAAGAGGCTGTCGAGGCTGACAAACATACATGTCAGGGTCTCGATAAAGGCGTGCAGCCCCGACTGGTTCCACCGCCTGACGGGGGCTAGGCCGGAGGCGTGGAGGCTCCAGCTGAGGGCGCTAGCCCACCTAGCCGACTACGGTGTAAGCCACCACCCAGCCGTAGTCATCGGGTTCGGGGACGAGAAGTGCTACGCAGACCTCCTCGAGGAGATGGAGGAGGTGGATCCCGGCTCGTCGAGGCACGTGGAGCCCGAGGTCATAGTCATGTATAGGGGTGTCGCGGAGAGGCTCAGGAGGGCCGGGCTCTGGCCGAGCCACTACTTCGAGCCCTAGACCTTGGACATCCTCGAGATGGGCTCGAGCAGAACGTTCATCAATGCGTCCTCGAACTTCCTCGCCAGCCTCCTGCTCCTCTGGTTCCTCCTAGGGAACACTATCATGTACTTTATCTTCTCGAGCGACGCCTCGACCTTAACCTCTATATCGGGGCTTATAACGGCCTTGAGGACGATGGCTGAGGAGTCGACGTCCTCCATGTCCACGTTAACCTCTATCGAGACAGGCTCGACCCTGGCCCTCACGAGCGCCTTCGTGAAGGCCAGTACGGCTGCGTTGAACGCGTCCTTGAGCTCACCGTAGTTCCTTAGGTCGGTCGCCTCCTTGGCCACCTCCTCGTAGTACTCGTCCCCCTCTTCCTCCTCCTTGCTGCTGAAGAGCTGGGGCCCCGGCGCCGTTATTATCACTTGCTCATACTCGCTCCTTATCGGGTATATCTTCTCAACGATCCTCTTACTGCTAGACCTGCTCGGCAGGGCCGCCACCTCGTTTAGACCTGCCACTCTCCCTGGTTATATTTGGCTCCGGGCGCCTACTCCCCACCCTCCTCCACCCCCCTCCTCCTCAGGACGACGTTGACGGTGTCCCTCGGCACCCTCAGGACGCGTTCACCCACCGTGCACGGCACGTATAGCAGGCTGAGCGTGTCCACCTGGACGGGGTTGTTGTGGAAGTATAGCGTCTGTAGGAGCCCCTTGACGACCAGGAGGTCCGCCTCCTTCAGCCTCTCATATATGAAGCCCGCCTCCTCGGGGAATATCGTAGCCTCCCCACCCCCCGTCACCAGTATCTCGTCCGCAAGGCTCCTCGCAGAGCTGTACGCGAGGTCGTCCTTCGTGACGAAGTTCTGGAACTCCCCTCCCCTGACCACGAGCGTTACACGCGCCCCGTACTCGTCCCTCAGCAGCTCGATCAGTATCTCGTCGTACGGCAGCTCCTCAACGCTCCCGGTGAGGTAGAAGATGTGGGGGGACGCCTTCAACGCCGATGCCACCGCGTCGCTGTCATCGATACCCATCCTCGCCCCCACCACGTCGACCGCGTGCGGGGGCTCTGGGGAGGCGACGAGGAAGTGGGGGCCCGGCTGCATCCTCGACGCCAGGGCCGAGGCTATGAGTGCGAGCCTGAGCCTCTCCCCCTTCTTCTCCACAGTCTTTAACATCCCCTTGATTGTCCTCGCGGCCTCCGAGGCGACGCGGTAAAGCCTCTCCTTGATCTCCGGCGTGTAGACGCTCCTCCTGGTGCTGGCCAACAGCCTCTTATACGACATCGTGGCTGTGAGGGCGAGCTCTATGTGAGGCCCCGTGTAGAGGTTGACCGTGTTGACGACGTCGTGGAAGACGGCCAGCCTCTCAGCATCATCCCCTATACTCTTCTCTATGTCGAGCGCCCTCGAGGCGAGTATGCAGGCCAGGCACGAGGGAGTCAGCTTCAAGCATTGCACCTCACGTCTCCAGGCTCAACCCGCCAAACCCCTCTCCCGGGGATGCGTGGGG
>CAYZCH010000025.1:0-19036 GCA_964476405.1 uncultured Desulfurococcales archaeon
CCTATATCGGCTAGCTTCATGTCGGCGATCCAGAGCACCTCCCTACAACTCCTCCTGGCCTCCGCAACGGCCCCCAGGCCGCCGCCTAGGATGACGGGCAGGCCGATCTTGAAGCCGGAGGCCACCCCGCAGAGCCTCCCGGCCAGGCCCAGGTCGGCGCCACGGTCAATCGCCACTATAAGGGTCAAACACGCCACCAGGACTGGCGGTGCACCCGGGAGGGGTTGTTAACCACGGCGGATGCCTGGGGGATGGGTGTGCTTGGCCGAGAAATACGTCATACTCGACGGATACACCGATGAGCCGGCAGGGTTCGGCGTCCCACCATACCTCGACGTGTACCCCCGGTACATCGCCGGCGCCATATGGTTCGTGAGGCCCGACGCGATCGTAGAGTATTGGACTGTTGACGAGGCG
The DNA here is from genome assembly GCA_964476405.1 of uncultured Desulfurococcales archaeon. Classification (GTDB taxonomy): domain Archaea; phylum Thermoproteota; class Thermoprotei_A; order Sulfolobales; family Pyrodictiaceae; genus JAADEY01. The sequence goes on from CAYZCH010000025.1 coordinate 418, forward strand.
CGCGCCAGGATCCACGAGTTCCTCAGGTCAGCGTCCGAGGCGAGGATGGTTGTCCTGGTCGCGGGGGCCGTCGTGCCGGGCAGGTATCTTGGAGGTAGGCCGGTGACGGCGAGGGAGGCGTTTGAGTGGTTCTCCGCGCTTGAGTCGCCAGTGAAGATACTCTGCGGCGCGGTTGCACGGTACGGTTTCGGCAACGTGGGCGGCGGCTACGTGAAAGCCCTACCGGACACCGTTAGGAGCGTGTTCGACTACATAGTCGTCGGCGACCCAGACCTCTTCGTCTATAGGTTCCTGTCTGAGGGCGAGGGGGCGGCCGACCCCAGGGAGAGGTGGAGGGACACTAGGCTCCTCGACACGTTCGCGGTTCGCGGAGCCCGGCTGATAACCCAGCACCCATGCCACGGCTACAACTTAACCGTCGAGATAGAGACCTTCCGCGGCTGCCCACGCTACTTGACGGGGGGCTGCAGCTTCTGCATCACCAAGAACTATGGCGTTCCGCTCCAGCGGCCCGTAGAGGCGGTTGTGCGGGAGGTCGAGGCCCTCTACCGCTTCGGCGCACGCCACTTCAGGCTCGGCAGGCAGGCGGACATACTGGTTTACGGCAGCAGAGAGATGGGCGTCGAGGAGTGGCCCAGGCCATCGCCCGAGGCTATCAGACGCCTCATGCATGGTATAAGGAGCGTGGCCCCAGGACTCTACACGCTCCACATAGACAACGTGAACCCAGGCACGATAGTCCACCATGAGAGGGAGAGTGTCGAGGCCCTCAAGACCATAGTAGCCTACCATACGCCCGGTGACGTTGCCGCGATGGGGGTTGAGACCGCGGATCCAAGGGTTGTAAAGCTCAACAACCTCAAGGTCTACCCGGAGGACGCCATAAGGGCCATAGCGGTAGTCAATATGGTGGGCGCGAGGAGGGGCTACAATGGGCTCCCCGAGCTACTGCCCGGCGTCAACTTCGTCCTGGGCCTCATCGGCGAGTCGAGGGAGACGTTCAAGCTGAACATCGAGTTCCTGGAGGAGGTTGCGAGGAGGGGGCTGATGCTCCGGAGGATAAACGTTAGGGAGGTACTCATACTCCCCGGAACCAGGATGTGGAGCCACGGTGACTGGGAGGTGAAGCGCCACAAGCGTCTCATAAGGAGCTTCAAGAGGCGGGTCCTCGACTACTCCAGGAGGTTCCTGCGGCTAATGCTCCCCCGCGGCTCGATCATAAGGTGGCTCTACGTCGAGAGGGTCGACGAGAAGCTGGGGGTCACGTTCGCCAGGCAAGCGGGCAGCTACCCCCTCGTCGCCGAGATACCATGCATCCTCCGCTGCAGGGGCGTCGTGGACGTGGCGGTCTACGACCATACCCCGAGGAGTGTTAGGGGTCTGCCAGTCCCACTCGACCCGCACGCCACGCCAGTCGGCGTAATGGCTAAGCTCCTGGGTAAGCGGGCCGCGCTAACCGCGAAGAGGGAGTGGAGGGGGTTCGAGCCCTACGTGGCACCGGGAGGATACGCGTGCAGGCCCTCCACATGACCAGACCCCTTATATAACGCTCGTAGACTAGTGGATTGAAACCCAGGATATGGAACAGTGTGGCAGGGGATTCTGTGTTGAGTGCCGAGAAGACCGTCAAGGTGGAGACTGGCGTCTTGAAGAAGGAGGAGGGCTACGTCGAGATAGCCGGTAGGAGGATACCGATCGGCGGGCCCAAGCCCCCGCTGAGGGAGGGGGAGAAGCTTGTAACATACACCCTCAGCCTCTGCCCACGCTGCTACCGCCTCCTACCAGCCATCGTCTTCGAGAGGGACGGCGAGGTCTACATACGTAAAGTATGCCCCGAGCATGGAGAGTTCGAGGAAGTCTACTACAGCGACGCCAACCTCTACCACAGATTCTTCAAGTACATCGAGGAGGGGCGGGGGACGAAGGCCTACGTTCCCCTATCAGCGCCATGCCCCTTCAACTGCGGCTTATGCCCCCGCCACATGAACCACACGGCGCTCGCTAACATAGTACTGACCAACAGGTGTAACCTGAGCTGCTGGTACTGCTTCTTCTACGCGGAGAAGGCGGGGTACGTGTATGAGCCGAGCATCGATGAGATAAGAATGATGGTTAGGAAGCTGAGCGAGCAGGGAGTAACCATGGCTATCCAGCTGACTGGCGGCGAGCCGACGCTCAGGGACGACCTCCCGGAGATAATAAAGGTGTTGAAGGAGGAGGGTGTGACGCACATACAGTTAAACACCAACGGGATAAAGTTCGCCCAGCTATACTTCGAGAAGGGGCTAGAGGAGGCCGCAGCCTACACGAAGGCCCTCAGGGAGGCGGGGGTTAACACCGTCTACCTGAGCTTCGACGGCGTCACGCCCCGCACAAACCCGAAGAACCACTGGGAGATACCATACATCTTCAAGGTGTTCCGCGAGGCTGGCATGACAAGCGTGGTTCTCGTGCCGACAGTGATACGCGGGGTCAACCTCCACGAGATGGGGGCAATCCTGCGGTTCGCGGGCAAACACATGGATATCGTCCGCGGAGTCAACTTCCAGCCGGTCAGCCTGACTGGTATGCTGAGGAGGGAGGAGAGGAGGAAGCTGAGGGTCACGATACCCGACGTGATCAGGGCCGTGGAGGAGCAGACGGGCGGGCAGATACCCCGTGACGCGTGGTACCCGATACCCACTGCAGCCAAGTTCGCATACTTCCTGGAGAGCATAACCGGCGAGACACACTTCTGCATGGCTAACCACCCGGCCTGCGGGGCGGCCACATACGTCTACGTGGAACGCAACCCGGATGGAACCGTTAAACGCTTCATACCGATAACCGAGTTCCTCGACGTCGAGGGCTTCATAGAGTACATAGAGGAGAAGATGGGGGAGTTCATGAGGGAGGGGCTGCCCAGCTACTCGGGCTTCAGGAAAATGGTAAAGCTCTCCAAGCTCGCCCTCGACCTGAGGAAGTTTATAGACCGCTCCAAGCTACCCCCCGAGATAGACTTCTGGAAGCTGCTCTTCAACGTGATAGTAAAGAGGAACTATGATGCGCTCGGGAAGGTTCACTACACCCTACTATTCCTTGGGATCATGCACTTCATGGACCTCTACAACTACGATGTCATGAGGGTTAGGAGGTGCAACATACACTACCTGACGCCCGATGGGAGACTGATACCCTTCTGCGCGTTCAACGTCCTAAACGACTTGTACCGCGACTACATACAGTACAAGCACCGCGTGAGCCTCGAGGAGTACGCCGCCGCGCATGGAGGCAGGGTATCCGAGAAGTATGACAGGTCGAAGTATATACGTGCGATACTCGACGACCCCCTCTACTACGAGACGTATAAGGGGGTCGTGGCGCCCGAGGAGCTTAAACAGTATAGAGGGGAATGATGCCCTGGCCGCCTATGCTGAGCAGCTGATGAGTCTTTTACGGGCTGACCGCCAGTATTTGGGGCTCAGGCAGCCGCCACCCCTTCATCCCTCTTTTGGTCACACTGTTCGGAACGCTCATCACCGCCGCGGCTACCTTGTGTCTAGGGGGGAGGGAGGTGATATAGGTTGTTAATTGATGTCCACTGCCACCTCCACGAGTACAGCGACGAGGAGGTCTCGGAGATACTAAGCCTCTTCAAGGGGGTTATTGTGAGCGTGGGGGATGACGAGGAGTCCTCGAGGAGGAACCTAGACCTGGCATCAAGGTATCCGGGGAGGGTGATCCCATGCCTCGGCCTACACCCATGGGAGGTCAAGGGTAGGGATAGCGTGGAGGAGGCGAGGAGGATCGCCGAGCTTATCGTTGAGCAGGGGGTGCCATGCATTGGGGAGGTGGGGCTCGATAAGAAGTTCTGTCCACAGACCATAGATGTGCAGAGGGAGGTCTTCAACGTGTTCCTTGAGGCCGCCGCCGAAACGGGTGCAATGCTGAACATACATTCTCCGAAGGCCTGGAGGGAGGTTCTGGACGCCGCCCTTAGGGCTGGTGTCAAGAGGCTTAACTTCCACTGGTACACCGGCCCCGTAGAGTTGTTGGAGGAGATAGAGGCGCAGGGCTACACGGTGTCGGTGAACCCTGCCCTGCGTATACAGGCTAAGCATAGGCTTGTCGTGGAGCATGCACCGCTAGAGATGATATTGACCGAGTCCGACGCGCCCTACAAGTACCGTGGAATGCGCCTAACACCGCTAATGATACCTATGGTCATACGGGAGATAGCCGCCATAAAGGGGGTAAGCCCGGACGTGGTCGAGAGGGTTGTCGCCCGCAACGCTAGTAGACTGCTATCTCTCCCTCACTTGGCATGAACTTGATGAACGTTATCCTCCTGACCGCCGGGAGGGCGACGTTGACGACCATTGCAGTGCGGGGAATGAATGCCACGTGTTTCTTGGATCTATGGGCGTGGCCGTGAACCGCAAGCCCGAAGCCTATGTGGGGTAACACCTTCTCCTCGAAGAGCCTCGACCCAAGCTCTGGCCATATCTCCCTCGGCTCGCCTTCAAGCGTGGCGTAGGTGGGGGCGTAGTGGCTTAACAGTATCGTGTAGTCACAGACCTTGAACAACTCTTTCAATGCGTTAGCAGCCTTCAACGCCCTCTTGCGGTAGATCTCTCGAAGCCATGGCATATGCTTCCTCTGCCAGGCCGTGAGCCTGTCCAGGGCCCCCCGGGTACCATACACACATACCCTGATGCCGTCGAACCGCAGCGTTGTATATGAGTCGTCCAGCCATTCAACCTCAGGGTACTCTTTCACGTACTCGTACTCTGTTCCTATGTACTCCTCGTTGCCGAATACCGCTATGATCCTCTTCTCCCCACATATCTTCCGCGTGACGTCGATGACGCTGCGGAGGGCTGACACGCGGCCCTTTAGAACCATGTCGCCCGCCCAGAGGAACGCCTCAGCCGCCTCACAGTCGTCAGCAGACCTGCTGAGCGCAGAGATATACTCCAGGAGGTATTTGGGGGAGTGCACATCGCCGACCGCGGCTATTAGTGGCTCCAAGGGCCTACACCCCAAGCACGCGGCGCATCAGTTTCATGAACGCCCTCGCATTGTCCAGCATGTCGTGGTTGTTATTGAAGTATGCGTATATAGCGTCTCCCCCGAGGCCCGCCAGCCTCTCAGCGGCCTCCCTGAGCTCCTCCTCTGAGTACCTGTAGGCGTACCAGATGAGCCTCCCGTGGAACCTGACATACACGTATGGGCCGCTGCGGACGTAGAAGACCCCTATGGGGCTGTCTATGGAGACCACGGTTAGCCTCCTCTCGGCGGCCCAGGAGACCATGGCGTCTGTATACCATGAGGGATCCCTCCACTCGACGGCGAGCCTCCATCCGAGCCCAGCCATTCTGCTGAATGCCTCGAGTTTCTCCATGCTCCTTGGGGTGGGCTTGAAGCGGGGTGGGAGCTGGAGCAGGTAGAAGTCTATGTAGTCGTCGAGGGGGCTGAACCTGTCACGGAAGATCCTCCAGAAGTTATACGACTTGGGGCTTAACACGTACCTATGCGTTATCAGTCCATGCACCTTAACCGACCAGCGCAGCCCCCTCCTCCCGGTGATCCTCGCCCACGACTCTACGAGGCGGCGGGGGGGTAGCCGGTAGAAGCTCATGTTCAACTCGACAGTGTTGAGGCCGGAGTTGTCGACGTACCATCTGAAGCCGTCAGGGTTCCAGGAGTAGCTCCAGCCGGAGGTTCCCACGTAGATGTGGCGCGGTGACGTCCCGGCCCCAGTCACCCCCAGCGGGGGGCGTCCCCGCCGTCCTGGGGCCCTCCCATGCCCCTCTACGGCTCAACACCCTTGTTATAGCTGTACCTCCCTCCTCCTCAAGGCGTTTACCAGGTCGCTGAATAGTGCGCCTGCCGTCGGCTCGGGTCCTCCGCCCGGCCCCGTCACCTCTACCCTGTAGCCCTCGACCTCGATGACGACCGCGTTCATGTTCCACGCCGTCCTGGCTAGCGGCGAGTCGGCCGGCAGCTTCTCGGGCCTTACATAGGCCTTCGAATCGTCCATGTAGGCTACGTATTTCACCTTGTAGCCTTCACCCGGGCTCCTCACCTCATCCTCACTAATGGATGTCAACGGCTCCCTCGCGACATCGTTTATGCTCCTTGGGTGTCCAAGGAGCGTCGACAGTATCGCTATCTTCGCGGCGGGGTCGTAGCCCTCCAGGTCTACGCTGGGGTCTGGCTCCGCGACACCCTCCTCCTGGGCCCTCCTGACAGCGTCTCTGAAAGAGTAGCCGTTCTCCACGAGGGTCAATATGTAGTTTGTCGTGGCGTTCAGCACTCCTACAGCCCTCTTCACCCTCCTGCCCGCAAGCCCGTAGGCGAGCCAGACGAGGGGGGTTCCAGCCATCACGGCCGCTGACAGGTATAGGCGCTGCCCGCTGCATGGGAGCCCGAAACTGACTATGATGTCTGGCCTGAGGGCCAGCGGGGCCTTGTTCGCTGTCACTATTAGTGCGCCATCGTATATCATCTCTATGAACCTCTTGTTCACGGGGTGGGACTCTTCATACACGCTCGGAGTAACCTCCACTACGACGTCGCCGCTCCTCCACACCTCGGACACCTGGAGCCCCGGCGATCCAGCCCTGCCGAGGCTTGAGCGTGGGAGCTTGAGGAGCTCGGCCAGCCTGGCCCACGGTACTCCTTTCTCGCCGTACACGCCCCCCGTGGAGTCGTAGACGCCGCATACCCTCGCCCCGAGCGCCTCGAGCAGGCTGCGTCTGGAGAGGAGCAGTCTCGTGAAGGCCCTGCCTATGTTCCCGAACCCGTCAACGTGTATGCATACATGCTTCAAAGCATCCACCCCTCCTAGGGTGTTTGAGGGGAAGCATTAAATCCAGGCACCCCGGCAGCCAGACGTTGGAGGATGAGCTAGAGGTAGCTGAGCGCCCCGACGCTATGAGGAGGCTGAGCTACGCTGACGAGCGGTAGGGTGCTCCGGGTCGTAGCGGCCTGCCTCGTCGTCTTGGTGGGCCTGACCTTAACATCCCTTGTCATCTACATGAGCGGGTATGCTAGGAGCAGTCATGTGGATGACTACATAAGCGATGAGTGCTGGTATGTGCCGGCGACGATCAACATACTCCGGAGAGTGTTCCACGTCACCCCGAACCCGTGTAGTGGCGGAGGCTGCGTCTACACTGTAGTCGTTAAGCCGAGCTGCCAGGTCAGCGTCGTCCAGGATCTCCTGGAGGAGGCGGGTATACACGTCCTAGGTAAACACTACAGCCACATAGAGGCGGTGGCTGTCAGGGCTAGGGAGCCCCTGAATCTCAGCGAGCTTGAGTCCCTGACAGGGGGCTGCGTGGACGACCTCGTGCCCGGCATCCTGCCGGACAAGGAGGGTATAAACAGCTACATGAACTACGAGCACCCACTCCTAGCGAAGTACTTCATAGGAGTTGCGCTGGTGGCGGGGCACGTGCAGCCCTGGGCCTGGCGGCTTCCAAGCCTCCTCGCAGGCTTGGCGATAGTATCACTCGTAATCGTGGCGTCGGCGGCCTATGCCTATGAGGAGGGGGTGACCCAGGTTCTACTCGCAGTGCTCGTGGCCTCGGTCGCCCTCGCAATGGACCCCGCCCTCAGGGCCATGAGTGCCGTTGCTATGTTGGATGTCTTCATAGGGTTGTTCACGGTGGCATCCGCAGCCGCCTTCGCGAGTAATAGGCTGTTGCTGAGCGCTGTGCTGGCGGGGCTCGCGGCCTCGGTGAAGTACTCGGGCGCCTTCATAGTGCTTGGCGTTGCAGCCCTACTACTCCTTGAGGGTAGGGCTCGGGACCTCATACGGTACGTTGTTGTTGCATCGGCTGTCTTCATACTCGTTAACGCCCCCCTCATAGCCTACCTGGGGCCCCTTGGCTGGCTGAAGCAGCTATCAAGTGCCCTCGCATGGCACACGACTAGCAGGCCGAGCGGCCCGCCGGCGACGAACCCGTTCGGGCTGCTACTAGGCGAGGCGCCGTTCACGCTCTACTACGTCGGGAACAAGCCCCTCCTCGTGGCCTACGCTAACCCGTTCGAGGCTACAGCGGCTGCAGTGACCGCCCTGGTTTCACTCATAGCGTATACTGTGGCGTCGAGGCTTGGGGGTGAGGAAGCACTAGTCATTGATAGGCTCTCGGCAGCCTACCTGGGCATAGTGGCGGGCTACGTGTTGACCTATGTTGCCGGCAACCACACCCTCTACAGCTTCTATACCGTGCAGTTCACCCCCCTAGCCGCGTTGATACTCTCCACGCTTGTGGGGAGGTTCAGCGAGTTCGCGGACAGGCTGAGGAGAGTGTATGGGCTGCTTGTCGACTGGTCATCCAGTCCAACAGCGCCCGTTAAGCTTGCGAGGCTCGCCCTTGTAGCTGGTGTGGTGCCCGCATGGATCGCGGTGGCCCTGATGCATGCAACACCGCAGTACCCCAGGCTCTTCGGCTTCCTGGGGGCGGCGTGCATTGCCGTGGAGGCCAAGAAGTACTGGCTCGCCGTGCTCCTCATGGCCCTTGCAAGCTCCTACCTGCTATACAAGATGCTCCGCGTGCTGGATCTCCGTAGGGCGGCTGCAGCGGCGCCGGTCTACTGGCTCGCCGTGCTCGCCGGCAGGGGGGACGTCTACACCGCCATAGCCCCCGTCTACGCCGTGACCCCGCTGGGCACCCTCGACTACGCCGTCCTCGGGCTGCTAGCCCCCACACCCCTGCTACTACTCCCCCTGGCGCCCACGCTCCGGAGGAGGGGGTCTAGGGGGGCGGCGGCAGGGATACTGGTGTTCCTTACCGGCTCAGTGGTGTCGCTCGGGGCCTCCGCCGTTGCCGCGGGTAGTCTGCCCACGGCACCCCTCATACTATGGCTCCTACACGCAGCCGTCGGTGTTGCCGGCGCGGCAGCCCTATGCGTCGCCGGGGGGCGGGGCCCGGTGGAGGCCGGGCTCAACTGCGTCTACATGGCCCTCTACGCGCCCTATACTCCCGGCGCGGCCCTCGCCCCGCTCTACAGGGGCGCGGGGGGCTCCGTGCTTGTCTCAGCGTGGCTCGTGCTCCTCGCAGCGGCTGTATACCCCCTCATGCCCTCCGCAGCATTCATACTGGAGGCTGTCATAGTCTGCCTCGGTGTATTCGAGGTTGTGGCGTCCCTGGTTTCTGAGAAGCTTGGCGGAGGGGGGTCTGAGGGGGTATACGAGTAAGCCGTTCAAGAGGTTCTTCGCTGGGGTGGCGGCCTCCCTCTACAGGGAGGCTGGAGTGCCGCTGCTAACGGACGACGAGCTCCTAGCCGCCGCGGCTGCCGGCATGGGGTGCGAAGCTGTCCGGAGGTGTAGTGAGGCTGCGGACAGGGCTGTGGTCGCATGGTGTAGGGGCAGGCCGAGGGTCGGCGTAGTCGTGTTGTCTTGGCGTCGCATGAAGGGGCTTAAGAGGATCGATGTAGACTTGCTGGGGGATGGGAGCTACATGGTTGTTGTGGATGGGGTGGGGGCGTCCAGGATCATCGTCGGATCCGAGGGGGCTGTAGAGGAGAACCCGCTGGATGAAGTGGAGGAGGAGGCTCTGGCGACTCTCTGGGACGCCTACGAGTCCTATGGCCCCATACGCATGATTGACGCCTGCAGGATCCTGGAGGCCGGAATGGGCGTCGATAGGGCAGAGGCGAGGAGGATACTCTCGTCGCTGGTCGCTAAAAAGCTCATGAGGCGCCACCCTGGCGGCTATCTCTCCCCCCGTCTCCGGCCTCCTCGATGACTATGGCTGGGCGTAGCGGCACCGTTGCCTTAGCCTTCCCCCTAGGCACCTTCTCTCCCGCCTCACCGAGGTATACTATGACTACTTCCTCGACTCCAGTGGCCGCCTTTATGTAATCCTTGAGCTCCTCGAGCGCCTTCTTCTCGTCGAACTCTCTCAGCGAGGCTATGAGTGCCTTGACGCCGCGATCCACCGGCATCAGAACCTCGTACAGCTTCTTGGTCTTGAGAGCGGCTTCCTTCCTAGCCTCCTTCGGGATCAGGGGCATGACCGATCTTATAACCTCCTTCATGGCCTTCCTGTCAAGCTGCCCCTTCGCGACCGCTGATGCGAGCACCCAGTGGTTTGGCTCCGAGACCGCTATGATGACCCTCGGCTTGGATATCTTCGCTAGCTTCAGTATCTCCTTTATGTCCTCTATGACCCTGTCCGCGTAGTAGACCGTGAGCTCGGCGAAGGGGTCACGCATGTCGGCGTGGGGCTCAGGCCACTGGGCAGTCGATACGAAGCCGTCACCGCCGAGTACGCTCCACATCTCCTCCGCTATGTGGGGGACGACGGGCGCCAGCATCCTGATCCAGGCGTCGATGTAGTCGCGTAGGGCCCTGCTAGGCTCCTCGCCGCCGAGGAGTGTGAAGTACTTCTTGACGTCCTTGGGCATCTCGTAGAGGAGTATTATGGATGCGGTGCGTAGCTTTAGGTTCTCGAAGGCGTTCGTAACCGCCTCTATGCGTCCCTGGAGCACGCTGCGCAGCCACTTGTCTGCAAGCCTCTCATCCCCCTCCCTGAGCTTCCTGCCGGCGACATCCTCCACTATGCCCTTTATCATGCGGAGCTGGGATAGGAGTGAGACTGCGACCTCATGAGTGAAGTTCACGTCCTGCAGGAGTTCGGCGGCAGATAGGAGGACGGCCCTCACCGTGTCAGGGCCATAGATCCTTATAGCCCTCCTGAGCGGTATTATGTTGCGCAGGCTCTTACTCATCTTCTTGCCCTGCAGCAGCACGAAGCCGTTGACAGCTATCTGCCTGGGCCACTTATCCCTGGGGAAGATCGCCACGTGGTTGAATATGAAGAATGTCAGGTGGTTCGGCACGAGATCCCTCCCACTATGCCTCGAGTCAACGGGGTACCAGTAGTCGAACTCGTTACGGAGCTCCCTGAGCAGCTTGACGGGTATACCAGTCTCCCTCGACACCTCCCCGGGGTCGCCACGCCCGAGGTAGACGTAGTCCCAGAAGACCGGCTTCAGCTGCTCCGGCTTCACGCCCGCACTCCTAAGCCTATAGTTTATGGTGTAGAACGCCATGTATATCGTCGAGTCGCTGAGGCTCTCTATAACCCAGTTGGGGTCCCAGGGTAGGGGTGTGCCGAGCCCCCTGGTTCTGGCGGCCGCGCGCATCTGAAGCCAGTCTATCACGTTTAGGAACTCGCGCCTCATTTCCTCCGGGATAATCCTCATCGTGAGCACCAGCTCCTTAGCCTTAGCCTTCCACTCGGCGTCGGAGTACTTGAGGAACCACTGGTCATGGAGTATCTTCACTACGACCTCTGTGCCGCAGCGGCAGTAGACGGGCTTGTTCAGTATCTCGTACATCTTGTCGGCGAAGCCGAGTGCCTCGAGCCAGGCGCGCGTCGCCTCACGCGCCTCGGGTACACTCTTCCCGGCTATCCAGGCCTTCACCGGCGCCACTATGAAGCGTCTGACCTCTTGCGGGTAGTCGGGGTACACGTAGGCTACTATGTCATCCCTCATGTACCCGTAGTGGTACTCGGAGCTGTAGAGCTTCTTGGTAGCTTCATCCAGCAGCTTCCTGTCCTCCTGCGCCTTAACCCCGAACTGCTCGACTATATCCCTTGCAGGCGTCTCAGAGAACCCCTTAACCCTTATCAGTGGCCTGGGCTTGAGCTCCTCCGGTGAGACGCCCAGGGCACGGAGCTTCTCCTCGTCCCTGAGCATATCCATTAGAGCCGCATAGTCGTATGGTGCGTGCGCGGGGACGCTCATGACCACACCGGTTGCCGTGGACTCGTCGACGAAGCTAGCCGGCAGTATAGGCACCTTCTCCCCCGTGGCCGGGTTCACCGCCCTACGGCCGAACAGTTTACCAACATCAACCTTCTCTACAACCTTCACCCTAAGCCTCTGGAAGCCAAGCTTATAGGCCGCCTTACTGCTCACTAGCCACTTGGCCCCATCAACCTCCGCTATAACATACTCTGCATCAGGGTTCAGCCAGAGGTTAGTCACGCCGAATACCGTCTCGGGCCTCAGCGTCGCCGCTGGCAGGAAGACCTCAGTCCCCTCAAGCCTGAAGAGTATCAGCACAAACTCCCCTATCTCGGGCTCAACATCACCCTTAGTGTCATGCATCCCGACAGGCATGTTGTGCTTAGGGCACCAGCCGACTGGGTGGGTGCCTTGCACGAGGTAGCCCTTGGACTTGAGCTTGAGGAACTGCCATGTTATCATCTTCTGGAAGTCGGGATCTATGGTAGTGAACTCCCTGCGCCAGTCGATACTATACCCCATCTCCTTCATAGCCTGCTTTACCTCGTTGTGGAAGTAGCGTGCAAGGGCGAGCGGATCCGCTAGCTTAGGTATGGCCTCCGGGGGTACATCGTAGACTTCTATGAATAGGTCGATGAGCTCCCTATCACCGTTAGCCACTGCCTCGGCCATGGTGAGTATCGGCGTGCCGGTGTAGTGGAACCCCATGGGGAACAGTACATTGAACCCCTGCATCCTCTTGAACCTTGCATAGGCGTCCGCTATGGTGTATGTTCGTCCATGCCCTATGTGTGGTGGGCTATTGGGGTATGGGAACGCGGCCGTAACGAAGAACTTCGGCCTCCCTGGGTCGACGCGGGGCTCGAAGACGCGGGCACTGCTCCACTTCTCCTGCCACTTGGCGGCGATATCGAAGAGCCATTTTGCGAACTCGTTCACGGGCTCGCGCCGCCTCGTTATCTCCACAACAATTATGCTTCACCATTGCTGCGTGACGCCGGCTACTTTAATATAAGAATTTTCCTAAGGCCGGGTCAAGACTAATAAGGAGTGGATGGAACCGGTACCGGGAGGGAGGCATGGAGTACGTAGTCAAGACCATGCATGAAATAGCAACATTCATAACAAAGACAATAGAGTTGCTCAAGAGCAGCCAGGTGGACAAGATGATCGACACGCTTGTAGAGGTCTATGGTAGGAGGGGCGAGTCAAAGATACTAGTCATGGGCGCGGGTAGGAGCGGGCTCGTCGGCCGCGCGTTCGCCATGAGGCTCATGCACCTAGGCTACGACGTACACGTTCTAGGCGATACGATTGTCCCGAGTATAGGCGAGAAGGATCTCGTCATAGCGATATCGGGGTCTGGACGCACACAGTTGATAGTGACCGCCGCTGAGGCCGCTAAGAAGGTCGGGGCGAAGATAATAGCGATAACAAGCTATCCAGACAGCCCGCTCGGCAAGCTGGCCGACATAGTAGTCGAGATCCCCGGCAGAACAAAGCTGCGCGGCCTCGAACTCGACTACTTCGCGAGACAGATCCTGGGCATACATGAGCCGCTGGCGCCCCTGGGCACGCTCTTCGAGGACACAGCCCTGGTATTCCTCGACGGCGTGATAGTAGAGCTTATGCATAGGCTGGGGAAGACCGAGGATGACCTACGGGCGAGACACGCCAACATAGAGGTCTAGGCTAGCATGCGGCTTGAGGTTGTTAGGCGGTTCGACCCGTGGCGGAGCCCTCTATGCACGTGCCCCCCTAAGTACAGCCTGCAGCCCTACACCGGCTGCAGCCACTACTGCCTCTACTGCTACGCGACAGCCTACATAGGGAGGAGGCGGAGCACGCCGAAGAAGAGGCTCATGGAGAGGCTGAGGAGGGATCTCAGGAAGCTGCCGCCTGATAGCCTAGTGGAGCTTTCGACAAGCAGCGACCCCTATCCACCACTAGAGGCTAGACTAGGGCTGACGAGGCGCTGCCTTAGAGCAATAGCAGCCGCCGGCCACCGGATACTTGTAACTACGAAGGGATCCCTTGTAGCGAGGGACTCCGATATACTATCTAGGGCGCGTGCAGCCGTAATGATCACTATAACGACCATGGATGAGGGGCTGGCCTCCAAGCTCGAGCCCGGGGCCCCGCCGCCAGCTGAGAGGATCAGGGCGTTGAAGACGCTCCATGACGCCGGGGTCCCGGTCGGGGTTAGACTAGATCCCCTGCTCCCGGGACTTAACGACGACGCGGACTCCGTCAGGGATGTGCTGGAGGCGGCTAAGAGTGCTGGGGCCGAGACAGTCACGTGCTCGACCTATAAAGCTAGGCCCGACAACCTCCGCCGCGTACTAGAGGCTTTCCCGGAGCTCGAGGAGAGGTACAGGAGGATGTACGTCAGGGAGGGTGTATGGATGCACGGATACTGGTACCTCCAAGCCGAGGCGAGGAGGAGGATCCTTGAGGCCGTCAGAGAGGTTGCAGTGAGGCTTGGCCTCGGGTTCGCGACCTGCAGGGAGGGGTTCAACACTATGAATACAGCTGGATCGTGTGACGGCTCACATCTGATAAGGGGGAGGAATACTATAGGCAAAAATAGGGCAAGACGCCTTGATGAGTGGGTCTAGAGACGGGGAGGGGGACGTCGTACGCCTCCGCCTACTCTGCCGCCACGACGACTACTGGTGCTACACGCTGCGTTCATGGTTCAACGAGGTCAAGGACATACTCGAGGGAGAATACAATATACGCCTAGAGCTAGTCCATGAACCCGATGAGGAGGCGGAAGCCCCGCTCATACTAGATGAGTCCGGGGATGTGGTGGTCGCGGGAGTCCCCGAGGAGCCTGGCTACCTTATCGAGGAGTTGAAGATCTACCTTGACCGTAGATTCTACTCCAACACTCAACACACACCCTGACTACAGGGTTGAGCTGCACTGAGCACTCCTCACACACTATTCTTCCGCAGTACGGGCATGTTGCCAGGGCGTACCTTTTGCGGCAGATGCTACAGAGCGCCTCGCTGCAGAGCACGCAGACACCGTCGCTCCCTAGGTGGCGGCTGCAGAAGGGGAGCCCGCAGAGGCTGCAACGCCCTGCGGCCTTCGAGCCGCAGATGTAGCACCTCACGGCTACTACGACCTCTTCCTGGCCCTCAACGCCTCTATTATTTTCCTAGCCTCCTCAACGGCCTCTTCGAGGGATGATGCATTGGGCGCGTATATCCTAACCCTGTAGTAGTACTCCCCCCTCGGCTCAACCAACACTATGACTTCGCTGTCTCCTAGGGCCTTGTGGAGCCTTGTCATGAACTTAGTAACCTTCGACGCCGGAACCTTCAGCTCCGCCGAGGGCATACCATCCCCAACCCTCGGGGGCTCCACGCACTCCGCGACCATACCATACGGCGTTGTACCAGCCTGCCTCTTCCTCTTGGATCCCCTCTTGGAGCTCCTCCTGGAGGAGTGTATAGTGTAGATCTCCTTTATCCTCAGCCAGACGGATCTATGCCTAAGGTATATGGGCATCTCTCCTTGACCTCCCTACCCCATTGTCAGCCACAACTCCGAGAACGTCGCGTATGACCCCTTTCTTGACCAACCTCTCGTAGGTGCGCCAGATCCTCTTAACGGTTACGAACCCTGTGTAGAAGCCGCGGGACTTAAGTACATGGTAGACCGCGTCAGGGAAGTCTGCGGGGTGCCCTATGTAGCCTCTAAGAGCCTCGACAACCGCGTCGGCTATGTCGCTGTTGTGGGGGTATGGTAGCCGCCGCCTACGTTTGCGGCCCAGCAGCCCGAGTCTACGCTCCTCCTCCACGACCTCCCTCACAACGTCCTCTGGCGCGTAGAGAAGAGGGTCTCCCTCCACAAGGCCCCTCACTCGGGGTATGCGCGTAGGGGGTAATAGGGTTGAGACTTGGCTAGGCCGAGGCGGCGACGTACTCCGTCCCCATGCTCGATGCCAGCGACTCCACCACGGTTTCTATTATCTCGTCTATGTCCGCGTCTAAATCAACCGGGACACCGTTGACTGCCACCCTGGTCTTCCCACCCCATCCTCCAAGGTACATGTGGACGGCGAATCCTATCTCTTCAAGCGCCCCCAGGAGGGCTGCTATGGAGTCCATCTTCTTGTTCACGTCGTTGCCTATGTTTATGACGAGGTATACGCTCGCCACGTGCAACCCCTCCTCCGGCCCGGCGGCTGCCTCCGGGATCCTAACTCCCCCGTCGATGCCGCAAGTGGGTGGGGAGATAGTATTACAACCCCGCTCACTAGGCAGCACCATACACGGGGGCTTAGACTGCCCCGCGGCACGGGGCTTTGGATGAGAGCCCCCGCGCGTCGGGCATATACATCTTCTTCTCCATCGCTACGACTGCTGCCTACACTTGTAGTTCTTATACACTAGGTTGAACCTCTCGGCGAGCCTGCACAGCTCACTGACAGGCACTACAGCTACTCCCTTCGACGCCGTACGGACTATAGCGATATCCTTCTTGATGGTGACTGTGGCCTCCTCGGGTTTACGCGGCCTCCCTATAACCCATACGGGCTCCTTCGTCAAGAACCAGCCCCCATCTGGGAGGGTGTCTTAGGCGACGTGGAGAGGGGAAAAACTGTGAGGGGGTACGGGGCTAGTTAACGGGGCGTATACCTAGGAGTTCTAGGTGCTCGCGCTTCAACTTCTTGAACTTCCTGAGGAGGGCTAGCAGCTTCTCTGCGCCGGGCATGTCTATGGTTGCGTAGTAGCCGCCGCGTATCTCGATTAGTATTCCACGATCCCTCAGCCTATGGAGGGCCTTCCTGAGCCTGTCCTCGCCTGCTATCCCGCTGAACGCCTCGCGTAGCTCCTTCCAGGATACCGGCCTCCCCTTCCTCTTTATGTAGTCGTGTACTAGCTCTACCAGCTCGTCGTCGTGTGGCGCCTTGAACACTACTACCTCGTTGTCCTCATATAGTACACTTAGCTCCACGCTCACCGTATCACCCATAAAAGTTTTACCCCGATAGGGGTATATATCTCGTTTGCTCAAGGAACGTGTGTCTCACCCATAAACTAGGTTATTGACAACACCCCCTCAGATAGCGAGATGGGTGAAAGTAACAAGCATGTAGGGTGCAACAATTGATGTTATGAACGCCCCTATAACCGCCCATACCACCGGCTTACCATGCTTCATGAAGAATACTACTTCGTCGAAACACTTCCCCCACACCCTGACACGCTCGACGACGATCTCGTGGATGACCGCCCTCACTCTCTTGAGTGAGACCAGCGCCTGCCTTATGGCCTCGAGTATTAGGCCTGTAGCCTTGTCTATGTTGTTTAGCGTGTAGCTAGGTACGCCCGGATTTACTCCCGAGCAGAGGTGGTCGTCTATGGTTGCTAGCGACCCGTCGATCCCATTAACCTTCATCAGTTCCTCGACTATACTCCTAACACCCTTCACGGCGTTGTTTGAATATGCTAGTACCAGGCCTATGAACCTGCCTCCGCACCTGGCGAGGAAGACCTGCATAGTGTTTCCACACAGCCCTATCTTAGCCGCCGTCTCCTCCCCCACGCTGACCTCGGTGACCGAGACCTCGAGGTCACTGCAGCTGCGCAGCCTAAGGCCCGCAACTGCGTCGAGGAGGCTCAGCTTCTCCTCGCGCGTCGGCCACGACTCCTGCTCCTCGTTGTGTAGGTCGACCGCGGGTGTCGCGAGGGGCGGCAGCCTCACATCGTCTATCCCCTTACCCGGCCTATCTATGACTAGTATTGGTGGGTTTGAGGGGAGCGACTTGACACGGAATCCGCCGGCCGCGGCGGGCTCCACCAGGTATGCGGTGGACTTGGGGGAGGGGGTGCGGCACGCCCTGCACGAGGCGTCGACTATGATTTCTGCGAGCCTGTCGGAGTCCTCTACACGAGCTACGTCATACTCGTGCCCCACGGTGCCGTGAAGCACTATGACCGGGTGGTGTGCGAGTTCACGTATCCTGTAGGGTAGCGTGCTGCTGCCAGCCCTGCGGAAGGGGCCGAAGTGGACGCCGGGGACTATGATTGATATGCATCCCCCGTCCTCGAGCTGGTATGATATGACATGGGTGTATGTGTCCCGTTCCTCACACCCCATTATATCGGCTACTAGGCTGTAGTCGTCCGCGAGCCAGGCCCTTAGATGAGCCGTAACTATCCTCATTAGCCTGATGCCCTTCCGCGGCCCGAAGAGGGCAACTGAGACGATTACAGGTGTGACGGCGAGCGCTACACCGGCGATATAGGCTAGTAGGGGGCCCGATCCCGCTGCTGAAGCTATCACTACACCCACCGCGGGGTATATGAGTAGCTTCGCCAGGCTCGGCGCTACGCCTATCGCGAACGACGTCATGAACCCCGCCAGGAGCGGGTAGGCGGCCAAACCGTAGCCGGGGCCGTAGATGTAGCTGTAGAGGGTGGATACAACGCCTATGAGGAAGTGTAGCCAGAGGAGCCTCTTAACGGTGGCAACCCCCCTGCCTGCAAGCACGCGGAGCGCTAGGAGCTCGGCGAGGCCCAAGCCCACCATTACTACGCCCAGGAGCCTTGTCGCCCTCACGTATAGGGCGTCGACGAGACCGGACAGTATAAGTGGGAGTAGCGTTGAGCGGGGGAGGGCGAACGCGAACTTGTAGTAGTAGCGCTCAAGCCCGGTTCCCACAGCAGCCTCAACCTCTACTAGTCTGTCGAGCCGGCACCCCACGAGGCCAATCTCTCAGCCTGAGAGCTGGTTTAAAGCCTTCCTAGGGGTGTAGGGGGATGCCCTGCCGCGTGAGGAGGCCCGGCAGGAGGAAGAAGAACGCGACTAGTATGACTGTGAGGACTATTGCTAGTATCAACAATATCTT